>JAFMQY010000052.1:0-11555 GCA_017354415.1 Nocardioides sp.
TGACCGCCGCCGGCGGTGCGCCAGGCAAACGTCACCACGGACGAGCGGACCGCGGGGACCGTCGACGACGTAGAGTCCCTCGAAGCACAACTGCCAGGTCAACGCCCCACCGGCGAACACAACCGCCAGGTCAGCACCCCACCGGCGAACACCACCGCCAGGTCAGCACCCCACCGGCGAACGCAACCGCCAGGTCAGCGCACGTGCGCGCCGCGGAGGAACTGGTCGAGGAGCGGACCGGCGACGCCGGCGCCGGTCTGACCGACGTCGACGAACGCACACACGGCGAGGTCGCCCTGGCCGGCGATCATCCAGGCGTGGGTGAGGAGCTTCCCGTTGCTGTCGAACTCGGCGGTGCCGGTCTTCGCGATCACCGGCGGACCGGGCACGTCGCGTAGCCCGATGCCCGTGCCGTTCAGCACGACCCCGCGGAGCATCTGCTTGAGCGTCGCGTCCTGCTGCGGCGTGAGCGGCTCGGGGTGCGTCGGGGAGACGTCGACCGACGTGACCAGCTGTGGTACGACGGTGTGCCCGGCCACCACCGACGCCATCACGGTCGCCATCGTCATCGGCGACGCCAGGATCTGGCCCTGGCCGATCATGTCGGCGGCCTTCGTCGTCTCGGACGTCGGCGGCACGACGTTCCCGAAGTACGCCGGGAAGCCGAGGTCGTGGTCGACGCCCATCCCGAGCGTGGCCGCGGCGTCGACGAGGTCGTGGGGGCCGAGCTTCGTGCGCTCGTTGATGAACGCGGTGTTGCACGAGTTGGCCAGCGCTGTCGCCAAGGTGATCCGGCCGTTGGCCGACGGCGGGTAGAAGCTGTCGTTGGTGAACTGCTTGCCATCGACGACGAGGCGGGTCGGGCAGTCCACGGGCGACGAGGGCGTCTGACCGTTCTTCAGCAGCGCCAGCGAGCCAACCGTCTTGAACGTCGAGCCGGGGGCGAACCTCCCGTACGTCGCGTCGTTGTAGCCGTTGTTCCCCGGACCGTTCGCCGCGGCCAGGAGCGCACCGGTCGAGGGCCGGATCGCGACGATGGCGCTGGCCGGGCCGACGTTGCTCAGGATGTCCTCGGCGAGCATCTGGAGCCGCGGCACCAACGTCAGCCGTAGCGGAGTGCCGGCGACCGGCTTGGTCCGGAAGAGCTTCCTCGCGTGACCGCCGCTGTCCACCGCGTCCACCACGACTCCGGGCGTGCCGCGCAGCTGCGCGTCGTACCGCGCCTCGAGTCCGGACAGACCGGCCAGGTCTCCGACCTGGTAGACGCCGGGGTTCTGCTTGATCAGGTCGGCCGTGACCGGGCCGACCGTGCCGAGGATGGGCGCCGCGAACTCCTTGGTGATCCCGAGCGGGATCCGGTCCGCGATCGCGTCCACGCCCTTGATGTGGACGTACCCGGCAGTGACCTGCGGAGGCACTTCGTTCTGACGGAACGCGATCGCCTGCACGAACGCCTTGGGTCCCGCGGCGTTGACCTGCTTGACGTACGGCGCGACATCGATCCCGACGAGCTCGGCGAGCCGGCGGGCGGAGTCGGCCGCCTGAGAGGCAGGCACCTTGAGACGGTCGACCCCGAACCGCACGACCGGACGGTCCGTGACCAGCCTGGCCCCTCCGGGCCCGAGGATGTCGCCGCGCTTCGCCTGCACCGTGGTTGCCTGCAAGGTGTCCCCGGCGGCCAGAGACGGCTCGATCGTGCCGACCTTCCAGGACACCTGCCAGGTGTCGCCGTTGTCGTGGCTGACCAGGGTTGCCTTGCTCGAGTAGCTCCACCCGGTGCCGATCGGCCAGGTCCAGTGCAGCGTCGCCGTCGCGCTGTCGTTGCCCTGCTCGCTCGTCGAGGCGACAGTCACCTTCGGCTTCACATCACCGAGGCCGGCCACGGTCTTGTCGTACTGCTTCTTCACCGAGGCAGGGGTGATCCGGTCGCCGTCGAACGGCACCTGGGAGAAGTCACCCGTCGTCAAGCCCTGTGCCAGCGCGTCGATCGTGGGGTTCGGGCTGCTCCCGTTGTTTCCCGAGCAGCCGGCCGTGAGGGCAGCGGCGGCGAGGGTCGTGGCGACGGCGAGCAGCGACAACCGGGGCGACACCATGGCCGCCATCCTGACAGGAGGGTGTCAGCGCCCTTCCACCGTCACCCGCACGCAGCACCGACCGGGCGCCGGGTCGAGCTGCGCGCAGGCCTGCGTGCACCCGAGGCCCTCGAGCAGACCGGTGACGTAGTCGAGGTTGACGCCGCAGACCAGGGCGGTGTGGGAGCGGGCCAGCGCGTCGAACGGACAGTTGCGCAGCTCCAGCACGTCCTCCGCCCGAGAGGGCTCGAAGCCGCGCTCCGCCAGGACGCCGGCCGAGCGATCGAGCTCGCCGCCCTTCCCGTCGTACGACGTGCCGTCGCGGTGGCCGGCCGCCCGGGCCTCCTCCACGAGCGCCTTCCCGAGCGGCACCCCGCCCAGCGACCGCTCCACAGCCGCGGCCAGCACGTGCCCGACCAGGTCGTACTCCCGGTCGGGCAGGGACACCGCAACCTCCGCGTCCGCCCTCCGGTAGACCTTCGCGGGCCGTCCCGCGCCCGGACCGGTCCGGCCGGTCAGGCGTCGCTGGTCGACGGCGAGCAGCCCCTCCCCGACCAGCTTGTCGAGGTGGAAGCGGGCGGTGTGCGGGGCGACGCCGACCTCACGGGCCACCTCCTCGCGTCCCACGCCGCCGTCGTTCGCCACGACGTACGCGTACAGTCGACGGCGGACCGGGTCCGCCAGCGCGCCGATCGCCGAGTACGCGTCGCCCATGGGCACCTCCTTGACAGCGCTTTTCTATCAGAGATATTACTCTCACATAGACGTCCCGGTCCAGGAGGAGTGGAGCACGATGGCCGAAGCGGTCGCAGAGCCCATCACCGCGCCGTTCATCGAGGCACGGTCTCGGCCTCGGATCACCCACGAGCCGGCGCCGATCGACCTGGTCCGCGCCGAACGCGCAGCGGCCGACATGCTCGCCGCGCTCGGGCTGCCGATCGACTCCGAGGACATGTTCGAGACGCCCCGCCGGCTGGTGCATGCCTACGCCGAGATGCTGACCGTGCGGGAGTTCGACTCCACGACGTTCCGCAACGCCGCGGGGTACGACGAGCTGGTGCTGGTGTCCGACATCCCGGTCCGCTCCCTGTGCGAGCATCACCTGCTTCCGTTCACCGGCGTCGCCCACGTCGGCTACCTCCCGGGCGAGCGGATCCTCGGCCTGTCGAAGTTCGCGCGCACCGTCGACTTCTTCGCTCGCCGGGCGCAGACCCAGGAGCGCCTGACCACCGAGATCGCCGAGCACCTCCAGCAGCGGCTCGAGCCGCAAGGTGTGGGGGTCGTGATCGAGGCCGACCACACCTGCATGAGCCTGCGCGGCGCGCGGGCCGAGGGTGCCCGTACGGTGACCGCCGCCCTGCGTGGCCGGCTGCGTGACGACTCGAAGACGCGGGCGGAGTTCCTGTCCCTGACCCGCGACCGGGCGGTGGCGCGATGACCGACCCGATCGTGCTGGTGGGTGGCGGCCTGGCCACCGGGACCGCCGTACGCGAGCTCCGCGGCCAGGGGTACGACGGACCCCTAGTGCTGTTCGCGGCCGAGCCGCACGCGCCGTACGAGCGTCCGCCGTTGTCGAAGGGCTACCTGCTGGGCAACGACCCGCTCGACAGCGCGTTCGTCAACGAGGCCGGCTGGTACGACGAGCACGACGTCGATCTCAGGGTCGGTGTGCCCGTCGAGTCCATCGACGTGGCCGGACGAACCGTGCACACCGCCGGTGCCGACCTGGCGTGGTCGGGACTGCTGCTGGCCACCGGGGCGACCCCTCGTCGCCTGGCCCTGGCGGACGAGAGCGGCGCACCCGTGCACTACCTGCGCACCATGGACGACTCCACGGCCCTGAAGGAGCAGCTGGTCGAGGGCGCGCGGATCGGCGTGATCGGCGGCGGATGGATCGGGCTCGAGGTCGCCAGCGCCGCCCGCCGCGCGGGCGCCGAGGTGGTCGTGCTGGAGGCGCTCGACCAGCCGTTGCTGAATGTGCTGGGATCGGAGGTGGCGGCGTTGTTCGCCCAGCTCCATCGCGAGCAGGGTGTCGACGTACGCACGGGGGTCCGGATCGAGGAGATCACCACAGTCGCGGACCGCCCGACGATCAGGTTGGTCGGCGGAGACACGCTCAGCGTCGACCGCCTGGTCGTCGGAATCGGCGTCTCCCCCACCACAGACCTCGCCACGGCCGCGGGGATCGACGTCGACAACGGCATCCTCGTGGACGCCGGCCTGCACACCTCGGCTCCCGGTGTCCTGGCAGCCGGAGACGTCGCCAACGTCGACCACCCCGTCCTCGGCCACCGGATCCGGGTCGAGCACTGGGACACCGCGATCAAACACGGCACGGTGGCGGCCGCCAACCTGCTCGGCGACGAGGCGGTCGCCGACGACCTCCCGTACTTCTTCACCGACCAGTACGACCTCGGCCTGGAGTACGTCGGCAACCCGGGCCCCGAGGGGTTCGACCGGGTCGTCGTCACCGGCGACACCGAGGGCCCTGTCGAGCACCGGGCCTTCCGGGTCTGGTGGCTGCGCGGTGACCTCGTCGTGGCCGGCATGCACGTCAACGACTGGGACGCGATCGACCGGGTGCGCGAGCTGGTCGGCACCGAGGCGGACGAGGCTGCACTGGGGGGCTGAACGGGCCCTGAACGGCCCGCCTCCCGACAACGCACTTGCACTCTTGGCGAAGCGAGCAAGACTGGAGGCGGTCGCCGAGCGGCGCGATCTCGGGTCCGGGGCGACCGAGTCGATTGTCGGTTCGTATGAAGTCGGTGATCGTATGGCCCAGGAAGCGTCGAGCCCACCGCCGCCTATCCCCTTGCCCGCTCCACGCGGGAAGGCGCCGGATCGGGAGTCCCCTCTCGATCCGATCCCGGTCGCCAGGCCCATCCGCGACGGCACCCCTCGTGGCTCTGCCGATCTCGAACGGCTCCTCGAGGTCGCCGTGCTCACCCCGGGCCAGGCCGCCCACCTCGCGGCCGAGCTGCTCATGGCCGCCTCGACGATCGGCCTGGGTCGAAGGACCGACATCACGGTCGCGCCACCCCGGATCACCTCGAACGGCGACCTCCACGTCGTCTCGGTCGACGATCCGTCCGAAGGCATCAGCGTGGACGACCTGCTGACCGATCTGGTCGACCACGCCCGGAACCTTCCTGCCCATCCGCGCCCGCGCCAGCTCGCGCTGCTGCGTCGCCTCGAGGACGTCGTAGGCACCTCCCATGAACCCGCTGCGCGCGCCCTGATGCTGCGCGAGGCGCTGGACGAAGCCATCGGTCCGGATGCCGACACCCGGATCGCGAGGGAGCTGGCCGCTCTCGTCACGGCCTTCTCAGAGCTGAAGGACGCCCACGTCGATGCGACCACCCCCATCCCTCTCCCGACGACCGCGCCCGCGTTGCCGGGGCCGCGTCGAGCGCTCGGCCGACGACGGACGCGCCCGCTTCGCCGCTGGATCGCGATCGCCGTTCCGGTGTGTGTGCTGGCGGTCGTCGGGGGCTATCTGGCCTACGGTCGTCTCGGCCAGGGGCCGGGCGCCGACCCCGCCGCTCACCACGCGCATGCGGGCACACCGACCGGCGCGAAACACCACCACGCCCCGGCGCATCCCCACGCGACGGTCCCCGTCATCGCCCCCCATCAGGCGGGTCGGATCACGGGCGTGGACCTGCAGCGGCTGAACTCATGCGCCCCGGGCGCCCTGTGCGGGGTCCGGGTGACCGTGGCCTTCACGCCCGCCGCCCTCACCCAGATGATCGGATGGCGGGTCGGGGTGGTGCAGCCGTGCACGCAGCACGTCACCTGGTCGACGGTCACGTCGGTGGCGGCGCAGCCGGGATGGACGAAGGTGTACGCACCCTCCTCGGTGAAGATCCCGCCCGGCCACCCCTTCGCCCTGGTCGCGGTGACGAGCACTCCCGCCCATGCCCAGTCGAATCCGGCCATGCTGACGAGCTCCGTACCTCGCTGCTGAGGAGGACGGGTGCTCAGCATCGAGAGGGGCTCTTTCCGCTCCCGGCGGTACGGCCAGACGCCGGGCCTGCCGGCGCGACTGCCCGAGGTCACCGCCTTCGATCCCTGGGCCGTCGCGGCCGTCGCGACGCTGATCGGGCTCGGGCTCGTCAACCTCGCCTCGATCGGCGCGCGGTCCCTGCTGTGGCACCAGCTCGTGGTGGTCGGCGCCGGCGTCGTGCTCTTCCTGGTCCTGCGCCGCTGGCGCACCGACGGTCTGCGGTGGCTCGGATGGAGCTGCTACACCCTCAGCATCGCCCTGCTCCTGGCCGTCGATGCCGCCGCCACCTCGGTGAACGGCGCGCGACGATGGCTCGCCTTCGGCTCCTTCACTATGCAGCCGTCCGAGCTGGCCAAGCTCGGACTCCTTCTCGTCCTCGCCCAGGTCCTCGGTAGCGACCGTTCCTGGCAACGCCGACTGCTGCTGGCCCTGGTGGTCGCCGGGCTGCCGATCGCGCTCGTGCTCACCGAGCCGGACCTGTCCACTGCCGCGGTGCTGTGCGCACTGACCGGCGTGATGCTGATCCTCGGCCGGATCCCGCTGCGCGCGCTCCTGGTGCTGCTCGCCGGTGCCCTGGCGGCGGCACCGCTGGGCGTGCATCTGATGCGTCCCTATCAGCAGGAGCGGCTGAACGCCTTCCTCAGTGGGTCGACGCACGGCTCCGGCTGGGCGATCCTCCAGATGCACATCGCCCTCGCCTGGGGCGGAGTGACCGGCGGCGGCGAGCAGCATCTGCACAACCTGGTCTCGCTCTACCTCCCCGACCGCGAGACCGACCTGGCGTTCACGAGTCTCGTCGAGCAGCGCGGAATTATCGCCGGAGCACTGGCGGTGCTCGCAGCTGCGGTCCTCGTGTGGCGGATGGTCGCCGCAAGCCGCCGCGCGCGCAGCCGCGCGGCCGCACTGGCCGCGGGCGGGTTCGCCGCGCTGGTGAGCGTCGAGGTGGGCGTGTCCGTTGCCGGAAACCTGGGCCTCGTGCCGACGGCCGGAGTTCCCTTCCCCCTCTTGAGCTACGGCGGCACGGCCGCCACGGTCCACATCGCCGCGCTCGGCCTGATCCTCGGACTCCGTGCAGACGGCGAGGCGCGCCGACTCTGGTCCACCGGCGCGACCGGCGCCGCACTCCGGCCGCGTCTGATGCGGACGACGGCGGCAGTGGTCACCGGTTGCCTGCTTGCCATGGTCGGCTTCGCCTGGCAGCTGCAGACCGACAACGGCCGGCAGCTGCGCGCCGCGGCCCTGAGCCAGGCGATGCGCTGCACCACTGTGCCGGCCGCTCGTGGGGAGATCACCGACCGGCACGGCGTACCTCTGGCCGTCGACGTTCGGCGCGACCGGGTGGAGGCCGTACCCGCGCTCGTCCAGCGCTCGCAGATGCGACGTCTTGCCTCGCTCACGGCGCGGCCGCTTCCGGAGCTGCGCCGCCTGCTGCGCCATCACCGCACCAGCCTCAACACGACGGTGGCCACGGTGCCGCCGTCCGTCGGCAGGCGAGTGCGGGCCGCACACCTGCGCGGCGTCTTCGTGGTTCCCACCACTGGGCGCCACTATCCGTACGGCGCGTTGCTCGGCCCGATCCTCGGCTGGACCGGAGTCGCGACGCCGGTGGAGGCACACCGGTGGCCCGACCTGCCACCCGGCGCCGTGGTCGGCCGCGCCGGGCTGGAGCAGACCTACGACCCGGTCCTGCGGGGCACCGACGGCCGTCAGTGCGTCTACGTGACCCCGGCCGGCACCCCCATCCGGCTCGGCCCGTACACCCCACCCCGCCGCGGCCCCAACGTGCGCCTCACCCTCGACCTGGGACTGCAGCGCCACCTGACCCACGACCTGACCACCGTGCTCCAGGGGGTGCCCGGCCAGCCTCGCGGCGACCTCGGTGGCGCGGTCATCCTCGACCCGCGGAACGGCCAGGTGCTCGCGATGGCCAGCCTGCCGTCGTACGACGACAACGTCTTCGGACCACCCGTGCACCAGACGGCTCTCACGCACGTGAGCCAGCGGCCGAACAACCCGATGCTCGAGCACGTCACCCAGGCGACGGCGCCGCCGGGCTCCACGTTCAAGCTCGTCGTCGCCGCTGCCGACGCGAGGACCGGCACGGTGCCGCCGACCCAGATCCTGCCGGGCGGGGGCTCCTGGACCCTGGGCAACCACACCTTCCACAACTGGATGCCACTGCCGTCGCAGGACCTGCCCGAGGCGATCGCCTGGTCCAACGACGTGTACTTCTACCAGTTGGCCTGGGCGCTCGGCCCGCAGCAGATCGTGCAGACCGCTCGCACCCTCGGGGTGGGGCGGCCGACCGGCATCGACCTCCCGGGCGAGTCGTCCGGCTACCTCGGCTCCCCGAGCCAGGTCGCCCGATCCGGCGGCACCTGGTACCCCGGCTCGACCGTGATCCTCGGCATCGGTCAGGGGTACCTGACCGTGACGCCGCTCCAGGACGCGCTCTGGACGGCCGGCGTCGCGACCGGGCAGGTCCCGACCCCCCACTTCGGTCTGTCCTACGGCCACACCCTCGGGCCGATCACCAGGATCCACTGGCCCCACCCACGCACGCTGCCGTACGCCGGGTCGCTCGCGCCGGTGCGGGCCGGGATGTCGCTCGCGGCCACCTCGGGAACCGCGAGCATCATGCGCGCCCTGCCGGTGACGGCCGGAGCGAAGACGGGTTCCGCGCAGGACCCGTCAGCCCCCAACGGCGCCACCGACTCATGGTTCACCGCCACCGCTCCGCTGAATCAGCCGGCCGTGGTGGCGACGTCGTACGTCCGGGGCGGCGGTGAGGGCGTCACCACGTCGGGCAAGGTGGTGCTGCCGGCGATGCAGTACTTCTTCGCCCACGAGAAGCAGATCCTGAGCACCGCTTCCAAGACCGCGTCGAAGACGGGCCACTGAGTTCAGAACGCCCCGACGAACGTTCCCTCGTAGGCCTCGACCACGGCGGGATCGTCGAGGCAGAGCGCGGCGCCCTCGGCCACGCACGTGAGCGGCCGTTCCGCCATCCGGACGGGAAAGCCCAGGCCCGCCTCGAGCAGCTTGTCGAACCCGCTGAGCAGGCTGGACCCGCCGAACACGGTCAGCCCGTCGGAGAGCACGTCGTCGGCCGACTGCGGCGGCAGGTCGTCCACGGCGCCGGCGAGGGCGGCAACGATGGTGTCGGCGGTCGGCCGGAGCGCGTCCATGACCTCCCCGGCCTCCAGCGTCAGCAGTCGCGGCCGTCCCGATGCCAGGTCCATCCCCTGCGCCACCGTGGACAGCCCGTCGTCCTCCCCGACGCGGCACTTGAGCGCCTCGGCGGTGAGCTCGCCGACGGCCAGCTGGTGCTCGGAGCGCAGGTAGCGGTAGAGCGCCAGTGTCATCTCGTCTCCGGCGATCCGCGACGTGCGGTGCGAGAGCACGCCGCCGTAACAGAACGCGGTGATCTCGGACGTGCCGCCGCCGATGTCGACCACCATGTGCGCGCGTGGCTCCATCGGGTCGATGCCACAGCCGACGGCACCGGCGATCGGCTCCGGGATGAGGTCGGCTCTGCGGATCCCCGCCTCGTCGGCGACCTCGAGGAGAGCGCGACGTTCGAGGGCCGTCGCGCCGGCCGGTACGCCGATCACCGCCCGCGGCCGCACCCGCTGCCAGGCGGGCGTGGCGAGCTTCCCGATGATCCCGATGACGAACCCGCGGGCCGCCTCGAGGTCGACGATCACGCCGTCGTGCAACGGCCGCACGGTGGTCAGGTCCGCCGGCAGCCGCCCCATCATCTCGCGGGCTTCCCTGCCGACCAGCAGTGGGCGCACGTGCCGGGACCGGGTCGGACCCGTGGGGACGACCATCACCGACGGCTCGTCCAGCACCACGCCGCGTCGCCGATGGCACACCACCGTGTTGGCGGTGCCGAGATCGATGCCGAACCCGCTCATGGACCCTCCTGGGGAGACCTCGACCCCTCCAAGGTACGACGTCCCCGGTCGTCGAGCACCTGTCGTGTCCGGCTGGAGCCGTCGAGCCCGGCGCCTCCCGGGGCATGTCGTCGGTCAGGCGGGGGACGGCAGCTTCGTCAGGGCGCTTCGGACGGCGGACTGCAGCTCGGCGTCGTCCCAGGTGTGGTCGACGAGGCCCTCGTGCAGGTACGCGTCGTACGCCGCGAGGTCGAGGTGGCCGTGGCCGCACAGCGCGGTCAGGATCACCTTCTCCTCACCGGTCTCGACACAGCGCTGCGCCTCCTCGACGGCGGCGGCCAGCGCGTGCGTCGGCTCCGGCGCCGGGATGATGCCTTCGGTGCGCGCGAACAGCACGCCCGCCGCGAAGCACTCCGTCTGTCGCTTCGCGACGGCCTCCATCTCGCCGGTCTCGTAGAGGTGCGAGATCAACGGGCTCATGCCGTGGTAGCGCAGGCCCCCCGCGTGGATCGGGTCGGGAACGAAGTCGTGACCGAGGGTGTGCATCTTCATCAGTGGGGTCATGCCGAGGGTGTCGCCGAAGTCGTAGGCGTAGGTGCCCTGGGTCAGGGACGGACACGACGCAGGCTCCACCGCGCGGATCGTCGGCGACATCCGCCCGGCCCACTTCTCCCGCATGAACGGGAAGGCGAGGCCACCGAAGTTCGAGCCGCCGCCCGTGCAGCCGACCAGCAGATCCGGCGTCTCCCCGACCTGCGTCAGCTGGAGCAGCGCCTCCTCGCCGATCACGGTCTGGTGCAGCAACACGTGGTTGAGCACGCTGCCGAGGGCGTAGTTGGTGGTCGGGTCCTGGGCCGCGACCTCGACCGCCTCGCTGATCGCGATGCCGAGGCTGCCGGTGGAGTCCGGGTCCTGCTCGAGGATCGTCCGGCCGGCGTTCGTCAGGTCGCTCGGGCTCGGGTGGACGAGACCGCCGAAGGTCTCGATCATCGTGCGCCGGTACGGCTTCTGGTCGTACGACGCCCGCACCTGCCACACCTCGCAGCCCAGGTTGTACTGCGAGCAGGCGAACGCCAGGGCGGTGCCCCACTGGCCGGCCCCGGTCTCGGTGGTCAGCTTCGCGATGCCGGCCTTGGCGTTGAAGAAGGCCTGCGGCACCGCGGTGTTCGGCTTGTGCGACCCGGCCGGCGAGACGCCCTCGTACTTGTAGTAGATCCGCGCGGGAGTGCCGAGCGCCTTCTCGAGCCGGTGGGCGCGGTAGAGGGGGGAGGGACGCCACAGCCGGTACACGTCGAGCACCTCGCCGGGGATCTCGACGTACTGGTCATCGGAGACCTCCTGGAGGATCAGGTCCATCGGGAAGAGAGGTGCGAGATCCTCGGGGCCGACCGGCTGCCCGGTGCCGGGGTGGAGCACCGGCGGCGGTGGGGTCGGCAGGTCGTGAAGGATGTTGTACCAGCGGGTCGGGAGGTCGCTCTCCGGGAGCAGGATCTTGGTCAGGGTGTCGGGCATGCCTCAGCGTGGCACCGCCGTTCAGTCTTGTCAGCCCGCCCCTTTCGGGTAGTCCGTGACAAACGT
>JAFMQY010000052.1:11565-20598 GCA_017354415.1 Nocardioides sp.
ACTTCCCAAGAGACATATGACCTGAGTCACACGAGGCCCGGGAATGTCTGGGGGCGAGTGGTGTTGAGGAGAAACGACGTTGGTTGAAACTTCAACTCAGAGGAGATCTCCCACATGGCCGACAGCACCTTCGACCCCGCCACCACCGTCCTGCAGGACATCAGCGGCGAGTACACCCTCGATCCGACGCACTCCCGCCTCGGCTTCAGCACGCGGCACGCGATGGTCACGACGGTCCGCGGCTCGTTCAAGGAGTTCAGCGGCGACGCCGTCGTCAACACCGAGAGCCCGGCCGACAGCAAGGTCACCGTCACCATCAAGGCGGCCAGCATCGATACGGGTGTCGCGGACCGCGACGGCCACCTCGCCAGCCCCGACTTCTTCGACGTCGAGACCTACCCCGAGCTCACCTTCGTCTCCACCCAGGTCGAGCGCGACGGTGACGACTGGACGATCACCGGCGACCTCACGATCAAGGGTGTCACCAAGCCGGTCACCATCGAGTTCGAGTCCACCGGCTCCGCTCGCGACCCGTTCGGCAACACCCGGATCGGCTTCGAGGGCCAGACCACGATCAACCGCAAGGACTGGGGCCTCTCCTGGAACGCCGCTCTCGAGACCGGCGGCTTCCTGGTGTCCGACAAGATCAAGCTCGACTTCGACATCTCCGCGATCGCCAAGTGAGCTGACCCGGCGCTCGCGCCACGTCGTATGACGCTGACCCGGCGCTCGCGTCACGTCGCACGACGCTGACCCGGCGCTCCCGTCCATCACGAGTACGACGGAAGTGCCGGGTCGGTCACATTTCCGGCGACGCAACTGCCGGGTCGCTCGCATTCCCGGTGACGCAACTGCGAGGTCGACGGGAAATCGCGTGACGCAACTGCCAGGTCGGCTGTTGAATGCCGCCTCGTGAGGGATCTGACCCTGCCCGACGGGCTGACGGCGCGGGTGCTGACCCATGACGACGTCCAGGCCGTCTACCAGGTGCATGCTGCGCAGGAGCAGGCCGACATCGGCAAGGTCGAGATCGAGCTCGCCGACCTGGTCAGCGACTGGTCCCGCCCGAGCTGGGACATCTCCACCAGCACGATCGGCGTCATGGACGGCTCGCGGGTCATCGCGTACGCCGAGGTCACCGGCCATGACCGGGCTGACTGCGCGGTCCACCCCGACTACCGACGCCGCGGCATCGGTACGGCGCTCGCCGGCTGGCTGCAGGACACCGTGCGCGGCCAGGGTGGGAGCGAGTACGGCTCGCCGGTCCCCGAGGGATCCCCCGCCGACCGGCTCCTCGAGAAGCTCGGCTACCGCGTCCGCTGGACCAGTTGGGTCCTCAGCCTGCCTGAGGGCAAGGAGATCCCGGAGCGTCCGCTGCCCGAGGGGTACACGGTCCGAGCTGCCGACCCGACGGAGTATCCCGCCGTGCACACCGTGATCGAGGATGCGTTCCTCGAATGGTCGGTGCGCGACCGGGAGTCCTACGAGGACTTCGAGGCATCGGTCATCCGCCGCCCGGGCTTCGAGCCCTGGATGCTGCGGGTGGTCGTCGACCCGGCCGAGGCCGTCGTCGGGGTCGCCTGGCTCACGATGTACGAGGGTGAGCAGCGTGAGGCGTTCGTGTCCCGGCTCGCGGTACGCCGCGACCAGCGCCACCGCGGCCTCGCCCAGGCCCTGCTGGTCGACTCGTTCGCTCGCGGCCGGGAGCACGGGGCCGCTCGGTCGGCGCTGTCGACCGACTCGCGCACCGGCGCGCTCGCCCTCTATCAGAAGGTGGGCATGGAGGTCGGCGACGTCTGGGTGAACCGCGCGATCCCGGTCTGACTCCCTTGAGCCCGCGCGAGCGCCGGCGCGGGCTCGCCGGCCTCAGCAGGCCGTTCGACGTCGTACGACGGGACGCCGACGCCGGGTGGGCGTCGTACGGCGTGACAGAAGCGCCAGGTCAGCAGCATGTCAACGCCAACGCGCGCCCGAGCGCCCGTGGTAGCGGCTCCACCCGCTGCGGCTGAAGAAGCGGCGGACCACGAACAGGTAGACCAGCAGCGCTATCAGCAGGAAGAACCAGTGGTTGATGGCGATCGCCACGATCACGATCCCGACCAGGACCTTGAACAGGAACGGCACGTGCGGCATCCGGCCCCAGGATCCCCCGCTCGGCGTGGGTGACGACGCCGGCCGAGGCGCGCGTGGTGCCTGAGGCGTTTGCTGCCGGGGCAGGTCCCGAAAGACCGGGCGGAGGTCGGCCGCGGTCCGGGCCGCCCAGATCTGCTCCAACCGCTCGTTGTGCTCCTCGGTGGTGATCCGCCCCATGGCGTAGTGCTCGCCGAGCTCGCGGGCCGCGGCCTCACGATCGGCATCACTGATCCGCACCTGGTCGTTCATGACTCCCCCTCGAAGTCGTCGCCCGGCCGGTCGCCGAGGTCATCGACCTCGCCGTCGGCGTCGGCGTCGTCGGCGAGGATCCGGTACAGCCCGCGTCGCGCGTCGAGCAGCACCCCGACCGCTGCCCGCCGCTGCTCGTCGGTGCCGGTGGTGATGATCTGCCATACGGCGTTCATCACCCGGCCGAGCTCAGGCTTCAGCGAGGAGAAGTCGGGGGCGCCCTCGGCCTCGTCCTCGCCGTGCGGTCGCTGCGTCCCGCCCTGGAACGGCGCCCATACGCCGGCGACCTCGTCCTCGTGATCGGCCAGGTAGGTGCGGCCCGCGTCGGAGAGCCGGAGGGTACGCCGGCCTCGCTCGTCGTCGCCCTCGACCAGGCCTTCGTCCTCGAGCTGGGCGATCGTCGGGTAGACCGAGCCGGGGCTGGGGCGCCAGGCACCGCCGGTGCGCTCGCCGATCTCCTGGATCACCTGGTAGCCGTTCAGCGGGCCGTCAGCGAGGACGGCGAGGATCGCCATCCGCACGTCGCCGCGTCGTACCCGCGGACCTCGCGCCGGCTCCTGCGTGGCGAGCCCGAACAGTCCGCTCAGCCACGGCGGCGGACCCGAACGCCGGCCGGGCGGCCCCCACTGCCAACTGCCCCACGGGCCGCTCCACTCGCCGCCACGGCCGTGACCGCCGCCCCAGCCGCCCTGTCCGCGAGCGTGCTGCTGCCACATCGACTCGAACTCGCGTCCCCAGTCCCGTCCCATCGTGCTTCCCCTCGTGTGAAGTCCTCGTCAATCGCGAGTCACTCGGCGATGTTTCGTCGACCGATCACGATATATCGCGAGCGTACGCCGGGCGGTGGGACGACGCAAGGGGTGGATATCGGGTCAGCCGGTGTTCCGCATCCCCGCCGCGATCCCGTTGATCGTCAGCAGGAGGGCCCGTTCCAGCGCAGGGTCGTCCTCACCGCGGCGGTAGCGCCCGAGCAGCTCGATCTGCAGATGGTGAAGGGGGTCGAGGTAGTTGTCCCGGGTCTCCAGCGTCGTGCGCAGAACCGGCTCGCGATCGAGCAGTGCGTGGTCACCGGTCACGGCCAGCAGCCGGTCCACCGTGAGGTCGTACTCCGCGCTGATCACGTCGAGCAGCGGCCGCAAGGCCTGCGGCGCCAGATCGACGTACCGGGCCGCGACGTCCAGATCCGTCTTCACCAGCGTCATCGAGACGTTGCCGAGGAAGGTCCGGAAGAACGGCCACCCGGCGTACATCTCTCGCAGGACGCCGAGCCCCTCGGCGTCCTCGGTGACGGCGGCGAGCCCGGTGCCCACGCCGAACCAGCCCGGCACGATCTGCCGGGACTGCGTCCAACCGAACACCCACGGGATCGCCCGCAGGTCGTCCAGGCCGGTGTCCGCCCCCGGACGACGAGCCGGCCGCGACCCGATGTGCAGCGCGCCGAGCAGGTCGACCGGCGTGGCGGTGAGGAAGTACTCCGCCAGCCCCTCGGCCTCGACCAGCCCGCGGTAACGCGCATGTGCGGCGTCCGAGACGCGGTCCATCGTCGTGTCCCAGCGCTCCGCCTGCTCCGGCGTACGCCGGTCGGTGCCGTGCAGCACCGACGCCTCGACCGTCGCCGCCAGCGCGAGCTCCAGGTTCTCGCGTGCCAGCGCGGGCAGTGCGTACTTGTCGCTGATCACCTCGCCCTGCTCGGTGATCTTCACCTCGCCATCGACGGTGCCGAACGGCAGCGCCATGATCGCGTCGTACGTCGGGCCACCCCCGCGGCCGACCGACCCGCCGCGACCGTGGAAGAAGCGCAACCGGATGCCGTACCGCCGGGCCACGTCGCGGGCCTGTCGCTGAGCGCGTTGGATCTGCCACTGCGAGGTGGTGATGCCGCCGGCCTTGTTGGAGTCGGAGTAGCCGAGCATCACCTCCTGCACGTCGCGCAGCCGCACGAGCTCTCGGTACGACGGGTCGCCGAACAGCGCCTCGAGGATCGGGCCGGTTCGCGCGAGCTCGTCCACGGTCTCGAGCAGCGGCACGAACCCGATCCGCGCGACACCGGCCGGCAGGTCCACCAACCCGGCCTCGCGGGCCAGTACCACCGCCGCGAACACGTCGTCGGCGTCGTGGGTCATCGAGATGATGTAGCTCTCCACGGTCCGTGGCCCGAGCTCGTCGAGCGCCCACCGGATCGCCCGGAAGGTGTCCGCGGTGACCGCTCCCTCGTCGTCGAGCGGGAGCGGGTTTCGGGCCAGCGGTCGCCGGCTTGCGAGCTCCTCGCTGAGCGCCTTCAGGCGCGTGGCGCGATCCAGCTCGGCGTACGGCGCGGGCAGCTCGCCGACGCGGTCGAGCAGCTGACCCACGGCGTGATGGTGACGCGCGGAGTGCTCACGCACATCGAGGGTTGCCAGGGTCAGACCGGTCGCCGCGACGGTCCGGACCAGCCGCTCGAGCTCGCCACCCGCTACCACGGCCCCTTGCTCCTCCAGGACGGAGTGGTGCAGAAGCATCAGGTCATCGAGGAGCTCGGTGTCATCGGCGTAGTCGCGGCCGGGCTCGTGCCGAGAGCCGCCCAGGAGTCGCTGCTCCGTCAGCCCGAGCCGCACGTGGATGCAGGTGAGGAACAGCCGGTAGGGCTCCTCGGCGTTGAGCCGCCGATAGCGCGGCTCGACCTCCGGCAGCCCGGCCAGCCGGTCCGCCAGTCGCGTGGTCAGCTCGGGTGTGACGGCTCCCATCCGGTTGCTGACGGACAGGTCACGGCGGAGCTCGTCGACCAGTGTCCGCAGCAGGCGGATACCGTGCACCGCCTGGAGGGCGAGCACCTCACGCGTGGTGGCCGGGGTGACGTGGGGGTTGCCGTCACGGTCGCCGCCCACCCAGCTGCCGAACCGCAGCGGACGGACCTCCCGAGGCAGCGGCACCCCGATCGTGGCGAGCCGGTCGCGCAGCTCCTCCAGTACGTCGGGTAGGGCTGCGGCCGAGAGCCCCTCCAGGTAGTACACGACGTTCCGCGCCTCGTCGGTCGGCTCCGGAGGCTCGATCCGGATCTCGTCGGTGAGCCAGAGCAGCTCGATCGCCTCCTCGAGCCGGCGGGTCCGGCGCGGTGAGTCGGGCTCCTCGAGGAGAGCCGCCACCCGCCGCAGCTTGTCGAGGGTGGAGCGCCTCGCCACCTCCGTGGGGTGGGCGGTGAAGACCAGGCGCAGCGCGACGTGGCGGAGGACGTCGGCCACGTCGTCGGGTCCGACACCGGCGTCGGCGATCCGGGCGACCGCGCGCTCCAGCCAGCCACCTTCCGCGTCCCGGAGCCGAGTCAGGGTGTGACCGCGATGGACCTGCTCGGTGATGTTGGCCAGGTGGAAGTACGCCGTGAACGCGCGCACCAGCCGGGTGATCGTGGCCACGTCGAACTCGGGAAGCTCGTCGAGCCGGTCCTGCTTGGCGTGTGCTCGGACCTGCTCGACCAGGGCGAGCAGGTCGTCGCCCTCGATCCGCGCGAGGGTCTCGCCGAGGATCGACGTCACCCGGCGGATGTCACGACGCAGGTCCTTGTCCGGCGTGCTCGACGAGTCGTACTCGGCCATGGCTCCATCGTCCCCCGAGACGGGACTCAGCCACCCCTCGCCGCCCACGGAGCGAACCGGCGTCGGTTGGTGGGGCGGCGGCGCGGCCTAACTGGTCGTCAGATTGCAGTCCCGCTGGTCGGCGGTTGCAGTCTGACGACCAGTTAGTCATCCAGCAGCCTCCGACGGCCGAGCATCTACCCCTAGGGGGTATGCTTGTCGCATGGACCAGCCCGGCTACCTCAGCAACAAGGACGACATCCTCAAGCGGCTCCGGCGCATCGAGGGGCAGGCGCGGGGCTTGCAGCGGATGGTCGACGAGGAGCAGTACTGCATCGACATCCTGACCCAGGTCTCCGCGATGACGAAGGCACTGCAGGCCGTCGCGGTGAGCCTGTTGGACGACCACCTGGCGCACTGCGTGCGCGACGCCATCGCCACCGGCGAGGGGGCCGACGAGAAGCTGACCGAGGCCACGGCCGCCATCGCGCGGCTCGTGCGGTCGTGAGAGGCGCCGAGCTGTCCCAGACCGGACCGTGACCGGGGTGCGCACGACGCGCAGGTCATCCCGGATCGAGCGCCGTCCCGACACTGGCGCGCGGCGCCGGTCACCCTGTCGCGCGTGCCTTCGCGGATAGTCCCCGACGAATTGGTTGGTCTGGAGGCCGTGCGGAAGACCAGAACGTCGGGGACTAACCACGTGAGCGAGTTCGGGAGTCCTCCCCTGCCTCGGGGCACGTCTGGTGGTCGAGGGACACGAGGTCATGGTCGGGAGGCCCGACCTGTTCGGCGACCTGCACGACCTGGGCTTCCCCGCGCAGCTTCTCCTCGTCGGGCCGAAGGTCTCGGGGTGGGTTCGGGGGACCGCCCGGTTGGGTACGGCGAGTTGCCCAGGAACAATGGGGGCTCGAGACACCCAGGAGGTGCCATGCCCGACCAGCCGACCGACCCCACCGACCAGCCCGCCGACCAGGCGGCCGACCAGCCGGCAGACCTGCCGAGCGACGCGATCGACCAGCCGACCGACGCCACGAGCCAGTGGAGCGACGCCACCGACCAGCCGACCGACCACCCGGAGAAGTCTGGCCCGCGGCCGATGGGAGACACGATCCGCTCCAAGCTCGAGGAGTACGAGGTGGAGCGCCACCTCGAGGAGCTCGCCCACCAGGTGGAGAGCGTCGTCCGACAGGGCATCGAAGCGGTCGGAACCTATGCCCACGACCACCGTCGCGACATCGACGACTGGCTGTCTCGGGCCGCGGAGAACCTCGACCGCCGTACCAGCGGCCGGCACGCCGACAAGATCCAGGAGGTCCGCGGTCAGCTCGAGCGGGGCGTGCAGCGCATCGCGGAGCGCCGGCCGGACGGCGACCCTGGCGGATCCGAGACTCCGGGCTCCGAGGAGAGCTGATGTCTCTCAGACGAGACGACGACGACCGGCTCCCGGCCGAGGTCGAGCCGGCGAACGAGGGCACCGTCGCCCGTCTGGTGCAGGTCCTGCTCGACTCCGGCATCGACGGGCTGGGCCCGCTCAAGTCCGCGCACGAGATGGCCGCGGCGTCCCGGCAGTCCTCACGCAACACCGAGGCGGCCGTGGCCAAGGTCGCCCGCAACCATGTCGCCAAGGGTGGTGCGGGCGGCTTCGTGACCGGTGCCGGTGGCTTCCTGACGATGCCCATCGCCCTGCCCGCGAACGTGGTGTCGTTCTACGTTCTCGCGACGCGGATGGTCGCGTCGATCGCCGACCTTCGCGGGTACGACGTGGACGACCCCCAGGTCCGGACCGCCGTCCTCCTCACCCTGGTCGGCTCCGACGCCGACGAGGTGCTGACCAAGGCGGGACTCACCGGCGGCACCGGGAAGATGGTCGGCCTTGCGGCCCAGCAGCTGCCGCCGGCCGGCCTGCTGATCCTGAACAAGGCGATCGGCTTCCGGATCGTCCGTGGCGTCGGTGAGCGGGCGTTCGCCAAGTTCGGCCGAGCCGTCCCGTTCGCCGGCGGTGTTCTCGGTGGCGGCATTGACATGTGGATGATGAAGCGGATCGCCGACCACGCCATGAACGAGTTCCCCCCGGCCGAGCCCGGACCCACGGTCGTCCGCTCCAGCGGGCCGTAGGGCCGCCTCTCAGGCGGACGACCCGAGCAGGTCCTGGACGGCGTGGGCGACGGCGTCGGCACCGCGGCGGCTCAGGACGATCGTGTAGTGGTTCACATCGGGCACCGGCCGGACGTCGAGGTCCGGCCAGCGAGCGGCGTACGCGTCGACCGTGGGCTGGCGGTAGAGCCCCGGCGGGTCGTCGGCGAAGCCGCGCGGGGCGTGCAGGAACACCCGCGGCGGGAGCTCCTTCTCGATCGCGTCGGCGAACGCCGAGCCCTGCACCATGTCGACCTGGTCCGCCTCGACGACGTCGGGGTCAGCAGACGGGTGGCCGGGATCGTCCGGCAGGTCGTAGTCGGCGTACGCCTCGACCTCGGGCGTCCAGTCGCGGCCGAACGCCGGGTGCCGGCGGAACCAGTCGCGGTACTCCTCGCGGGTGTACGTCGCCTGCAGGCGCTGCTTGATCGGCTCCAGGCCGGCCATGGTCGCCTCCGCATCCGCCGGCGGGAACGGCAGACCGCCGTCGACGAGCACCAACCCTCGCACGAGGTCGGGGCGCCGGGCGGCGAGGACGGTGGCGACGAAGGCGCCCATCGAGTGCCCCACAACGACGACCGGCACCCCTCCGCTCGCCTGGATGACGGCGGCACAGTCGTCGGCGTGCTGAGCCATGCCGTACGGCGCCGGCAGGTCGTTCGACCGGCCGCGTCCCCGGAGGTCGGGTGCGAACACGGGGTTGTCGAGCGCTGCCGCGAGGAACGGCCACGATCGCGAGGACGAGGTGATGCCGTGGATCGCGAGCACCGGGGCACCGATTCCGTGCCAGGTCGCGACGCGGAGCGAGCCGCCGGAGACCGGGACGTCGAGCGGGTCAGGCATCGGTCATCGTCCTCACGATCTCGTCCGCGACGACGCCGGGCACCTCGAGCGGGATGCCGTGGCCGACCCCTTCGAGCTCGACCTCACGCCACCGGCCGCCGTGGGCGGCGTACCTCTCCAGGACGGC
>JAFMQY010000164.1 GCA_017354415.1 Nocardioides sp.
CCGGGGCCGGTCCGTCCCCAGACGGTGTCGGCTGACCTCGAGACGTCATACGTTCGATGGTGTCCAGGGCTCGGAGCGTAGGACGTCCCAGGGTCAGGTCGACAGCCGAGGTACAACCATGGAAGCCAAGCCGCCGGGGTGGGCCGCGGAGTACGCCGCCTGGTTCGACGACGAGTCGGTGGCCGCGCACTACCCGCTCCGGCCGCCGTACCGGCCGGAGACGATCGACGTGCTCGTGCGGCTGTTGGATCCCGCCACGTCAGCCGTGCTCGACGCGGGTTGCGGGCCGGGAGACCTCGCGCGTCCGCTGGCCGGCCGCGTAGCCCGGGTCGACGCGCTGGACCGGGCGTCCGCGATGCTGGCGGTCGGGCGGGGACAGCACGGTGGTAGGGCGCCGAACCTGCGGTGGGTGCACGGAACAGTCGAATCCGCGGGGCTGACCGGACCGTACGGCCTGATCGTGTGCGGTGACAGCATCCACTGGTTCGACTGGTCGACGGCGCTTCCACGCTTCGAGGACACGTTGACCCGCCCGGGGATACCTGGCGGTCGTCCAGCGCCGATGGCTGGACGATCCGGGTGTACGCCGGCGCCTGAGCCCGATCTACGCACGCGACGGCGCCAACCCGGACTTCCAGCCCTTGGACCCCGTACAGGAGCTCGAGCGGAGGCAGCTGTTCGAGCGGCACGGGGGCCACATCACCAGCGGCGTCGCGTGGCGACCGACTCCTGAGGAGCTGGTCGGCCTGCACCACTCCCAGTGCGGGTTCACCCTGCCGAAGATGCGTGATGCAGCCGGGTTCGATCGTGAGCTGCTAGGGGCGATCACCCGCACCCTCCCGATCGCCCCTGACGGCCGGCTTGACCTGACGGTGGACGCGAGCGTGACGTGGGGCCGGCTCAGGCGCCCTTGACCCGTGCGAGGACGGTGTAGCCGCGGCCCTTGCGCCTGACGCCCTCGGCCAGGATCTCCATGTCGAACAGCGAAACGATCCGTGACATGAACTCACCGGAGAACAGCCACCACCACGGGCCGGTCCGAGCCTTCCCGTCGCTGAAGAACGGCGCGTCGTAGGTCAGGCCCCCCGCGCGCCGACCGTCGCTCTGGAGGTACTCGGCCACGATCGCCCGGTTCTCCTCGGAGAGCACGGGCGTGAGGTAGGAGTGATCCGGACCGAACTCGAGGGTGCCCCTGGCGTTGGTGATCCGGTCGGGCATGACCTCGCTCGAGAGCAGCAGAAGCTGGTTGGTGACCGCGCGCAGGTTGCCGATGAAAGCGAACAGGTCAGGAACGTGGTACATCACGCCCGAGCAATGCACGAAGTCGTACGTCCCGAGATCGGCAGGTGCGTCTGGGGAGCAGATGTCAACCCATTTCTCGGAGTACCCGCTCACGCCCTTCGCTTCGCAGTGATCCTCGAACGCCTTCCACCAGCGGTTGCCCAGTGGGTGTAGGTCGGCCATTGTGGCATGGCTGGCACCGCCCTGGATGGCGGTGGTGACGGTCTCGTTCGTGGTGCCCCACAGGCCACCGATGTCGACGTACGTCATCCCGGCCACGTGCGCTCGGATCAGCTGGCGCTTGTGGATGATCTCGTTGCTGGCCACGGTTCTCCGTCCGCTCGATGAGGTCGACACCCTGACGTGAGCCGATGCCGCCGGCCCGACGGCGGGCAGGTCGGGAGCGCCGGCGGTTCGGGCGACGACTGGGGTGAGTGACGGGATTCGAACCCGCGACCACCTGGACCACAACCAGGTGCTCTACCAGCTGAGCTACACCCACCATGCGGCCCGGCAGGGCCGGTCAGGAAGTGTAAGGCAATCAGGCCTGAGAGCCGGTATCGGGGCTGTCGTCCGACTCGGCCGTGAGCCCGCTCAGGGAGCCGCCGTGCTGCTCCGCCAGGGCCTTCGCGTCGGCGCTCTCCGGACCGGGCGGGGGAACGAAGATGGCGGCCCGGTAGTACCGGAGCTCCTCGATGCTCTCCAGGATGTCGGCCAGCGCACGATGGTTGCCCCGCTTGGCCGGTGCGGAGAAGTACACGCGGGGGTACCACCGGCGCGACAGCTCCTTGATCGAGGAGACGTCGACGATCCGGTAGTGGAGGAACGCGTCGAGGTCCTTCATGTCGCGGGCGATGAAGGCCCGGTCGGTGGCCACGGTGTTGCCGGCCAGCGGTGGCCGGGACCCTTCCGCGCAGTGCTCGCGCACGTAGGCGAGCACCTGATGCTCCGCCTCCTCGAGCGTGATCCCGTCGTCGAGCTGGTCGAGCAGCCCGGAGCCCTGATGCATGCTGCGGACGAACTCGTCCATCTGCGCGAGCGCTTCCGCTGGCGGCTTGATCACAAGGTCGATGCCATCGCCGAGCGGATCGAGGTCGAAGTCGGTGACCACGCAGGCGATCTCGATCAGCGCGTCGGCGACGAAGTCCAGACCGGTCATCTCGCAGTCGATCCAGACGAGTCGGTCGTTCACAAGCACGCACCCTATCCGGCGCCCACAACGGGCGATTCGGTGAGGTGTTCAGCACATCCGAGAGGTTGCACAACGTGGGTTCAGAGCGGTTACGTAGGCTGGGGGATCGTGAAGCAGTGGGTCGGCCTGGCGGCGCGCCTGATCGTGGGCATCGTCGATCTCGTCGCGGGTATCACGAAGTTCCCTGATCCGGCCGGCAACGTCCGTCAAGTACGCGCCTTCAAGATCCTCCCGGAGGCAGTCGTCCCGACCGTGGGTCACGCGCTGCCGACGGTGGAGATCATCATCGGCATAGCCCTGATCCTCGGCCTGTTCACCCGCGTTTTCGCGGTGCTGGCGAGCCTGTTCTTCATTGCCTTCATCATCGGCATCTCCGCCGCCTGGGCGCGCGGCCTCGAGATCAACTGCGGCTGCTTCGGGGGCTCCGCAGTGCCGGCGAACCCACAGCGTCAGTACGCCATCGACATCGCCCGCGACGTCGGCCTCCTGCTGTGTTCGCTGTGGCTCGTCATCTGGCCGCGCACCAAGCTCGCCCTGGACAATCTGTTGTTCCCGCACCACGAAAGGCTCGCCGATGGCGAACAAGACACGTCAGCAGTCGAAGTCTGAGCGCGCCCAGGCGCTGATGCAGCAGCAGCGGCGACGGGAGCGGATCCGCAACCTCTCGGTGGTCGGCGCCGTGGTGGTGGCGATACTGATCATCGGCGGCGTCCTCTTCTACGTGCAGAGCCAGAACGACACCTCCGGCCAGACGGCCACGAAGGTCCCCTCGAACCTGACGGGCACCTACAACGTGGTGGTCGGCAAGTCGTCCGCGCCGACGACGATCAAGCTGTACGAGGATCTGCAGTGCCCGATCTGCAAGGCGTTCGAGGCGGCGACCGGGCAGCAGACCCGGGCCGCGATCGACGCGGGCAAGGTCAAGGTGGACTACCACATGGTGGCGTTCCTCGACCGGTCGTCGACGACCCAGTACTCCAGCCGGGCGCTGAACGCCGCGATGTCCGTGCTCAGCACCGCGGGGCCGGACGCGTTCATGAAGTTCCGGACCATCGCCTTCGACAACCAGCCGGCCGAGGGGAGCGCCGGAGTGCCGGACTCGACCCTGATCGACTGGGCGGCCCAGGCGGGTGCGGACCGGAGCAAGGTGACGCCGCTGATCAACGGGAACGTCTACCACCAGTGGGTGGTCAACGCGACCGACCAGATGTCGAAGGACGGCGTGACCGGCACGCCCACCGTCTTCATCAACGGTCAGAACCAGGGCTCGAACCCGCAAGTGGCGGCCCAGGCCGTACTGCAGGCGGTCCAGTGACGGACCATGTCTGTCCGATGAAGACGCGCTGACGGCGCCGACCTCGGTGGAGATCGAGCGGGTCCAGCGCTGGGTGGCCTCGGCGCTGGTGCTGACCGTGGCGACCCTGTTCGCCACCGGGATGGCGATCCTCTCGGGCATCGTCGACCGTGCAGGCGCGCGGCCCGGCCTGCTGGTCATCTCTGCGGTGGTCGGACTGATGGCCATGGCGGGCGTGCGCGCTATCAACGTGAAGACGATCCTGACGCCCTGGTTGCTGCTCGGTCTGCTGCCGGCGGTCGTCGTCGGTTCGTACTACTGGCTGCAGTCCTGACACACTCCGGCTCGTGGGTCACGCGGATCTGTCGTCGTTCATCGCCGGGCTGCCGAAGGCCGAGCTGCACGTCCACCACGTCGGCTCCGCTTCACCCGGGATCGTCTCGGAGCTCGCCATGCGGCACCCGGGCGTCGTCCCCGTCGACAGCGAGGAGCTGCGCAGGTTCTTCGAGTTCCGCGACTTCGCCCACTTCGTCGACGTCTACCTCGCGGTCGTCGCCCTGCTCCGCACCGACGAGGACATCCGGTACCTCACCTACGAGGTGGCCCGCGAGCTCGCCACCAGCCAGCAGGTGCGGTACGCCGAGCTGACCTGCACGCCGTACACATCGGTGCTGCCCCACGACCCCGACCGCGGGATCCCGATCGAGGCGTACACCGAGGCGATCGAGGACGCCCGGACCGCGGCCGAGCGCGACTTCGGGATCGTGCTGCGCTGGATCTACGACACCCCGGGCGAGAGCGGCGTGCCCGCGGCCGACGCCACCCTCTCCTTCGCCACCAACCACCGGGTCGACGCGCTGGTCGGCTTCGGGCTCGGAGGCCCGGAGATCGGGGTCGGCCGTCCCCAGTTCAAGCCGCACTTCGACGCCGCGCGTCGGCTCGGGCTGCACAGCGTGCCGCACGCGGGCGAGACGACCGGACCGGAGACCGTCTGGGACGCCCTTGCGAGTCTCGGTGCTGAACGGATCGGACACGGCACCTCGTCCGCCCAGGACTCTCGTCTGCTCGAGCATCTTGCTCGGCACGGCGTACCGCTCGAGGTCTGTCCCTCGTCCAACATCGCCACCCGGGCCGTGGCGTCTCTCGACGAGCACCCGATCGCGGTGTTCCGCGACGCCGGTGTCACCGTCACGGTGAACTCCGACGACCCGTCGATGTTCGGCACCTCGCTCAACCGGGAGTACGAGATCGCCGCCCGGTTGCTCGACCTCGACAGAGATGGTGTCGCCGACCTGGCCAGGACCGCCGTCTCCGCGTCGTTCGCGCCGGACGTCCTGAAGGCGTCGCTGCTCGCCGAGATCGACGCGTACGTCGGGGTCTGACGCGCCGGCAGGAGCCCTGGAAGACGCATCAGGCCCGGCGATCTCATACGTCGCCGGGCCATGAACATTGGACCGTGCGACGCTGCGGGATCGTCGGACCTGACGCGGCGTGTCGGTAACGCTGTACCGACTGCTCCCCGGAAAGGGCTCAGGCGCGGGTGGCCACCACCAAGAGGTACTCCCAGGAGATCCCGCCGTCCTCGGAACGGAACCGCTCACCCAGATCGACGAGCGCCTGGTCGAGCTCGGCCGTGCGGGCGGGGTCGTCGGCGAGGCCGTGGTACGCCGCGATCGTCGGGCCGTAGTGGGCCTTGAAGTAGTCCCGGAACGTCACGGGGTCAGCGAGCCGGTCGACGTGCAGCAGCTGCTGGCTGGCCTCCACCTCGCTCACGCGGTCGCCGAGCAGCTCGCGGACGTGCTCGAGGTCGCCCCACAGCGGGGGTGGCTGCGCTCCCGGGGGCGGTGGCGCGACGTACGGCTTCATGGTGGCGAACATCTGGCCGATGAAACCGCTCGGAGTCCAGGCGATCAGCCCGATCCGGCCGCCGGGCCGGCAGACGCGCACGAGCTCGTCGGCGGTCCGCTGGTGGTTCGGCGCAAACATCGCGCCGACGCACGAGGTGACAGCGTCGAAGGCTCCGTCCTCGAACGGCAGATTCTCGACGTCGGCGACCTGCCACTCGACCTGTACGCCGCGCGCCGAGGCGTCGGCGCGGCCCTGGTCGAGCAGCTCCGGGGTGAGGTCGGTGGCGATCACCTGTGCGCCGGTGGCGGCGGCCGGGATGGCGACGTTGCCCGTGCCGGCAGCGATGTCCAGGACGTGGTCGCCCGGCCCGATCCCGGTCGCCTCGACGAGGACCGATCCGAGGGCCGGGATGAGCTCGGTGGCGACGGCGTGGTAGTCGCCGAGCGCCCACATGGCCCGGTGCTTGGCCTTCAGGGCGACCTCGGTGTCGGTTGTGCTGGTGGTGGTCATGGTTCCCCCTGTCTGGGTGGTGCGTGTCTCCGAGACGCTAGGAGGAGGGGGACGGCCGGCGCATCAGTGGATACGCGCATTTCTGGACGATGGCCGGTGAGGTCCGACTGGGTGGAACTGCGTAGTCAGCCGGCGGCCAGGAGTCGGCTGACGGCGCCGGCGCGGGCCGCCTTTCCGTGCAGGTCGAGCTTGTCGTAGCTGTTCTGCAGGTGCCGCTCGACGGTGCGGACGCTGAGCGAGAGCTCAGCCGCGATCGCGGCGTTGTCGTGCCCCTGTGCGGCGAGGGCGAGCACCTCGAGCTCGCGCGCGGAGAGGATCTCCCGGGGGTCGGCCCCGAGCGCGCCACCGGTGGTCGCATCGTCGGCCAGGAACTCGGTCACCTCGCGCACGAAGACCGGCCAGGCGGGCTCGGCCTCGAGCACGATGTGGTTGTCGCTGTCGAGGGCGACCAGTCGGGCCCCGGGGATGTGCGAGGCGATGAAGCGGGCGTACTCGAAGTTGTTCATCCGATCGCGGAGGGAGTGCAGGACCAGGGTCGGCACGGCGACGTCCCCGAGGAGGTGGCCGACGTTCGCCCGGCCTCGCTGCTCGCGGGCGATGATCGCGATGTCGGCGGTGACCGCGCGGCGCTGGAGCTCGTCGAGCCAGCCCATCTGCTCCTCGGTGGCGCCGGGGATCATGAGGTACGTGAACACCCGCCGGAACTCCGGTGTCGGGCGCTCCCAGCCGACCTTGATCAGCTGGTGGAACGTGTGGTCGAGCTCCTCGTCCTCGGGAAGGTCGAGCGCGCTCGGCCCGGGGTGGGCGCCGTAGAACGCCAGCCGGGTGACCCGCTCGGGATGCCGGACGACGTACTCGACGGCCACCGGTCCACCCTGCGACATCGCCAGGATCGCGAACCGGTCGAGCCCTGCGTGCTCCACGACCGCTTCGAGGTCGGCGACCCGCGCCTCGAGGCTGTGGTCGTGCACGTTACGGTCGGAGAGGCCGTGGCCACGCTCGTCGAAGCGGTAGACGGTGGCCACCTTGCCCAGCTCGGTCAGGTAGTGCCGCCAGACCGGGCTCTCCCAGTCGTACTGGAGATGGCTCAGCCAGCAGGAGTCGATCACCAGAGGCGGACCTGAGCCGTGGACGGCGTACGCGATCGTGATGCCGTCCGCGGAGCGACAGAATCGCACGTCCTGCCGAGGCCTCACCCCCGCCGAGACCCCCGTCGACCCCGCCATGCGCGCATGCTACCCGTACGGCGCGGTGGCGGCGTCCGTCTCGATGCCGACACGTCCGGCGCCTATGCCCGTCGCAAGGTGATCCGAGTCAGGTCCGGCACGCGCGCGAGGCCCTGGGTGGCCGCGCTGTCGAGCTCACCGACCACGACGACGTGTGCCCCCGACTCGAGGGCAGAGCGCACGCCCGGCTCCGCGTCCTCGAACGCCACACACTGGCTCGGCGCGACGCCCAGCAGCTCAGCGGCGCGAAGGTATCCGAACGGGTGCGGCTTGCCGTGCTCGATCTCGTCGGCCGCCACGAGCACGTCCGGGACCGGCAGGCCGCCCGCGACCAACCGTCGTTCGGCGAGGGCGCGCGTGGCCGAGGTGACCACGGCCCACGGCACGGGGATCGTCTCGAGCAGCGCTCGGGCGCCCGGGATCTCGACGATGCCCTCCATCGTCCCCTCCTCCCGGGACTCGAGGTCCTCGATGAGCGCGGTGACCTCTTCATCGCTGACCCCGGGCAGGAAGTGCCGCACCGTGTCCGCCGTACGGCGGCCGTGCGACCAGGGGACGAGTACCTCGCTGTCGACGCCGTACGTGACGCAGAAGTCGTGCCAGATCGCCTCGACGATCGCGGTCGAGTCGATCAGGGTGCCGTCCATGTCGAACAAGGCCGCAGCGGTGGTGAGCTCGAGCACGTCCGTCACGCCAGCACCCTAGCCAGCGCAGCGCCCCCGGCAGGATTCGAACCCGCGACCTAGAGATTAGAAGGCTCTTGCTCTGTCCAGCTGAGCTACAGGGGCAAGGGATCGGAGCTGCAGTCGGAGTCGTCATCGGGACGACGTTCCGATGACTCGTCCGGTTGCAGCACGATGCGCGGGGTCAGTATGCCCCAGGAGGGCTCCCCAGCCGCACTTCCGATGCCCTCCGCCGACCCGCGCGGGAGGATCCCGCAGGTGGGAAAAGGATACCCGAGCGATACCCATTCGTTATCGACCCGAGATCTTGCACCCTCGACCTGGTGGTTACGTGGGCAACGAGGTGGTGGCCCCCTGCTCGCCTCGGTCACGCCTCGCGCAAGTCCCGGCGTGACAATCGCCGGGCATCCAACCGGCGAAAGGCACGTACATGATGCTCAAGACGTCGCTGGTCGCGTTGTCTGCGGCCGGCGCACTCACTCTCGCTGCGTGCGGCGGCGGTGGCGGTGGCACCACCGGCGGTGGGAACGCCACGACGGGAGCGTTCCAGGGCGGGAACACCGGCAACGGTCAGGACCCGACAGCCAAGGGCCCGGTCACCATCTCGGGGGCGCAGAAGGGCGGGATGGTCACGGTGCTCACCCTGACCGGTCTGACCACCACACTCGACCCGAGCGAGATCTACTACGTCGACACCTCGTCGATCTTCAGTGGGCTGATCGGGCGGTCCCTGACCCAGTACAAGTACGACCCCACGACCCACAACATGGTCCTGGTGCCGGACCTCGCGACCGACCTGGGTACCCACAACGACAACTACACGAAGTGGACGTTCACGATCCGTCCCGGCGTGAAGTGAGGCGAGAACGGCAAGCCGGTGACCGCGCGAGAGGTGGCCTGGGGGATGACCCGGTGCATGGACGCCGCGACGTTCCCGACCGGTGCCTGCCAGTACTACTCGAACGTGTACTTCAAGGGC
>JAFMQY010000006.1 GCA_017354415.1 Nocardioides sp.
GGTGACTCCGCTACGTCTCGTCGCCGGGTCCCTCCTGCCGTTCGCGCTGGCCGACGCCGCGCTGACCGCCACCGTCGGCCTCAGCCGGATGCGCCCGAATGCGGTGATCAAGCTGATCCTCCAACCGGTCGTATGGCTCGGCGTCATGGTCGTCCTGATGGCTCTGGGCGCGGGACTGACCGGAGCGATGGTCGCGCTCGTGGTCAGTAGCGTCATCGCGGCCGTGCTGGCCTTGCGGGCGCTGCGCCGCTACCTCGGGCCGGCCACGCACAGCCCGGTGTACCGTCCAAGAGCGCTGTGCATGTTCTCGCTCGTGAGCGGCACTGCCTGGCTCGCGACCCTCGGGTTGGTCTGGGCCGACACGCTCATCCTCGGCGCGTTGGGCAGCAGCACCGAGGTCGGCGTCTACACCGTCGCCACGCGGGCCGTCGTGCTCGCGACGTTCGTCCTGCCCGCCTCGACCCAGGCGTTCGCCCCGCGCATCACGGACCTCTACGAGCGCGGGCAGACCGGTGAGCTCCAGCACGCGTACCAGGTGGTGACGGGGTGGAACCTGACGCTGTCGCTGCCGATGTTCGCGCTGCTGGTGGCGTTCCCCGAGGAGCTGCTCGCCCTGTTCGGTCACGGCTACTCCACCGCCGTCACCGTGACGATGGTTCTCGTCGCGGGGCAGCTGGTCAACGCTGTCACCGGACCGGCCGGGATGATGCTGACGATGTCCGGCCGACCGGGCTGGGGGCTCGCCGACAATGTCGTCACGCTCGCGCTCAACGTGGTCCTCAATCTCGCGCTGATCCCGGCGTACGGCATCGTCGGCGCGGCGATCGCCTGGTCGGTGTCTCTCTCCGTTGTCAACGTCGTCCGGGTTGTGCAGATCCGGGTCGCACTCGGGATGCTTCCCTTCCAACCCCGGCAGCTGCAGGACGTGTTCGCCGCCACCGGCGCGGCCGTCTGCGGGTTGCTGGTGGCGCTGCCCTTCTCCGGCCTCGCCCGTCTTGCCGTCGGTGGCATCACCGTCCTCGTCGCCTACCTGGTGGCGATCGCGATGCTCCACAGAGGGGACGAGGACCGCCTGGTCGTCCGGATGCTGGTGCACCGCACCGCCACCATCCTGAGGCCGCAATGGAGGCAGACGTGAGTGGTCGTCTGCTCGTTCTGACGTGGCACAACGTGCACCCGACCTGGTGCTTCCCGGCACGCCGAGGCGTGGGTGCCCGCGGGTTCGCGAAGCAGCTCGCGATGTGCCGGCGGCTGGCGAACGTCGTGCCACTCGAGGACGCCGCACGGCGACTGGCCGAGGGGAGGCCGCTGCCGCCACGTGCGGTGGCGTTGACGTTCGACGACGGATACCGCGACAACCTGAGCGTTGTGCTGCCACTCTTGCGGCGCCTGGGGCTTCCCGCGACGTTCTTCCTCGTACCCGGGATACTGGACAGCACCGTGACACCGTGGTGGGAGGTCGTCGGGTGGCTGATCCGGCGGTCCACCGCCGAGTCCGTCGTCGTCGACGGACGGTCGTTCCCGTTGCGGCATCCCGGCGAACGCGCCCGCGCATCGTCCGGGGTCTGTGAGCTGCTCAAGCGGCGGAACGCCGACGCACGTGCCGCGGTCGTCGAGGAGCTTCGGGAGCGGTGCCGCCCGGCTGGGACACCGCCAGGACGCGACATGTTCCTCGACTGGTCCGCCGTCGGCGAAATCGCCCGCGCCGGGTTCGGCATCGGCTCGCATACGTGCGCGCACCACATCATGGCCCGCGAGAACGCCGCGACGCAGTGCGAAGATCTTGCCCGCTCCCGTCGCGAGCTCGAGAGCAACCTGTCGGTCGAGGTGCGGCACCTGGCATATCCGAACGGCAAGCGCGACGACTATGACGCCGCCACCATCACTGGGGCACGATCCGCAGGGTACGCGGCCGCATGGACGACACGCGGCGGTTTCTGCACGGAGATGACGCCGCCGTTCGAGCTCCGCAGGTACGTGATCGATCCAGCGCGGGGCGCCGCCGCGTTCCCGCTGCTGCTGAGGCAGTATCTCGCCGCCCGGGCCGACACCGACATCGGGCCTGTCGATGCGGAGCCGCCATGCGCATCCTCCATGTGAACAAGTTCTTGTACCGACGTGGTGGCGCCGAGGCGTACCTGTTCGACCTCGCCGCGCTGCAGGAACGTGCCGGGCACGAGGTGTCGTACTTCGGCATGGCCCACCCGGAGAACCCGCCGCTGCCGTACGCACGCTACTTCCCGTCGTTCGTGGAGCTCGAGCCGCCGCCGCCCGGGCTCACGGCGCGCGCGCGGGCCGCCGGCCGGATGATCTACTCGACGGCGAGCCGGGACGGGATGCGCCAGACGCTGCGTGAGTTCCGCCCCGACGTCGTGCATCTGCACAACATCTACCACCAGCTCTCGCCGTCGGTGCTGGGGCCGGTCCGAGTGGCCCGCGTGCCCGCCGTCATGACGCTCCACGACTACAAGCTCGCGTGTCCGTCGTACCTCATGCTCGACCATGGCAGGGTCTGCGACTCCTGCGTCACCGGCTCCCTGTTCAACCCGCTGCGGCACAGGTGCAAGGACGGCTCGCTGGCCGCGAGCGCGATGCTGGCGGCGGAGTCGGCGATCCACCGTGCCGCTGGCGCGTACCGGCCCGTGCAGTCGTTCATCTGCCCAAGTCGGTTCTGCGCCGGGGTGATGGCCCGCGCCGGCGTCTTCCCGGATCGGCTGCGGGTGCTGGGAAACTTCATCGACAGCGCGGCGATCGCGCCGAAGGACCGGCCGGGGGGCGGGGTCGTCTACGTCGGCAGGCTCAGCCACGAGAAAGGGCTCGACACGCTGGTGGAGGCGCTGGGTCTGTTGACCTCCGCGACCCTCGATGTCGTCGGCACCGGACCGCAGCTGGAGGCGTTGCGGGCGCAGGGGCAGCGTGTCGCGCCGGGCCGCGTGCGGTTCCACGGACAGGTACCGAAGCCGATCGTGCTCGACCTGTTGCGTAGCAACGCCGTCGCGGTGCTGCCATCGCGCTGCAACGAGAACCAGCCGATGGCGGTGCTCGAGGCGTTCGCGTGTGGCGTACCGGTCGTCGCGACGGCGCTCGGGGGCGTGCCCGAGCTGGTGGCCGCCGGGCGGTTCGGCGACACGCTCTCGCCTGACTGCCCCGCCGCGCTGGCCGACGCCTTGCGAAGGTTGCTCGACGCGCCGGATACGGCGTTCCGGATGGGCCAGGATGCGCGGGCATACGTCGCGCGGGAGCACGCTCCCGAGACGCACCTGCGGGCGATAGAGCGGATCTATGCTGCGGCCTCATCGCGCCACAAGGCCGCGTGAGGTGGATGCCGCTCAGGCTCCCACGGGGGGAAGGGTGGCACCCTCACTCGAACATGGCGAGGGCGCGTGAGGGCCTGGCGTCGATCTTCACGAAGAGCGGATCCGGGCCGACGCGCAGGCCGCTCGACGCCCATGACACCCGGTGCCCGGACAGGTCAGTCACGTTCACCGTCGTGCCGGTCGGCCGGTTCACGGTGGCGCCGTGGTCGTTCCACACCACGAGCCATGTCGCCGAGCCGTGTGGGAACGCGGCTCCCCGCCAACCTGGCGCGGCGACCGGCGGCCGCGAGAGGTCGGACGTCCACCGGACCAGCCGGCGGTAGGCGTCCGCCGCCACCCGTGGCTCGGGACCGGGTGCCAGCAGGCCGAAGCGATACTCCGTGCCGTGCCGAGGAAACGCGAGCGGCAGCCAGACGATGCGGCTCGCACCACCGGCGAGCATGAGCACGATGGTCTTGATCGCCTGATCCGACCGCACCCGGTCGTTCGATGTCGGGTGATTGAGCCAGAGCTGGCCTGCCTCCCACACCTCGATCGGCACGGAGTGTGGAGTCGTGGCGCGCAGGTAGGACATGAGTGCGGGCACGGCTTGCCAGGACTCGTAGAAGTGCACCTGTCGCACGTCGAAGACGTGTTGGGCGAGGAGTTGCTGCTCGGCTTGGAGGAGCTCGAGCCCGAGCCGGGGCCTCGGAGTGCTGAGGTAGTGGCGCAGTTCGGTTCCCGAGGTGACGCGTGGGTACGTGCCGCGGTGCGCGAAGTACGCGTCGTACGTTGCGATCGCCTGGGCGACGTCGCCTTCGTCGACCAGCCGGGAGATCACGCCGACACCAACAGGCTCGCTGGCGATTCCCCAGCTCGCCACCTGCGCCCTCGGGTCGGTGCCACGGATCGCACCCACCGCTGTGCGCGTCAGGGTGAGGAGCTCGTCCACGGTCCCGGCCCAGAAGTTGGCGGCGTTCGGCTCGTTCTCGATGGCGTACTCGTGAACCCCCATGGGCGCGTAACGGGACACGACGGCATGGACGAAGTCCTGGTACGCGGACAGGCTCTTCGGCATACGCGACTCAGTGTTCCCGTTCCCGGACCGCGTGTACGTCGGGGTCCCCCCGGTGATCCAGCACGTCCCGATCCGGATCTTCAGCATCATCGTGTATCCGAGTGCGCGGGCCTGCTGCACCGCGTTGTCCACGCCATGCCAGTCCCACCTGCCCTGGCGCGGCTCCACCTCACACCACTCCACCTCGTTCCAGGTGGCGCCACCGGACACCTGTCGTAGGTACGGCACCGATATCGTCGACGTCCACTTGATACCCAACGGGTGCGCAGCAGGGGTCGTGGTCAGCGGCGTGATCGGCGGGAATGCCATGGACGGCTGGGGACTGGAAACCGGCCTGCACGCCGTCGCGATACAAGACAGGATGACGAGTGCAATCGCAGCTCGACGCATGCTGCGGTGGCCCCCCATACCAGAGGCGAGGCGGGTGACACTGCCGCGGATTCGGCCCGTTCCCCGTGGTCGCCGCCGGCGAACGGGTCGGCCACGCAACCCACTTCGGGGCCGACAGTCGCCGAAGAGTCGCGGCATCAGGTGTACCCGAACTCGTGCAGCTCTCGGGCGAGGGATGCCTCGACCGCGGCGATCGAGGCGTGGTCGAGGTCGCGCTTGTACGCGTCGACGCGGTCCGGCGCGAACACCGTCGCCGATAGGGCGGCATCGAACCGGGTGTCCGCGGGAAGCCCCGCGAACACGGTCATCTCCTTGAACTGGGACTCCGGGTCAGCGATCACGTCCTCGAAGCGCACGTCCAGCCATCGGCCGTCCGGGACACGGTCCCGCGCCGCCTCGAAGGACTTCACGACGTTCCTCCAGTTCAGCGCCGCGAGCACAGCGAAGGACCGGCCGGACGCCTCCCATGCCTCCGCGTCAGGCGGAGAGAGGATGCCGGAACTCATGGCCGCCGGCCCGAGCCAGCCGTTCCACCAGGAGATCTGCAGGTCGGAGGAAACGACAGCGCGAGGGTCGCGGACGATGTTGATGAAGCGCGCGCCGGGGAGGGCCGCATCGATGAACCCGCTGCGCGGCCATCCGGTGAACTTGTGTACGAATACCGGCTTGCGCTGCGCCCGCGCCCGCTCGGTGAACAGGTGCGAGAAACGTGCAGTGAGCCATGGGGTCGCGTCGGATCCGAGCAGGTCACGGCAGCTCGCCACCATCGCCGGCGAGACCCGCCGTCGCAGCAGCCGGTATCCCTCCGAGGGCGCGTAGCGCAGCCGGCCCTTGCGGGTGAACCGTTGCGGCACTCGCCGGTACATCGCGTTGTTCTGCCGGCCGATGCTCGCGGGCAGTTGCGGGAAGTTGTCCTCCACGTTGGAGATGAACCCGACGTCCGGGTGGCGTGCCAGCACCTCGTGGATCAGGCTGGAACCCGAGCGGCCGTTGCTGAGCAGGAACACGAATGTGGGGTCAAAGCTCATGGGCCGACCTCCTCATCCCTGTGCAGGGCCGAGGCCGTGGTCGCCCGATCCAGGCGGGCCCCCATCAGGTCGCACAACTCGCGTGCCGCAGGGTCGATGGGCATCGGCCGGTGGGACGAGTGCCGCCGCTGCACGTGGGCAAACAGGTCCGGCCGCCAGGGCAGGCCGAGGAACCGACAGAGCTCCTGGCCGACGACTTCGGGCTCGGCCACGAGCCGGTCGTAGCTCACCAGCCGGACGTCGGGCCGTCGATCCAGGCCGAGGTCGAAGAACAACGAGTTACGGGCGTACCACAGCAGCGCTGCCGCCGTCTCACGGCTCATGGTGTCGTAGCGGAACGTCCGCAACCGCCGCAGCGTCTCGTCACTGAGCCGCTGCCCCTGCCAGACCGGTTCCCCCTGACCGGCCACCACGCGTCGCATCGCCTGCAGGTCCGAGTCGCCGAACTTCGCGATCGTCGACCGCGCGCGGTCGTCCACGTCGCGGTAGATCCAGATCGCCTTGCCTGCCGGCACGGCCGGCAGCACGAGCAACTCGGGTGTCCGGTGCGAGTCGCAGAGCGGCTTGAACAGGACATATCGGTGTCGGCTGCTCCGAACGGTGTCTCGCAGGAGGTCCTCGGAGCGTAACCGGTACCGGCGGAACACGCGCCGGTCGCTCTCGTTGTGCACCTCGAACTCGGGCGCACATTCGAAGCCGCGGAGGAGCATGTTCGTCCCGGACCGCTGCAGGCCCACGACGAACACCGGTGTCGCCGTGCCCCGCTCCACGCCGTGCCGGTGTCGCCAGCGACGCTTGGCGCGGGCCACGCGTGCGCGCTCGGCGATGTTGAGCCGCTTCTCCTCGACGAGCGAGGCGACGCCTTCGGTGCGTGCCCAGACCAGATGCCGCCGCACCCGCAGGGCGACGTACTCGGCGAGCGACGGTTCGTCACCAGCGCCCACCATGCGCACCTCCACGTACAGAGCCGTCACAGGGCATAGATCGGCCAGACCTTTCTCCTGATACACGTATCTCGCTCGTCCTCTCGGCGCTCAGGAAGGGAAAGGGGAGAGACACCATGGGCGACGGGCACGGTCGGCCGATCTTCGTGGTGGGGTGCCACCGATCCGGCACCACGCTGTTGCGGCTGATCCTCGACTCACACCCGCACATCAGCTGCGGACCGGAGACGCTGTTCCTCACCGAGTTCGCCGAGCGGATCACCGGCGACGGGCACTGGGCGCACTTCGCGCTCTACGGCTTTCCCCGCAACTACTGGCTACGCCAGATAGCGGCGATGTTCGACCGCGTCCAGTCCGACTACGCCGCGAGCAGGGGCAAGGTGCGGTGGGCCGACAAGACCCCGCGGTACGCGCTGTCCGTGGGGCTCATCGCAGAGATGTTTCCGGACTGCCAGATCGTCCACCTCATCAGGGACGGCCGCGACGTGGTCGCCTCTCACCAGCGCACATGGGGCTACCTCTCCGGGGTGAAGGCCACTGCGAAATGGCCGTACTACATCCGGGCTGTCCAGGCGGTCGGACGCCGTCTGCCGCCCGAGCGCTATCTCGAGGTGCGCTACGAGGACCTCGTCGCCGACCCGAAGGAGACGGTCGCCCGACTGCTCGAGTTCCTCGACGAACCGTGGGACGACGCCGTGCTGCATTACGACGAGCATCAGCACGACGTGCATTCGCTGTACCACGACGAGTCAGCGAGGCGCAGAGCCGAGTCGGCAGACGGGGCGACGATCTACCGCGCCAGGGCCGGCACCGCAGGGAAGGGGCTCGACCCACTGCTGCGTGTCCTCGCCGGCCTGCTCTCGCGACGGACATTGCGGGACCTCGGTTATCGCTGACCGCTTGCCGACCCAGCGCTCGCAAAGGCGACCTTCTTCGGTATCTGCGGGCCGGCCGGGGCGCTCTGTACCCGTGTCACCGCTCGTTCTCTGTGGGGGGCAAGATGGCCGAGCTGAGCACGTCCGGGTATCTGAGCGAGATCGGTGTGCCGACGCCGACAGCGCGGACGTGCCCGTTCGACCCCGGTTACGACCTGTACACACTCAAGGGGCACCTCGAGCAGAGCGGGCACCTCATGGCGGCGCTGAAGCTGTCGATGGCCTGCTGGATGCTCGCCGACGAGTGCGTGAGCCGCGAAAAGGTCGGCGCCGCGCACGCACACGGCGTGCCCACGACGACTGGTGGCGGTCCCTTCGAGGTCGCCGTCGCGCAACGGCGGCTTCCTCAGTACCTCGACCTGTGCGCCGACATGGGGTTCGTCCGCATCGAGTGCGGCCAGGGCTTCACCGACAGCGAGCTCGACGTCGAGCTGGTCGTGAAGATGGCGAAGGAGCGCGATCTCGATGTGCAGTTCGAGCTCGGGTCCAAGCATGGCGGTGCCTTCACGCGCACCGTCGTGCAGGGACTGCTCGACACCGGCCATCGCTGGCTGGACGCGGGCGCCGTGGAGCTCGTGATCGAGGCGCGGGAGAGCGCGCAGGGCGTCGGGCTGTTCGACGACGCCGGCCAGTTCGACCCGAGGCTCGCGGACCTGTTCGCCGAGGAGCTGGGTCTGGACAGTGTCCTCTTCGAGGCGCCCACCAAGTCCAGTCAGTTCGCGCTGCTCGACCACTTCGGCAGGGAGGTGCGGCTGTGCAACGTCCGGCTCGAGGAGATCCTGCGGGTTGAGATCTATCGCCACGGGCTGCACTCGGACTCGTTCGGCAAGGCCCGGCTGCGTCCGCCGTTCCCCGCGGACACCGGGCTCGGGATCGTCGCGCCATGAGGAGGGTCGTGTCGATCGACTGCTTTCCGGATGCGCTCGACCGATACGACCCACGGTGGGCCGTGGTGGCAGTCGACATCATCCGCGCGACCACGACAGCGGTCACAGCCGCCGCCACGGGGAGGCGGTGCTTTCCCGTCGCTGACCTCGACGAGGCGACGAGCCTGGCCGCACGACTGGACGGCGCGCTGCTCGTGGGCGAGCTCGGCGGAGCGTTGCCCTACGGCTTCGATCTGACCAACAGTCCCGCCACCCTCGCCGAACGCCCCGACGTCGGCCGCCCGATCATCCTGCTGTCGACCTCCGGCACGAGGCTGCTGCGCGAATCCGTGCCGGCCCGCGCCGGAACGTACGCCGCCTGCCTGCGCAACGTGCGGGCCACTGTCGAGCACCTGGTGCGAACGCATGAGCGGGTCGCGGTGATCGGTGCGGGTGCGCGCGGCGAGTTCCGGTGCGAGGACCAGCTGGGCTGCGCGCGCATCGCCGCAGGCTTGATGGACGCGGGGTTCCGGCCGGTGCTCGACGCCGCCGACATTGTCCGTGAGTGGGCGACGGCACCAGTCGGTCGGATCGCGCACGGCCCAAGTGCCGGATACCTCGTCGCCACCGGGCAGCTCGAGGACCTGCATTTCGTGCTCAACCACGAGGACGACGTGGACAGCGCCGTGGCTTTGCGGAGTGGCGAGTTGGTGACGATGACGGCACCCGTGCGTAGGGAGCCTGTACTGCCATGACCACACAGCCGTGTGACACCAGCACTCCCGTAGTCGTCCTGACCACCACAGCCGAACCGCTCCTGCACAGCCCGCTCGCCGTCGCGCGCAGCCTCGGCCGGCTCGGAGTGTCCGTGTACACCGCCCACCCGGGTCGCGCCCTCCCGTACGACCGCTCCTGTTTCGTCATCGGCCGGTTCGAGGTCGCTCACGATCCGGCCGACCCGGAGCGGTTGATGATGGATCTGGTGCAGGCGGCTGACGACGTGGGCCCCACGGCGCTCTTGATCCCCGTCGACGACACGGCCGCGCTCTACGTCGACGACCACGCGGACCTGCTCGCTGAGCGGTACGTCTTCCCGCGCCGCCCGCCTGGACTCGCGGCTTCGCTCGCGGACAAGGCGTCACTGCACGGCCTCTGCAGCCGACTCGGCGTTGCCACTCCGCGCGCCGTCGTACCCACCAACGCGGCACAGGTCGTCGAGTACGCCGACGCCGCAGGCTTTCCCGTGGTCGCCAAGGTCATCGACCTCGGACGGCTCAGGAACGGCGTACCGAGCGTCACCCTCGCCCGCGACGCCGAGGAGCTGCTCGCGGTGTACGAGGACGCCTCGCGCGACGGCATGCCTAACCTGCTGCTGCAGGAGTACCTGCCCGGGGGCTCGGACACCGTGTGGATGTTCAACGGCTACTTCGACGCGCGCTCCCGCTGCCTGGCCGCCTTCACCGGGACCAAACTGCGGCAATGCCCGCCGGGCACCGGGCCGACCAGCCTCGGCATCTGCCGTGCCAACCCCGACGTGGAGCGCCAGACGATCGGTCTGCTCTCGCACCTGGGGTACACCGGAATCGTCGACCTCGGTTACCGGTACGACAGCCGTGACGGCCGCTACAAGCTGCTCGACGTCAATCCGCGGATCGGTGGGACGTTCCGGCTCTTCGTCGACCGCAACGGCGTCGACGTGGCGCGTGCCCTGTACCTGGACCTCACGGGTCAGCAGGTGCCAGCGTCAAGGACGCCCGAGGGGCGCCGGTGGCTGGACGAGCCGCACGACCTGTACGCGGTGCTGCGCGCTGCCGGGCGCGGTCTTCGACCGGTGCCCTGGGTGCGGTCGGTGGCCGGGGTCGAGGAGACGGCGTGGCTAGCCGCCGATGATCCAGTCCCGTTCGCCGCGATGACCGGAGCCGCGACGAAGTCCGCGGTCGGGCTGTTCCGCCGACGCGGGCGCTCGCGGCCCGTCCTCGGGTCGGGACAGCGGAGGATCGACAGGTACTTCAACGAGCAGGCGAGTTTCTGGGACGACATGTACGACGGCCGGCATGACATCGTCGCCACGGTCAACCGGAGGCGGCAGGAACGGGCGCTGGACTGGGTGGATCACCTGCACCTGCCGGACACGTCCTGCGTCCTGGAGGTCGGTTGCGGTGCCGGTCACCTGACGGCGGAGCTGGCGGCGCGGGGGCAGCGAGTCTCGGCGATCGACGCTGCGCGTGCGATGGTGGAGAAGGCGCGGCACAACCTCGTCGAGACGCGATACGTCCGCAACGCTGTCGTCGAACTGGGCGACGTGCACCAACTCTCCTTCGACGACGACTCCTTCGACCTCGTCGTCGCGCTCGGTGTGACCCCGTGGCTGCACACGCCGAGGACGGCGTTGAAGGAGATGGCGCGGGTGCTGCGGCCCGGCGGCCATCTGCTGGTCAGTATCGACAACCGCGGGCGAATGCAGTCCCGACTGGATCCCCTTGGCAACCCTGCGCTCCAGGGCGTCCGGCAGAACGCACGTGCCACCCTCGTCCGGCTCGGCGTCATGCGACCACGGAAGGACGGCCACGTCAGGGCGCGGTTCCATCGTGTCGGCGAGTTCAACCAGCTGATCGAGGAGCTGGGCCTTGCGCGCGTCGACTCCGCGTGTGTCGGCTTCGGTCCCTTCACCTTCCTCCGCCGCGAGTTCCTCCCCGCACCGGCCGGCGCCCGTCTCGACAGGGCCCTGCAGCGGCTCGCCGACCTGGGAACGCCAGGCCTGCGCTTCGCCGGCTCGCAGTACCTGGTGCTGGCCCGCCAACCGGTACTGAGCGCCCCGGGAACGCTCGGGACGGTGCCCGACCGGTCATCTCAGGGAGGACACGGCATGAATGACGACGTCACCGTGCTCTACATCGCGGGATCGAGCCGGACCGGCAGCACGATCCTCGCGAACACCCTCGGTCAGCTCGACGGCCACTTCGTGGTCGGCGAGCTGTGGAACATCTGGCGGCGTGGCCTGGTCGAGGGCCGCCGGTGCGGCTGCGGTCAGCCCGTGCTCTCCTGTCCGGTTTGGAGTGCCGTGTTGCGGCAGGCGTTCGGGCGGCCGGTCGATACGGCCGAGGCTGCACGCCTGGATGCACTCACCCGTGACCGGCTCCGCCACTGGGCGCGCGCGATCACCCACGCCAGGAGGGCCGGCCCGCTCGACGGCGACGAGTACCGCGGCGCACTCGGTGCCCTGTACCAGGCGGTACGGGAGGTCACCGGATGTCGCGTCATCGTGGACTCGTCGAAGAGCCCCGTCTACGCGTCGCTCCTCGCCACGGTCCCGGGCGTCCGGCTGCACGTCGTACATCTCGTCCGCGACGCCCGCGCCGCCGCGTTCTCGAACCGCCGGTTCCGCGTGATGCCCGACTTCGGTGACCGGAGGCTGATGCCGCGGGAAGGACCGGCTGTCACGGCGCGCCGCTGGGCGAAGAACCATGCGCTCTGCGAGGTGCTCCTGCCCGGCCACGTGGACTCGTTCACTCGGCTGCGATACGAGGACTTCGTCGAACGGCCGGTCCCGACCCTGGAGCGGATCATGGCGTCCACCGGCGAGCCGGCGGCGTTGCCTTTCACCGGGGAGCGGACCGTGCGACTCGCTGCTACGCACTCCGTCTCGGGCAACCCGGGCCGCTTCGATGTCGGCGAGGTCACCTTGCGTCTGGACGACGAGTGGCGGCACGCGATGAGCCTGTCCGACCGGGCGGTCGTCACGACCCTCACCTGGCCGCTCCTACTCAGGCACCGCTACATCCTCGACTCGAACCTCAGGGAGACCGCCGCCCATGCTCACTGACCACCGGATCCGTGGAGGGTTCGTGGCGGCCGCGGCGGTCGCGTGCACGTTCGTCATGACACCCATGCACGCGGCCGCGGCGAAGCAGAATGCCAATTCTCCAGCCTATGTCGCGGACCATGTGCTCGTCGGCTACAGCAAGGTGACGACGGCCGCGCAGCGGCATGCCGTCGAGCGACGGGTGGGCGCGCACGAGATCGGTTCGTACGGCGTGGGCGGCCGGCTGCTGCAGGTCCGCGCCGGGACCGTTCGGTCAGCGATCGCTGGTCTCGAATCGGCCCCGGGTGTCCGGTACGCCGAGCCGGACTTCGTCGAGGAACCGTCCGCGGTCACCAACGACCCGTCGTTCCCGCTGCAATGGTCCCTGCGCAACACCGGCCAGGTCGTCAACGGCGTCAAGGGCAAGCCGGGCGCGGACGTGCACGCGACGGCCGCGTGGGACGTCACCACGGGCAGTCACAGCATCGTGATCGCGGAGGTCGACAGCGGCATCGACTACACGCACCCCGATCTCGCGGCTAACATCTGGACCAACCCTGGTGGTGTCGGCGGCTGCCCGGCCGGCACCCACGGCTACAACACGGTTGCCGGCAACTGCGACCCGATGGACGACTTCGGGCACGGCACGCACGTCGCCGGCATCATGGGCGCGGTCGGCAACAATCGCCGCGGCATCACGGGAATCGAGTGGCGGGCCAGCCTCATGCCGGTCAAGTTCATCAACGCCAAGGGCTCCGGGACCGACTTCCGACTGCTGAAGGCGCTCGACTGGGTGATTGCGGCCAAGGACGCCGGTGTGAACGTCCGGGTCGTCAACGACTCGGGCACCTGGGTGAACACCGGCTACTCGCAGGCCGTCCGCGACGAGCTGAGCATGCTCGCCGCCCACGACATCCTCTTCGTCACTGCGGCGGGGAACTCGCGCAGCAACAACGACACGACGCCTCGCTATCCGTGCAGCTACGGCGCGCCGAACGAGATTTGTGTGGCGGCGACGAACCAGCGCGACCGGCTCGCCGGATTCTCGAACTACGGCGTCAAGACGGTCGACCTCGCAGCGCCCGGAGACAACGTCTACTCGACGTTGCCAGGTGGCACCTACGGCTACATGAAGGGCACGTCGATGGCGTCACCGATGGTCGCCGCCACCGCGGCGCTCGTCCTGGCGCAGCAGGACATGTCGACGAGCGCGCTGAAGTCGGACATCCTCAACAACGTCGACCCGCTGACGACGCTGGCGGGGGAGGTCGCCACCGGCGGCCGACTGGACACGTGCAAGGCGGTACCCGGATGTGCCGGTTGATCGAAGGCGGACGCTCCGCTCAGAGGCGGACCCACGCCGCCACGGTCCCTGGCGTCGGGCTGCACGTGGTGCGACGGATGCTCACTGACCGCCAGGCCCGAGCGGGTGTCGCGGCGACGGCAGTCGCCTGCGCCCTGGTCATGACACCGGCACACGCGGTCGCGGCACGGTCGAACGTGGCTTCGCGGCCCTATGTCGCGGACCACGTGCTCGTCGGCTTCACCAAGGGGACGACGCCCACGCAGCGGCGTGCGATCGAGCGACGAGTGGGTGCCCACGAGATCGGTTCGTTCGGCAGGGGCGGCCGACTGCTGCGCGTCCGCGCCGGGACCGTCCAGTCCGTGATCGCCGCCCTGGAACCGGCCCCGGGTGTCCGGTACGCCGAGCCGGACTTCGTCATGGAAGCGTCGGCCCTTCCCAACGACCGGTGGTTCCGGCGGCAATGGTCTCTGCGCAACCATGGCCAGACCGTCAACGGCATCAAGGGCAAGGCGGGTGCGGACGTGAGGGCGACCGCCGCGTGGAAAGTCACGAAGGGCAGTCGCAAGTTCGTGATCGCGGAGGTCGACAGCGGCATCGCCTACAAGCACCCCGATCTCGCGGCCGACATCTGGACCAACCCTGGTGGTGTCGGCGGCTGCCCGGCCGGCACCCACGGCTACAACGCAGTGTCTGCCAACTGCGACCCGATGGACGACTTCGGGCACGGCACGCACGTCGCCGGCATCATGGGCGCCGTCGGCAACAATCGCCGCGGCATCACCGGAGTCGAACGACGGGCCAGCCTCATGCCGGTCAAGTTCATCAACGCCAAGGGCTACGGCACCGACTTCCGGTTGCTGAAGGCGCTCGGCTGGGTGATTGTTGCCAAGAAGTCCGGCGTGAACGTCCGGGTCGTCAATGACTCGGGCACCTGGGTGAACACCGGCTACTCGCAGGCCGTCCGCGATAAGCTGAAGGGGCTCGCCGCCCACAACATCCTCTTCGTCACCGCGGCGGGGAACTCGCACAGCAACAACGACAAGACCCCCCGCTACCCGTGCAGCTACGGCGCGCCCAACGAGATCTGTGTGGCGGCGACGAACCAGCGCGACCGGCTCGCCAGATTCTCGAACTACGGCGTCAAGACCGTCGACCTCGCCGCACCGGGAAACAACATCTACTCGACGTTGCCAGGTGGCACCTACGGCTACATGAAGGGCACGTCGATGGCGTCACCGATGGTCGCCGCCACGGCGGCGCTCGTCCTGGCCCGGAAGAACATGTCGACGAGAGCGCTGAAGTCTCGCCTCCTTCACGCGGTCGACCCGCTGAAGACGCTGGCAGGAAAGGTGGCCACCGGTGGCCGGCTGGACGCCTGCAAGGCAGTGCCCGGATGTGCCGGTTGACGGTACGCGGACGCTGCGCTCAGAGGCGGACCGACGCAGTCCCGCTCGGGAACGCCCACCGCGAGGACGATGAGGAGTTGAACACAGGTCGCCGGCGACTGGCTGGATAGGCGACGCGTCAGCGGCAGACGCACGTGGGACCCCGCCGAGTCGAGGTGTCACTGGCCATTTCTTGTCGAACCGAATCCTTTCATGGCGGGTGCCTGCCGAGATGGCGTGGCCGGGCCGCGACGGCTTGCTCGAGGTCACGTCACTGCACAGCAGAGGCCAGTACCTTGTGCTCCACGATGTGGGCGCGATCCCCGGTGCTGGGAACGTGGCCTGAGTCTCCTTCGGCTCCGGGGTGACGGTGCCCCCGGGCTTGGGAGACGGTTGCCTTCCAGCTAGGGGCTGATGCCTGCTTGGTGGCCGAGGACGACGGCCGCGACCCGGTCTCGGGCACCGATCTTGGCGAACACCTTGGCCACGTGGGTTTTCGCGGTGGCGGCGCTGATGGTCAAGGTTGCGGCGATCTCGTCGTTCGACTGACCGGCGGTGACGAGGGCCCACACCTCGCGCTCGCGGGCCGTCAGGTCCTCGCTCCCGGGAACCGGCTTGGTCCGGACCGGGTTGGCAGTGAAGCGTTGGATGAGCCGCCGGGTCACCGAAGGGGACAGCAGGGCCTCGCCGTCGAGCACGGATCTGATGCCCGCGATCAGCTGGTCGTCGGGGATGTCCTTGACTGCGAAGCCATCGGCTCCTGCCTGTAGGGCCTCGTAGACGTTCTCGTCCAGGTCGAAGGTCGTCAGGATCACGATCTTCGTCCCCGCCATGGCTGGGTCGGCCCTGAGGCGCCGCGTGGCCTCGATCCCGTCGCAGACCGGCATCCGGACGTCCATCAGCGCGACGTCCGGCATGAGCTCGCGTATCAGCCTGACCGCTTGTTGTCCGTCGGCGGCGTTCCCGACGACCTGGATGTCCGGCTCGGCTTGCAGGATCGTGCGGAGGCCTGCGCGCACCAGTGACTGGTCATCGGCGACCACCACGCTGATCATCTGGTGGCCACCGTGTGTGTTGTCTCGGGTGGAGCCTCCCGCAGCGGCAGGACCATGGTCACGCAATAGCCGCCGTCCGGCGTGACCGCAGTGCTGAGCCTCCCACCGACCGTCCCTGCGCGCTCGGCTAGTCCGCGCAGGCCCAGTCCAGAGCCGAGACTCGATCCCTCTCCGCCGTGGGGGTCGGCGGCGTTCGCTGCAGAAGGGTTGGTGACCTGGATGCGCACGCCGGCGGTCGTACGGTCGCAGCGCAGCCGGACCTCAGCGCCCGGGGCGTACCTGGCCGCGTTGGTCAGGGCTTCCTGAGCCACCAGTGCGCCTAGTGGCAGAGTGCGTGACCACAGCGAGGATGGCTCGAACCTGACCTGCTGGCCGCCCCTGCGCGCTGCGGCGACCACCGCTTCCAGGCTCGGAGCCAGATCGACGGGGTCCGCGTGGGCTGCGTCGTCGAGCCGTGATCCGAGCGAGTCCAGCGCCGGCAAGGTGACGGTGAGCAGCTCGCGCAGAACGGCGACATGCGCCTCGCGTTGTGTGGGGTCGGTGTCCCACACTCGGCGGGCGGCGGCTGCCTGGAGCACCACGACCGTCATCGAATGGGCCGCAGTGTCGTGCACGTCTCGTGACAGAGCGGCCCGCTTCTCATCGAGGTCGTCGTCGTTCGCGTGCAGTCGCTCGTCCAGGAGGTTCCGGGCGGCCACCTGCAGAGCCGCACCCAGGACGTAGCACCCCGCTTGGACCGCGACGGTTCCGAGGACCTCCGCGCGGGGGTAGGTGATGGCTGCGAGGAGCGGAAGGCACGCCGCGGTCACCGCGCAGCCAGCTGTGAAAGCCACTCCGCGGCTTCTGGGCAGCTGGGCTCCCGCGAGGAACGGAAACACCATCTGGATGCCGAACGACGCCGCGCCGCTCAGGGGATCCAGGTCTGGGACCACCAGGGTCAGACCCGCACACGCGGCAGCTGACAGTGCGGCGGCGGGAAGCAGGTGATGGCGGGCGATGGCGATGGGCAGCCCGCTGAGCAACGCCAGTCCGACCTCAACAGGTCCGTGGGACAGTGAGATCGCGCTCACCGCCGCCACCGTCACCGCCACCGTGGCCAGCATCGCATCGACCGTTCTCCCGCTCACGAGCGTGCGCCGGGCCAAGACCACACGTCGGCTGCGGGTCTCATCAAGTTGGTCGATGCGACGCCCCAGCTCCTCGAGGGTCGCAGGAGGGGCGCCCGAGTCATCGTCCGAGCGGAGGTCGTGGGCAATGGTACGGACGTCGGCCAGGCAGGCACGAGCCGCAGCCTCCACGCGCTCGACGTCCTCCCGGCCAGCGAGTTCGGATGAAGAGGCGAGGGTGGTGATACCAGCGGCCAGACGCTCCCTGGCTCGTTCGGCCGGCCGACTGAGTCGCGGTGGACGGGGTTCGGCCAGGCTTGCTCGGAGACGGGTTCGGAGTCGAAACACGATCCCGACGGCCGCTGGAAGCGCCACCAACGCCAGCTCGAAGAACGCAACGGCACCCCAGTAGGAGTTCGCCGCGTCCGGGCTGACCGCCGGACCCGCGGCCACGACCGCAACGAGCCCGAGCACTATGAGCACGGCAGCCCAGCGGGGACGCACCAGCGCACACGCCGTGAACGACGCAGCAATCAAGCCCACGAAGACGGCCGCACTGACCACGCCCGCACCTGCCACAGGCCTCAGGCTACGGCCGACAGCGACAGCCGTCATCGGCTCACCGTCGTAGTGGGTCTCCACCAGGTGGAGTAGGCGAAGACCGATCTGTGCGGTGATGTGGCCGACCCGATGGCGCCGTACGGTCCCACCGACCCACCAAACCCGGAGGACCACATGACCCGCAAGACCGCCACGCTGTTGTGGCTCAGCGCCGCCCTCTACGCCATCGTCGCCATCTCGGACCTGCTGTTCCATCCGGCAGATGACAAGCTGCTCACCACCGTTGGTGGGTACCTGTTCGAGTCGTTGCTCATGCCCTACGTTCTCCTCACACTGGCTGCGCTGTGGACGCTGCACCGCGGGCACCACGGCCGCGATGGACGACTCGGGCGCGTCGGCATCCGAGTCGCCGGCCTCGGCTTCATCGCCTTCCTCGCCCCGGCCGCCGCAACCTTGGGCACCGGTAAGACAGAGGCACTCGGGCCCGTGTACTTCGCCGCCGAGCTGCTCACCCTCGTCGGCGTGACGCTCCTCGGCATCGGCATCGGACGGGCCGGAGTGCTTCCCAGCTGGACCGGGATCCTTCTCGCAGGTGGATGGATGCTCGCCAGCCCAGTCGCCGCACACGTCACCGGCGTCACCCTGGTCGGGGCCGCCGCCTTCACCATGCTAGGAGCCACCGTCAGCCGCCACGTCAGCCGCTGTTCTGACGCCCCTCTCGACGCCACCAGCCGGATAGACCACACCTCCCGGGTGTCTTGACCGGGACCGCCGCTCTTACCAGGTTGCTGAAGCGCTCTCGCCTGGGCACCATGGGGGACGAGCCTGACGGAGGAGCACACGAACCGGCCGCCGAACTCACAGCGCCACGTCCTCGTCCGGACCGCAGCGACTCAGGCGTTCAAGCCGTGGAACCTCGCCAAGAGTTCATATGCGTTCGCGATGGCGGCATCGTGGCTGACGTGCTGCGCGAAGTTCAGCGATCTCGCGTTCGAGCTCCAACACTCGCCCGATGCCCGCAAGGTTGAGACCCTCACTCAGAAGTCGGGCGATCCGCTGAAGAACGACGATGTCGGCCTTGCTGTCAAGCCGGGTGCCGCCCAGGGGTTCGGCTTGCCGCCCGGGGTTCGGCCGTCCGGGTCGTCGACACCCCGTTCGCCGACCGTGACGGCGCTCAGGGCATGCCGACTTCGACGAGCCCGGACTCGTAGGCCAGCACCACGGCCTGCACGCGGTCGCGGAGACCGAGCTTGGAGAACACGTTGCTCACATGGGTCTTGACCGTCGGCTCGGACAGGTACAGGTCGCCGGCGATCTCGGAGTTCGACCGGCCGCGGGCCATCAACGTCAACACCTCGGTCTCCCGCGGCGTGAGCGACTCAAGCGCAGCCGGCCGTGAACGCCCCGGGCGACGTCGCGTCAGGTAGTCCTCGATCATCCGCCGCGTGATGTCCGGAGCCAGCAGAGCATCGCCGGCGGCGACCGTGCGGATCGCTCCGGCCAGCTCGCGTGGTGGCGCGCTCTTGAGCAGGAAGCCGCTGGCTCCGGCCCGGAGGGCCTCGTAGACGTACTCCTCGTGGTCGAACGTCGTGAGGATCAGCACCCGCGGGCGGCGCGGCGCATCTGCGCCGAGGATGACCGAGGTGGCGGTGATGCCGTCCATGTGCGGCATCCGTACGTCCATCACGACGACGTCCGGACGTGTCGAGGCGACCAGCTCGACGGCACGACGCCCGTCCTCTGCCTCCCCGATGACCGCGATGTCGTCCTGGCCCTCGAGGATCGACCGGAAGCCGCCGCGGACCAGGGCCTGGTCGTCGACGATCAGCACCCGGATCACGACGCCTCCAGGGGCAGGGTCACGTGGACACGGAACCCGCCCTCAGCCCGTGCGCCTGCCTCGAGCCGACCGCCGTACACGGCGACGCGTTCGGCCATCCCGATCAGGCCGTGTCCCGCTGTCGCGCCCGAGGGTGGGGTGTGACCGTCGTCGACGATGTCGATGTCGAGGGCCTGCGGCCAGTAGCGGATCTCGACGTGGGCCTTCGCGGGACGACCGGCGTGCTTGACGGCGTTCGTGAGCGCCTCCTGCACGACGCGGTAGGCGGTGAGGTCGAGCCCGGGCGGCAGCGTCCGGGGGTTGCCGCTGACGGTGAGCTGGACGGGGACCCCGAGACCCGACACGCGTTCGGCAAGGTCGGACAGGTCGCCGGTGCCCGGCTGCGGCGCCAACGTCGATGCGCCTGAGGGGGAGCCGTCGGGTCTGCCGCGCAGGACGCCGAGCATGCGGCCGAGCTCGGCGACGGCCTGGTGGCCGGTCTCCTGGACGACGCGCATCGACTCACGGGCACGGTCCGGGTCACGAGTCATGAGCTCCTCCGAGGCGCCGGCCTGGACGACCATGACGCTCACGCAGTGGGACACGATGTCGTGCAGCTCACGCGCGATCCGGCTACGTTCCTCCTCCACTGCCGCGGCCACATGGGCCTGCCGTTCGGCCTCCCTCGCCTCGAGGTGCTGTGCGCGGTCGGCCCTCTGGTGCATCGAACGCCCGGCCACCAATGCCAAGCAGACCGGCACCAGGGTGAAGGGGATGTTGGACGCGGTGCCGACCGACGGCACCCGCACCATCGCCACCCCGAGGCCGACCACAACCATCACCGCCCCCAACACCATGGCGCGGGGGGTGTCCCACCGGGCCACCGAGTACGCCGCCACGAGCAGTGGGACGAAATGGCCCCACAGAGTGACTGTCTGGACGGTCACCAGCTCCGGGAGCGCGACCGCCGCCACGACAACGGTGAGCACCGCGAGCGGGTACCGGCGTCGCCAGATCAGCGACAGGGTGCTGACCCCCACGACCACAGCAGTGTCGAGGTTCGACCCGTACTGGGCGGAGTTGTCCAGGTTGAACCTCAGGTCGAGAGCCGCGAACACGGCAAGTCCGACCGCGAGCGCAACGTCGGAGACGGAGGGAGCCTCGTCTCTGCAGCGGGGAGCTCCCGAGACGGTCACGGTCATGGCGTGGACGGTACCTCCGCATCGCGGGCGGCGGGATCGTTCCAGCGTATGAGGTCGGCTCGGTCCCCCAGACGTAGGCAGATCGGTCCCCTGGCCCGAGGACACCGGCCGGGTGTTGCCGCGACGCTGGGGGCCGCCGTCGAACGACGTGCGACTCGTCTCGTGAAAGGACCTGAGATGGACAAGCCCTTCGCCAGGCTGACGGCCTGGTCACTGATGGCCGGCAGCGTCGTCGGCACCATCGGATACCTGGCCGCCTTCCTGGCCAACGGCAACGGCCTGGACCGCTTCGCCGGTTCCAGCTGGATCGCCCTGTACACCGTGGCGATGTTCGGCGACGTCCTGGTCATCCTCGGCCTCCCCGCCATCGTGCACGCCCAGCGCGGACGCTTCCCGCGACTGACGCTGATCGGGTACGTGGGCGTGCTGGTGCCGATGATCGTTCTCAACGTCGGTGAGGGCGCGATCGAGGGCTTCGCCAAGCCCTACTTCGCCCATCACGGTGGTGTCCTCGCGGCCGACCTGCCCGGCCTCGCGGGCTGGGAGATCCCGGCACTGCTGACCATGCTCGTCGGCATGATCTGCCTCGGCATCGCGGTGATCCGCGGTCGCGTCATGCCGATCTGGGTCGGCGTCGTTTTCCTCATCGTGCCGTTCCTCGGCCTGGCCGGGCTGCCCGGCATCCTCGGGCTCCTGGCCGACTTCTCCCTCTTCGTGGGCCTGTTCGCCGTGGGGCTGTGCGCCCTGGGTGTCGACGCGCCAGTCACGCGCGGCACCCAAGCCGCCGCCGAGGGAGTGGCCGCCTAACGGTCCGGGTCACGCCCATCGCCGGCCACCGACCCAGGCCACGGACTCGGGCGCTGCGTGCACCAGGCTGTCGCGCTCCCTGGATGGCGTGCCCTTCCGCCGGGACGCGGCGTCCGGTTGGACGCAAGCCAGCCTGTGGCGACTCGAATTGGTCTCCGTGCCGCTTCGGCCACGTCGACTGAGGGGGTGGGCTCCGCCGCAGTGCTATCACGGGCCGAACGCTTCCGAGCCGAAAGGGCGTAGCCCGACGGCGCCCGCGAACGCCAGGTGGCCGCGGCCGTCCGAAACGTCGGTGGTGATCCCGAGAAGGTCCTCGTAGCTGCGCAGCGGCGAGGAGTGGTTGTAGGTGGTGTCGCTGACGCTGCCCGGCTGGATCCACTGCGGAACCGGGCGGCGTACGCCTCCGGGGTGCCGAGACGCTCGACGGCGGTTTGGGCGGCGTTCTCTCGGCTCAGGCCGCCGGCTTTGAGGACCCGGCATCCGGTACATCGGGCCTCGTTCACAGGTGGTGGACGACGAGATCCGAGTAGATCTGTTCGAACCGGGCGACGGTGCGTTCCGAGGCATGGCGTTCTGCCAACGCACGGCTGGCGGCCCCATCGCGTGCCTGGTGGTTTCGGAGCACAGCACAATCCGTAGCGCGTGAGCGAGTCCGGGGACGTCCCCGGGGCAGAAGAGATAGCCGTTGGTTCCCGGTGACACCAGGTGCGGCAGTGCCAGTGCGTCGGCCAGGACGACAGGGAGGCCGGAAGCCATCGCCTCCAGTGTCGCGATGCTCTGCAGCTCGGCCACGCCAGGCATGCAGAACACACGACGACGTCTTGGCGGCCTGTCTCGAGTCCTCACGGACGAACGCGAATGATCGTCTTGCCCTTGATCCGCTCGGTCGGGTTGAGTGCGGCGACGGCGTTGTCGAGGGTCGCGACGTGGCCGATGTTCGTCGACAGTCGTCCGTCCCGCACCCGCTGGACGATCTCACCCAGTTGGGCACGATCGGACTCGACAACGAAGTCGACCGCCTGGCCGTTCTCGGGCGACGCCTCGGGCGGCCCGACGACAGACACCAGGGTTCCGCCGGCTCGAATCAAACCTGCGGACCGCTTCGCGATGTCGCCGCCGATGACATCGAACACCAGATCAACCCCGCCGAGCTCCTCCAGCGCGTCGTTCTCAAGGTCGACGAACTCCATCGCGCCGAAGTCGAGCACCGTCTGCCGGTCGGCGGCACGACCCGTACCGACGACGTACGCTCCCGCCTCGCGCGCGAGCTGGGTCACGATCGAACCGACCGCGCCGGCCGCACCGTGCACGAGGACGCTCTGTCCCGCCCGAAGTCGGCCATGCTCGAACAGTCCCTGCCACGCTGTCAGGCCCGAGATCGGAAGGCTCGCGCCCACCGTGAAGTCGACGTCGCCCGGCAGCGGCGCGAGGTTGCGGGCCTCGACGGCGGCGTACTCGGCCAGAGTGCCGTCCCGGGTCCAGTCCGTGAGGCCGAACACCCGCTGTCCCACCGAGAGTCCCGTCGTGCCATAGCCGAGGGCGGTGACCACCCCGGCCAGCTCGTGCCCAGGGATCGACGGCGTGCGATCACGGTTGAGGCGGTCGGTCCAGGTGGAGGGCCACGCCATCTCAGTCGGGACGAATCCCGACGCATGAACCTGAACAACCACGTCGTTGATCGCCGGCTCCGGCTCGGGCCGCTCCACCAGCGTCATCCCGGCCGTTCCCACAGCCTGGTCCGTCACCACGATCGCCTTCATCTGGACACCCCTCTGTATCAGTCCCACCCACCCGAGGTCCTCGGATCACAACAGCATCACCGACGCCCTGCACCGGCGTCATACCAGCTCAGATCGTTGAACGACTCTCTCGGCCGCTTGGCCACCTCGGCAGAGTCCTCGACGTCTCGCATCGGCGGGTGACCTGATGGGTGGGACACTCGACCCGATGACCCTCGCCACGGATACCCCCGAGCCGCAGACGCGACGCCAGGTACTCACGCCGTGGGCTGAAGGCGCCGGACGGGTGGACACCACGATCGTCCTGCTGATCTGCCTGTACGCCGCGTACTCGCTCACGTTGTGGCCGCTCGTCCCGGCACTGATCGGGTCGCACCCGTTGCTGCTGGAGATGGTCAGCGGGTCGACCCTGGCTGAGGTGACGGTCGGGGCGCACAGTCGGCTGGGCGAACTGCCGTTGTGGTGGGCGGTGGCGGCCGGTGTGCCCGGCTCGATGATGTTCGACTGGGTCTTCTGGTGGGCAGGTCGGCGGTGGGGTGACCGCGCACTGCACCTGATCCTGGGCCGCGACCCGTCGCCGCGTGCCGTGGCCAGACGCGAGGCGCGTGTCGCGCGGCTCGAGCGGATGGCTGAGCGGTTCGGTCCGGCGGCCGTCGTGCTGGCCTACTACCTCCCGCTGCCGTCGCTGCTGATCTACGTGGCCGCTGGTCTTTCGGGGATGCGCCTACGCACCTTCCTGGCCCTGGACGTGGCCGGCACGCTGCTGTGGGTCGGCCCGATGGTCGGCCTGGGATATGCGGTCGGCAAGCCCGCCGTGGACGTGGTCCACCAGATCGACCACTACTCCACGCTCCTGACCATCGTGGTCGTTCTGGTGGTGATCGGCGTCCAGGCTCGGAGCCGTCGTCGCGCAATCAGATGATGCGTCGGGCTCTCGCACAGTGGCCAGGCTCGACGCAGACCCTGGCCTTCCACAGGCGCGCGGCACCTCGGTCGTCTGGAGACTCGGTCGACTGGGACTATCCGTGCGGCTGGAACGGCGTTCATCGCTCCCTGCCCGCGGGCACCTCGTGCCTGTCAGACTGCCGGGATGGAGGTCTACCGAACGCCGGATGCGGCCTTCGACCATCTACCCGACTTCGGTTGGGCGCCGGCATACGCAGAAGTCGCCGACCCCGACGGCGGCACTGTCCGCGTGGCCTATATCGATGCGGGGCCGGCCGACGGACCGGTGGCGCTGCTGTTGCACGGTGAGCCGTCCTGGTCGTTCCTGTACCGGCACGTGATCCGCGTGCTCAGCGAAGGCGGAATCAGGTGTGTGGCTCCCGACATGGTCGGCTTCGGCCGCTCCGACAAACCCGTTCACGAGGCGGACTACTCCTACGCCCGGCTGGTCGAGTGGACCCGCGAGCTGGTCCTCGACCACCTCGAGCTTCGCGAGGTCACGCTGGTGGGACAGGACTGGGGCGGACTGATCGGGCTCCGCCTGGTCGCCGAGCATCCCGAACGCTTTTCACGGGTGGTGGCGACCAACACCGGCCTGCCGACCGGCGACTTCGACATGCCCGAGGTCTGGTGGCGGTTCCGCCGCGCAGTCGAGTCAGCTGACGTGCTCGACGTCGGTCGCCTGGTCGCGGCCGGCTGCGTGCATCCTTTGGCCGACCAGGTCCGAGCGGCCTACGACGCGCCGTACCCCGAGGAGCGCGCCAAGGCCGGCGCTCGAGCCCTGCCTGGTCTGGTGCCCACCCGGCCCGACGACCCGGCCAGCGACGCCAACCGCGCCGCCTGGGAGGTGCTGTCGGCCACCACGCTCCCGTTCCTGGTCGCCTTCAGCGATGGGGACCCGATCACCGGCGCGATGGCACCGGTCCTCCGCAAGCTCATCCCCGGCGCCCGCGGACTCAGTCACCCGACCATCACCGACACCGGCCACTTTCTCCAGGAAGACGCCGGCGAAGAGCTCGGACGGCTCGTCGGGGACTTCATGCGGTGCTGACGGGCCCTGACACCCGCCGAGGACCCCGCCACGGCACTCATAGCCCGTCGGGGAGCTGCCTCATCGCGCCGGGACCGCGAGTGCGGCGGGATGCGACAAGAGCCCTCGCCAGCGAGTCCTTCACGCCTTGGCAGCGCGCCGGCCGAACGCTCGTCGCGCGAAGACCGTCCCCGGGAGGAGAGCGGGAACGCTAGCGGCGTAGTCGTCGTAGGCAGCCCCGAACATGCGACGCAGATCTCGCTCCTCGAAGTAGATGCCCAAAGCGATGTAACCGGTCGACGCGGCAGCGAAGAGGAGATGCGACACGCTCATCCGAGGCGTCGCCCAGAACGCGAGCAGCATCCCGGTCATCAACGGGTGCCGGACGATGTTGTACAGGCCAGAGACCTTCAGCGTGTCGAGGTGTGCGTCTCGCGGGGACCCCCAACCCGCCTGCCGCAGTCCGGTGAGCTCGAGGTGGTCGACCGCGAAGGTCGAGACGATCGCCAGCAGCCAACCGACGGCGCACAGCGACCAGAGGACGACCGCGACAGGACCGTCGAGTTGCCAGACCCAGCCATCCCACGGTTGCCAGAACGTGAGCAACAGGATGAGGCAGGCGTTCGTGGCGAAGATGTAGGTCGTGCGTTCGAGCCGCTCCGGGACTCGGCGACGCAGCCACAGCTTCACCCGCTGACGGGCCATCACCGAGTGCTGGACCGCGAAGAGCAACAACAGCGCCAGGTCAACCACGATCGCGGGGCCGGTCGGGATCCGGACCGGTCCGTCGACGGTCCGGGGGACCAGCTCGCCGGCGAGGAACGCAATCGTCCAGCCCACGACGGCGAGGAAGCCCAACCAACCGGCGACGGAGAGGACAAGATCTCCCAAACGGCCCTGCATGCCGTTGATCGTTCCGCGTGCGCGGCTCGGAGACAGCCGTGGAAGTACCTCACTTGTGAGGACCGGTGGCGACGTACCAGGCGGCAACCTGGGCGCGTGACCTGAATCCGAGGCGCAACCGGATCCGTTCCAGATGGGACTCGGCGGAACGCTCCGTGATGCCCAGGCGTTCCGCCAGTTGCCGATTCGTGAGACCGTCGGCCACCAGCGCCGCTACCTCGCTCTGCCGAGCGGTGAGCCCGGTCGGCACGTCACGCCGTACTGCCGGCAACCCGAGGAAGCGTCGGACCTCGGCGACCACGGAACCCGCATCCCCGATCGCGGGAAGATGGGAGCGACCGTCGAGCTCGACGAGATCCGCGTCCGGGATCTGCTCGGCCAGCACTCTGCCCTGGGCGATCGGCGCCGCCCGGTCCCCGCGCCGGTGCAGCACCAGCGTCGGAGACTGCACCCGTGGGAGCGTCTCGCGCACGTCGAGGTCGTAGGCCAGCCGCAACAGCGCGACCGCCGTCTCCGCAGAGGATGCGGCGCGCTGATATCCAGCGAGCGCCAGCCGGGTGCCCGCATCCGCTTCGGGTGCGAACAGCTCGGTGAGCAGGTCCGACCCCAGACCCCAGCTGGCCGCGAGGAGACCGAGCACGTGATGCCTGGTCGCCTCGTCCCCGATGGCCGCGCCGGTGGCCCAGCCCCCGTAGAGCACCATCCGCGACACGGTGTCGGGGTGATCCGCGGCCCACTGGACCGCCACGACTGCCCCCATCGAGAATCCGAAGAGGTCGAAGCGCGTCATACCGAGTGCCTCAGCCACGGTCGCGATCGCGGCCACCTCGAGGTCCATCGTCCTGGGGCCGTCGTATGCGTCCGAGAGCCCGCAACCCGGTCGGTCGTAGCGCACCAGCGTGCGGCCCTGCGCCAACGACCCATAGAACAGCCGATCTGCGGGGACGGCCCATCCCAACTCGAGATGACTCAGCCACCCGGGCACCACGAGCAGGTACGGGCCGCTGCCCGTGGCCGCGTAAGCGACTCGACCACCGCCAGGCAGCCTCGCCGTACCGAACTCCTGGCGCTGCGCCGTCACCAGGCCATTGAACAGGCAGGAGACGACCGCGGTACGCATTCGCGAGAGACTGCGGGCTGGCCCACCCTGCGCCTGCCCGGTGCGCTTCGGTGCCGAGCGGCGCTCGGCGATGGCTCGAGACGGCGCCGGATCTGTTCTCCGATCGCTCGGTCTTGATTCCAGCCGGTGGTCCGTGGCCGCGGTGCGCTGATCGACTTCTCCTCCTCCGGGTATCTCCGCCTCGGCCCTGGTCTCCTGTGAGGACAGAGTTCCTGGTAGTCGAGTGAGGAGTGAGAGGTGCCGATTCCGGCGCCCACCGATGCCGTGTCTGCCTCCCAAGTCCGTGAACCTGTCGAAGTCGAGCGGGTCCGGGCGGCCTTCGACTTCCCGTTGACGGGGCGGGTGGTGGTGAACAATGCCGCGACCACCGCCGCGGGCATTGCTCGACCTGTACCGGCGCCTCACGCTCGACTACGAGAACGTGCACCGCGGACAGTCGCTCCCGTCCCGCCGTACGACCGAGAGATTCGAGGCGTCCTACGACACCATCGCTGCGTGGCTCAACGCCCCTGGGAGACGCACCATGGCCACATACCGCAGCACGACCGAGGCGATCAACGCGGTGATGTACTCGCTTCTCACCGAGTTCCAAGACGGCGACAACGTCGTGACGACGATGATGGAGCACAACTCGAACTTCGTGCCCTGGTATGGGCTGTGTCGCGAGATCCTTCCGCGGCTCGGCAGGCGGGTCGAGTGCCGGGTCGCCCGCTTTGACCACGACACAGGTCAGCTCGACCTCGCGCACCTCGCGTCGCTGGTGGACGCGCGGACCAAACTGGTCTGCTGCACGGGAGCGTCGAACTTCCTCGGGGTCAAACCGCCTCTGTCGGAGGTGAGGCGAATCGCCGATGCGAGCGGCTACCAGCAGCCGGGCACCGGGAGCGGCTCGCTACTCCTCGTCGACGCCGCACAGCTGGTTCCGCACGATGCTGTCGACGTGCAAGCTCTTGATGTCGACTACCTGGCGTTCTCTTCCACAAGATGCTGGCGCCTTTCGGCGTCGGGGTGCTCTACGCCAAGGAGCACCTCCTGCAGCGGTCACTGCCCTTCTTGTACGGCGGAGACATGATCGCGGAGGGACGGGTGGCGCCGGACGAGGTGCTGTACAACGATCTGCCGTGGAAGCACGCGGCCGGAACGCCGACATTCTCGGCACGATCGTCTCGGCCCAGGCGCTCAGGCTGCTGGTCGACCTCGTGGACACAACCGGTGGGACCCGGTACTTCGACTCAGAGCAGCCGTTGCCCCGATCCGTGGTCGAGCAGACCATGGGTGCCGTTCGTGCACACACCCAGGTGCTCACCGCGGCGGCGCTCACAGGACTACGCGACATCGCCAGGCTCCGTCTGTACGGGCCGGCGAATCCATACGCGCGCACGTCCCTGGCCGCGTTCAACATCGAAGGGATGAACCCGTTCCAGATCGCCGAACAGCTCGGCGCCTTGGGCGTCGAGTCACGTGCGGGCTGCCACTGCGCCACGCTCGCGCATCGCGATCTCGGCCTCGACCCGCCCGCGAGCTGCCGGCTGAGCTTCGCGGTCTACAACACGATGGACGACGTCACGACGGCGTTGTCGTCGTTGGAGCACGTCGTTCGCGCCACCGGGGGCACACGATGGTTGTAGTGCCGGCCATGGCCGATGCGGTCGCCACGATGGCCTCCGATGGACCCGTCACTGCGGCGCCGGATGGCTGGTGCTCCACCTCCGCCGCACCGTGGCCAGCACGTCTGGCTCGTCGCTGATCACGCCGTTGGCGCCCAGGGCCACCACCTTGTCCAGGGTTCCGACATCGTTGACCGGCCAGGTCATGACGACCTCGACCTGACGCCGTAGGTCGGAGACCAGCCCCCTGGTCGAGGAGTGACCGGTGGAGCGAGACACCGTGCACGCAGGGGCGGGGTTCAGCCCTGTCGGTGCTCGCATGGCCGTGCTGTGGTGAGAGTGGGGACGTCGGTCCGCGTGGGGGATGACCCAGGGGGCGGCCTAGTCACTTCGGGCCATTTCCAGGTTGTGCGAGACGGGTCCAGGCCCGCTCGTTGATACTTGCCCGGTCCGGCTGCCGGGGGCAGTCACGAGAACGGGGGAGTCATGAGGGTGCGCAGGATCGTCGCTGCCGTCACCAGCGCCACGGCGCTGGTGCTGGCCACGGGAGGGCTGGCAGCCGCCGACCAGGTGTACAACAACGTCGACCCCAGCATCGACGCGACCGCGGAGATGATGCCCCTCAACGCGGGCGGCGCCACCGGTACGACGACGCTGGCCATCAGCCCAACGAACGGCGACGGCAAGAGTGGCTGCAACCTGACCGGTAGCGCCACCGTCACCGTCAACGTCGTCTCTTCGGACCCCTCGGTCGCCTCGGTCAGCCCCTCCACGGTCACGTTCACCTCGTGTGGCGACACCCATGGCCTGACGGTCACGCCACTGACGGTCGGGTCGACCACGGTGTCGTTGAACCTGGTGTCGAACACGGCCGCGGGGACCTTCGACCTGGCGCCGGCCACGTTCACCGTGAACGTCTCCGCGCCGGCGCCGGCCAACACTGCTCCGACCCTGTCCATCGCAGGCGTCACCGAAGGCGGGAGCTACGACGTCGGCTCGGTGCCGGCCGCGACCTGCCTCGTGCACGACACAGAGGACGGCGACACCTCGTTCCCGGCCGAGCTGAGCGCGGTGAGCGGGCCCGACAGCATGGACGGGATCGGCGCCCAGACCGCGAGCTGCTCCTACACCGACGCCGGTGGTCTGACGGCCTCTTCGAGCACGACGTACTCGATCGTCGACCCCACCCCGCCCACCATCGGCTACGTGCTCACACCGGCGGCACCGGACGGCGAGAACGGCTGGTACGTCGGAACCGTCACCCTGACCTGGAACGTCACCGAGGATCAGTCGCCGTCGTCGCTGACCACCAGCGGCTGCGATGCGGTGAGCGTGAGTGCCGACCAGCAGGCCACCGACTACACCTGCTCTGCTGGCAGCGCCGGTGGCACTGCGACCCCGCAGACGGTGACCATCCGGCGAGACGGCAACGGGCCCACGGTCGGCTACGACTCGGTGGTCGCCGGCACGGCCGGTGCGAACGGCTGGTACACCAGCAACGTCACCGTGCGGTTCACCGACACCGACACCTACTCCGGGACCGTGGTCGATCACGAGGACGTCACCACCAGCGGTGAAGGCAACGCAGTCACCGCGGTCAGCCCCGCGTTCAGCGACCAGGCGGGCAACGTGACCTCGGCCGGTGCAGCGACCAGCCCGGCGTACAAGATCGACGGGACCCCACCACACGACGTCGCGTTCACCGGCGGGCCGACGGACGGCGGTTCCTACTACTTCGGGTCCGTGCCGTCCGCTCCCACCTGCTCTGCGGTCGACGATGTGTCCGGCCTGAGCTCGTGCGTGGTCACCGGCGATGCCAACCCGGACGCGGTGGGTGCCCACACTTACACCGCCACCGCCACCGACAACGCCGGCAACACCAGGACCAGGACCGAGCAGTACACGGTCCTGGCGTGGACGGACACCGGCTTCTATGCGCCGGTGAACATGGGCGGTGTGCTCAACACCGTCAAGGGAGGAAGCACCGTCCCTCTGAAGTTCAACGTCTACGCCGGGTCCACGGAGCTCACCGACACCAGCATCGTGAAGGGCTTCGCCACACGACAGATCTCGTGCGCGGACTCCACCGGGCTCACCGACCCCGTCGAGGTCACGGTGACCGGAGGCACCACCCTGCGCTACGACACCGCCGGCCACCAGTTCATCCAGAACTGGAAGACGCCCACGGGTGCGGGCACCTGCTACTCCGCCACGATGACCACCCAGGACGGAACCACCCTCACAGCCCTGTTCAAGGTCAAGTAGGAGAGGCCACCGGGAAGCACCTACCACACGTCATATCAGCGACGCCGATGGCGCAGGCACTGCCGGTCGAGGGGGCTTTGCGGGTCGGCCGCCGTACCCACCATGGACGCCGGGCACCGCGGCTGACCCACAGGAAGTCCCGAGGGCTTGGGGCTTCGGCCGGCATCGCGGGAGAGCGGCCGCTGAGCTCGATCTCGCACAGACCGCCGATCGGGTCGTTCCACAGCCCGACGACTCGTGACCGGGGTCTTCCCGGCGAGATGCTGCTGGTCGATGGACGCAGGCCCGGGTGGGCAGTGCGGTGAGCAGGAAGCCTCCGCAGCGTTGATCTTGTATACCCCATGGGGGTATTCTCGCGCCATGAGTGCAGAGCCGAGCAACGACCCATCACCCGCCGGGCAACGCCACTTGCCCCGGTCGTCGGTGGCCCAGGTGCGAACCTCACGTGCGGACCGATACCTTGGCCAGCTCTGCGACCACCTCGGCCACATGCAGCACGACTCCCAAGGCCGCGAGCCAGGCAGACACGAATCCCGAGGACACGGCCCCGGTGGCAGTCATGGCTCCCGGTCGGCCGTCCGTGGCGTCGAACGCACCGGCAACCACGCCGAAATCGACTTCGACTGGGGCCAGTGCGTGCTGACAGCGTCCACGGACGTTCTGACCATCCGGGTCCATGCCGAGGATGAGTCCGCCCTGGCCCTCGGCCAGGAGCTCCTCACCAGGCGCATCGCGACCATCGGCCGTCGCGACCAGCTCACGGTCACCTGGCAGCCGACCGACCCGAGCTGCCCTTCAGTCCGGCGGTAGGGGTGCGGCGCGAAGCTCTGAGGGCGGCGCTCGGCGTACATCCGGACCTGCATGTCCACCATGTCGATGTCGCCGCCCTGAAAGGTCGCGGATCTTGTGCGCCCACTCGGGTTGTCGGCGAGCTCGTCGAAGGTCCGACACCGGCTCCAGATGGATCCGTCGCGGAACTCGTGGTGGGTGCGGCACCCCGAGCTCCGTGGAGCGGAGAAGCGGGTGTTCCTGCTCAGGCGATGTCGCGTCGCTCGACCACGACGCCTCCGAGGGCGAGCAGGGCGATGGCGTAGACGGCCAGCAGTAGTGTCCCCAGAACCGGAGCGATCAGCGTGGCGGTTCCTGCGTTGGGCATGAGGCCGGCCAGCGCTCCGTCGGCGGCGCCGGGCGTGTACCTGCCGATGCTGGGCAGGTTGCCGATGAGGATGTTCTCGATCAGGAGCATCCACACGCAGAGGCCGACGACCGTTCCGACCTGGCCGCGGACCAACGCGCCGAGCCCGGTCCCGAGCACCGCCCACATGGCGCCGCCGACGGCGCCGCCGATGATCATCTGCGCGAAGTCGGCTGCGCTCATGGTGATGGAGATGCCGCGCACAGCGAGACCGGTGCTGCCGATGGCTGCGACCAGGCTTGCGGCGAACATGCCGATGACGAGTCCGGCCATGGCGGCGGCAACAGCTTTGGCGGTCAGGACTCGCGTGCGGTGGGGGTTGGTGATCAGGGTGGGTCGAATGGTGCCGTGCCGGAACTCGGCGGTGATGCCGATGGCACCGGCGAGCGCGGCGAACAGCGCTCCGAGCGTGGTGCCCCAGCCGAACACCTTCGGTTGGTTGCTGGCCTGGCTCAGGTCTGCCGTCTTGAGGGTGAACACATGGAGGCAGACGACAAGGAGGGAGGCTCCGACCAGCCACAGGAGAAGGAGAAGAGCGGTGCGAGTGGTGCGCTGCTTGAGCAACTCGGACCGTAGTTGGGCGATCATGCTTCGTCCTTGTCGGTGAGGTCGAGGTAGAGCCGTTCGAGCGATGCGCTGTCTGTCATGTCCCGCATCGACACGGTGGCGACGAGCCGACCGCGGTCGATGATCAGTGCCTGGTCGACCGTCTGAGCGACTTCGGCGAGCAGGTGACTGGAGATGAAGACGGTGCCTCCACTGGTCACGTATTGGCGAAGGAAGCCCCGGAGCCAGTGCACGCCGGCCGCGTCGAGGCCGTTGGCAGGTTCGTCGAGCACCAGGAGTTCTGGGTCGCCGAGCAGCGCGGCGGCCAGGCCGAGGCGCTGTTGCATGCCCAGTGAGTAGGTGCCCGCGGGACGGTGGGCCGCATCGCCCAGCTCGACCAGCTCCAACAGTTCATCGACGCGGGCGACTTCGACCCCGGCGGCGAGCGCGAGCACGCGCAGGTGGTTTCGTCCGCTCCGGCCGGGGTCGACGTCGCTGGACTCCAGCAGAGCACCGACGTGTCGGGTCGGGTTCGCAAGCTCGCGGTATGGACGCCCGAAGAGCAGTGCCTCACCCGAGGTCGGGCTCGCGAGCCCGAGCAACAACCGAAACGTGGTGGTCTTGCCGGCGCCATTGGGGCCGAGGAATCCGGTGATCGAGCCGGCCGTCAGCTCGACGTCCAGTCCGTCAACGGCCAGGGCTGTGCCGAAGCGCTTGGTGAGATGGTGCAGCGCCACGACGGGCACCGTCCCGCGATCGGAACGGCGTGTGTCACGGGGCGAGGTCGGGGTCGGTTCCACCCGACCACCCTCCCGCGGTGTGTGGTCCGGAAGCATCGTCCACGGGGGGTGTTCGGTTTACTCCCGCTGGGGTAGGTCAGACGCCGTCGACAGGGCTAGCAGTCGCCACTGCCATGCAGGAGCGCCACCTGATCCTCATCGACGCCGCCGTGCCGGCACTTGTCGGTGCCGTCATCGTGGTCGGTGAGACGTTGCACGGGGGAGGCAGTGCGCGTCCGGTGCCGATCGCCCTCGGGATCGCTGCGGCCGCTGTGCTCGCGGCACGGCGACGCTGGCCGGTGTGGACGCTTCTCGGGTCCGGTGCTGTGGTTGCTGTGCTCTTCCACGTGGACCAGGCCGCAGCCTCCGTCGCCGTGGTGGCACCTGCCGTGGCGTTGTACTCGCTCGCCATACGTCGTGGACGGCTGCAGCAGGCGGCCGCGGGAATCCTCGCGGTGGCGGCAGTGATCGCTGCCGACCTCATACATGCGGGTCGGCCGACGGTCGGACAGACGCTCGCACACGTCCTGCTCATCGCCCTCCCGTTGCTGGCTGCCGAGGTCATGCGCACCCATCGGGCCAATGTTCGACTGCTCGTCGAACGACTTCAGTTGACCGAGGTGGCTCGTGAGCAGGAGGCGGAGCGGCGTGCTGAGCAGGAGCGTCTCCGGATTGCCCGTGAACTGCACGACGTCGTCGCCCACACGTTGACCGAGATCAACGTGACCGCCGCGGCCGCAGCCGAGACAACCGGCCCGGGCACCGTGCATGCGGCCCTGGAACGAATCGAAACGGCCAGCCACAACGCGATCGGCGAGCTGCGCGGCATCCTCGGCGTGCTCCGTAGCTCGGACCCAGGTGAGCCGCCGCGCGCACCGACACCTGGAATCGCCGACATCGCGGGCATGGTTGATCGTGCTCGGGATGGGGGACTCGAGATAGACCTCGAAGTACACGGCTCACCACCGCCCCGGATATCTGATGCGAGTTCGCTCGCGGCGTACCGCATCGTCCAGGAGTCCCTGACCAACCTACGGCGTCACGCTCGCGGCGCCGGTGCCGCGATCACGCTGTGGTTCGACGCCGCTCACCTGACGATCACCATCGAGAACGGCCCTGCGCTGCGCGCTGAAGGGGCGCCCGACCGTTCCGAGGGGATCGGCGTCGGGATAGAGGGGATGCGGGAACGGGCGAGCGTGGTGGGCGGCCGGCTCGACGCCGGCCCACTCGCCGACGGCTTCCGTGTCCGCGCCGATCTGCCGTACGAGCCGGCGCGATGATCAGGGTGCTCGTTGCCGACGATCAGGCCGCCGTGCGCGACGGCTTCGCCGCGATGGTCGATGCACAGCCCGAGATGACCGTTGTGGGTCGCGCCGAGAACGGTCGCATGGCGGTGGACCTGGCCCGCACCGTCGCTCCCGATGTGGTCTTGATGGACATCCGCATGCCGCGGCTCGACGGCCTCGAGGCGACACGCATCATCTGCAACGACCCCACGTTGCAGCGCACCCGCGTCCTCGTCCTGACGACGTTCGACCTCGACGACTACGTATACGGGGCGCTACGCGCCGGGGCGTCAGGCTTCGTGCTGAAGGACACCCCGCGCGCGGAGTTGTTGCGCGCGATCCAGGTGGTCGCCGAAGGGGATGCGCTCCTGGCACCTGGCGTCACGCGGCGCCTGATCGCTGAGTTCGCCGCGCGCAGGGACCCGCACGAGCCCGCAGCCGAGATCGCCGATCTCACCGACCGCGAACGAGACGTCCTCCTTCTGGTTGCGCGTGGACTGAGCAATGCCGAGATCGCCGGGCGGCTGGTGATCAGCCCGCTCACCGCGAAGAGCCACGTGCGCAACATCCTGCGCAAACTCGACTGCCACGACCGTGCCGCACTCGTCGCCATCGCCTATGAAAGTGGTCTCGTCACCCCCGGCGACACCCCAGCATGAAGGCAAGCTGATAGCCGTACCGGAAGGAAACGGAACGCGGCGGAGTGTCCCGGTACCAGGCAGAGCCGTTCGTGGAGCGACCACCGACGCCGGCGACTGCTCGAGGCTCACGGCAGCCGCGTTCGAGCGCCAGGCCGGGTTCGCGGAACCACTTTCTGGGCATGCGGGTCGGCAGGTTGCCCGATGCTGGCGGGGGCTTCCCCGACCGCGCGTATCAGGTACGGACGCTGCGCACGCCTGCTTGCCACGAGGGCGGAATGGGATGCGACCCGCTTGGGTGAAGGGGCAGCGATGGCGGCGGTTGAGGGTTTCGACCCGGAGAAGAGCGGTCAGCAGCCACTGGACAGCGGAGGCAACCCGGTTCCGGTCGGAGTGTGGGGCGTACGACCACCGTCGCGGGCGTCTTCGGCTCCAGTGGTCTGTTGCCGCTGGGTGGCACGGAACCCGTCAAGGACCCCGCGGGAGTAGAAGGTCATGGTCTGCAGGTTCCAGGTGTGCTCGGTCGGAGCATCGAGGACACCGAGATCACGGGCGAGAGCGTGCAGTCGCTGGGTGTTCTAGGTCGCAGCGAGGCCGGCTCCGGCGTGCTCGGGTCAGCTTCGCGGCCCCTGGTGGCGGAGTTGCCGGCGTGTTCGGTAGCAGCGTCACCGGCAACGGGATCGAGGGGTTCAGCAGCCGGGCGGCGGGAGTGCTCGGCGACAGTGGCCCGACGGGTTCGCCGGCCACTTCCTCGGCCGGGTCAGGATCACCGGGACCCTTTCGAAGGGCGGCGGCGGCTTCGAGATCGACCATCCGCTGGATCCCGAGAACAAGTACCTGAGCCACTCGTTCGTCGAGTCACCCGAGATGCTCAACGTCTACAACGGAGTGGTCACCACGGATGACACCGGCGAGGCGACCGTGACCCTCCCCGACTACTTCGAGGTGCTGAACGGCGAGTACCGCTACCAGCCGACCGTGGTGGGCGAGTTCGCCCAAGCCATCGTCGCGCGGGAGGTGCACCAGAACCGGTCCACCGTGGCCACCGACAAACCGCGGATCACGGTCTCCTGGCAGGTGACCGGAACCCGACAGAATCCCTGGGCAGTCCCGAATCGAATCCAGGTCGAGACCGACAAGACAGACGATGAGCGCGGCCTGTATCTGCACCCGAGGCCAGGAACGAGCCGCACACCGCTCGGTTGCGCCAGCCGGCGACTCACCGCACTCGACGGACCCACGTCGTGGACGGCGACCTCGCGCGAATGCGCGCCCTGCTCTCCGCGGAGCAGGACGAGCGGGTGGAGCAGACCGTGCAGGCTGTCCGGCAAGGTGGGTACGTCGACCAGGATGCGCTGCGAGCCCTGATCGGCGAGTGCTTGCGTGACGCGGACATCTCGCAGCGTGTGACCACTCGGGCCTACCTCGAGCGGAACTGGCACGACGTCGAAGAGAGCATGGGGAAGATCAGCCGGAAGGGGCACCGGTCCGACGAGGCCGGTGCCAGCGACGGGGAGTAGACCCCCGGCGCGTCGTACTGCCGCCACGTGCCGGGTCGTCCACCAGGCCAATAGCTCCCATCCACCCGCCCTACCGGGCCGGATCGGCCGCACGTCTCACCGGGCCCGGATGTGCGTCCACCGGCTCAGATGACGAACGGGCCCTGGGTCTGCGTTGCTTCAGGTCAGGACCTGTTTCCAGCGGCATGAACCGCGCTCGCACGTGTGTCACGGCCACGGGCAGCTTCGTCTGAGCTCCGGCGGTTACCCAAGGACGTCCTCGCGGGGTCTGTGGATAATGGCTTCGGGCCCGTCGTCGGGGCCGAGCACGGGTACGGTCGACGTGTTGATGCGGGCGGAACGGGGTCTGGCCTTCGGACGGCGTGCCGCCGCGGGTGATGGGGTGCGGACACGATGGACGCCTTGCTGCTGACAGGTTTCCCGGGATTCCTGGGCTCGGCCCTGCTGCCGAGGTTGCTGGCGCGGCGTCCCGACTCCACCGCCGTGTGCCTGGTGCAGCCTCAGCACCTCGCGACCGCGCGGGAGCGAATCGACGAACTCGAGCGGGAGCATCCGCACGTCAAGAGCCGGGTCGAGCTGGTGACCGGCGACATCACCGCTCCCGACCTCGGCCTCGATGCCGCTGCCCGCGCCACTGTCGAGGACGTCACCGAGGTATGGCACCTCGCCGCCGTCTACGACCTCGCCGTCCCACCCGCGACCGCTCGTCGGGTCAATGTGGACGGGACTGCCCACGTCCTCGACCTCTGCGGAGCCCTCCCGCGACCGACACGGCTGCAGTATGTGAGCACCTGCTACGTCAGCGGCCGGTACGCCGGAGAGTTCGGCGAGGACGTCTTGGCCGAGGGCCAGCGGTTCCGCAACCACTACGAGTCGACCAAGTACGAGGCCGAGGAGCTGGTTCGCGCCGCCATGGCCGGTGGGCTGGCGGCCACGATCTACCGACCGGGGATCGTGGTCGGGGACTCGACGACGGGGGAGACGCTCAAGTTCGACGGTCCCTACTTCATCGTGGAGTACCTCAGGCGTCAGCCCGGCCCCGTTGCGATCGTCCCGAAGGTGGGGGACGCCGACGTCGTCCGGGTGTGTCTGGTGCCTCGCGACTTCGTGGTCGACGCGATGGATGTGTTGTCGGTGCTCGACCTCTCGGTCGGTCGGACCTACGCGCTGACCGATCCCGACCCGCCGACCGCCCGTGAGGTCGTCGACGCGTTCTCCGCGCGCCTGGGCAAGCGGGTGGTGTGGGTGCCGTTGCCCCTCACGCCCACCCGCATGCTGATCGACCGGGTGCCTGGCATGGAGTGGCTGCTCGGCCTACCCGCCGAGGCCGTTGACTACTTCGCATCGCCGACGACGTACTCCACGAGCAACGCCACGACCGACCTCGAGGGCACGGGGGTGCACTGCCCGCCCTTCGACGAGTACGCCGACCGCCTCGTCGATTTCATGCGCGAGAATGCCGACATCGGCTCGAAGGCGATGGTCTGACGTGCCTCAATCTCGAGAGTTCACCGTTGCCAACGTCAGCCTCACGGGGCCGGAGCGCGACTACGACGAGATTGTCACCTTCCTGGACCACACGTTCCGGCTCGTGCGGGTCGGAACCTCCGGTGACGTGGACGCCGCCAGCGCGCTGGTGAGCTCCTGGGCCTCGCGGGCGAATGCCATCGCGGTGACCGGCGCACGCGAGGCCCGCGCCGTCGGCCTGTACGACGGTGAGCTCGACGCGATCGACTCGATCAGGCAGGCGACGACCGAGGTGCCCGTCACCGACGGACACGCACTGGGAGAAGTGCTGCAGGAGTGGGCCATCCGGCATCTGCAGGCGGAGAAGCCGGGCTACCTCTCCAACGCGCGAACCGTGGTGCTCGGGGGGCTCAACCACGCCCGGACGACGCGGCTGATCCGGCAGTTCACCGACAACATCGAGTTCGCCGACCCGCTGCTGCGCTTCGACCTGCCGGCCAAGGTCGCGGGCAACCCGGTACTCGGGATGGCGGTGGACGCGGCCCTGTGGCCGACAGCCCTGTTGCCCTCCATGGTGAAGTCGAGGATCCAGGCGCCCGGCGCCAAGGTCAGCACGGCGCTGGCCCGCAAGGCCTCCCGGGATGCCGACGTGGTGGTCGCGACGTACGACGAGCTCGTCGCCTTCGGCCTGGAGGATCTCGCGGGCAAGACCCTGATCAGCTCCGCCATCTCCGACGAGCGGCTGGCCGAGCTGGGTGACCGCGGCGTGGACCTGGTGCTGGACAGCGTCCCGCAGCCCTTCCCGGTCACGGTCACCGCGGCCGTTCTCGAGGCGATGATGCACGCGCTGGTCGGCGACGGTCAGCTCACCGACGACGACTTGCTCGAGATGATCGTCGGCGCAGGCTTGGAGCCGAGGGTTCTCTACCCCAACGGGTGGCGGCGCAAGAGCAGATTCGCCTTCGTCATCCATCCACTGTCCCCGAGGTTCTTCTCCCAGGTCGAACCGCTGGGCACGATCACTCGAGTCTCGCCACAGGTCGTCAACGACGCCATCGAGAAGGCCGTGGCCTATGCGCCTCCCTTCATCTACAGCCACGTCACAGGAATCAAGTCCCCGACAGGGGCGGAGGCCGAGGGGTGGCTGATCACCGTCGGCGGCACGCCGAAGGAGCTGATGGCGCACAGTCCGGAGTTCACCTACGCCCGGCTGCTGCAGGCCGCCGACATGGCCCGCAAGCTCGGCGCCCAGGTGATGGGGCTCGGCGCCTTCACCAAGGTCGTGGGGGATGCGGGCGTCACCGTGGCGAAGCAGGCGTCGCTGCCGGTCACGACCGGCAACAGCTACAGCGCCTCGGGGGCGCTGTGGGCGGCACGCGAGGGTGTCCGGCAGCTCGGCATCGCCGAGGTCGACGACGGAGGGGTGCTCCGCGGAAAGGCGATGGTCGTCGGCGCCACCGGCGCCATCGGGTCGGTGTGCTCGCGGTTGCTGGCGTTCGCCTGCGACGAGCTCTGGCTGGTGTCGCCCGAGACCGCGAAGCTTCTGACACTCAAGCGCGAGATCGAGCGCGAGAAGCCACGGGCCACCGTGTACGTCGCTACGACGCCCGACGAGCAGCTCGCCGACATGGACGTGATCGTCACAGCCACCTCGGGTGCGGGCAAACGGGTCCTCGACATCATGGCCGTCAAGCCGGGATGCGTGATCACCGACGTGGCCCGGCCGCTCGATCTGTCGGCGGAGGATGTTGCGAAGCGTCCCGACGTTCTCGTCCTGGAGTCCGGGGAGATCGAACTGCCCGGTGACGTGCACGTGAGGAACATCGGACTTCCGCCCAACGTCGTCTACGCCTGCATGGCCGAGACCGTCGTCCTCGCTCTCGAGGGACGCTATGAAACGTTCACCGTGGGCCGCGACATCGAATGGCAGAAGGTCAAGGAGATCTACAAGCTCGGGCTCAAGCACGGCATGAAGCTCGCGGCCATCTCGGGGCACAACGGCGTCTTCACCCCTGACCAGATCGCGGAGATCAGGGACCTGGCACTCAAGGCCAGGGCAGCGGCCGAGGGAGGATCCGACGACGATGCGGTTCCGATCCAACAGTCCGACGATGCCTCGTCGTCCTGATCTGAGGGAGCGAAGGATCAGAGCCTGTTCGTGACGTGAACCGGCCGACTCGCTGACCCCGCTCCCGGTTCCGACCCGACGGCCTGACGTTGGGGCCGGCGGTATCGAGGCGGGGATCATGTGATGGTGGAGACCGGAGGAGCGTGTGCATCGCCGTTGCCCACAATGTCGCGGAATGGAGACACCCTTGCCTGAGTCAGCCCCCTACATCGACTTCGCCAACCTGCCTACCCCCGAGGAGGGCGTCCTTGCGACGTTGTTCATCACCGTCCGCGAGGTTGCGCGCTCCCGGGACTTCTACTCGCGCGTACTCGGCGGCGCCGTCGTTCTGGAAGAGAACCCGTGCATCGTCAAGCTCTCCAACTCATGGATCATCATGAACCCAGGCGGGCCACCCACCCCTGACAAGCCGGGCATCTCCGTGGTCAACTACCAGCCCGGCGACACCACCTCTATCTTCTTGAACCTTCGCGTGGCCGACATCCAAGCCTGCTACGAGGACTGGAAGGCCAAGGGGGCCGAGTTCGTGACGCCGCCCATCGACCGCGAAGCGGAGATCCGCTGCTACATGCGGGATCCGGATGGGTACCTCATCGAGGTCGGCCAGGCCACCGGTCTCCTGCAAGGCAAGCTCGCCGAGAAGCGCCCGGAGGATCTCCGAGGCTGAACCCGCTCCCGAGCCGGTGCGACCGTCTTCTCCGGGCCGGGTGGCTCCTGGAAGAGGTGGCCATCGTCTCGCCCATCGCTGCCACAAGGCGGGCGAAGGGGCACGGCCTGCGGGTCGACGCGCACCACGACGCCGTCCGCCGCCAGGCGCGGCCCACCCAACGTGATCGCGCGCGGTCGGGTCGTCGCGAGCACGCCACCGGCGCCGACCACTCTGCACTGGCCGGATGAAGAAGCGAGAGAGATCACGTTTCACCGCTAGGGGACGCTCAAGGACCTGACGCGGATGCCCGCATCGCTGAGGCCTTGGAGCAGCGGCTGGAGCTTGGGATGTTCCTCGGCCGTCCAGCCGTGCGGGTTGGCGATCAGGAACCTCGTCGCCGGGCCTGCGTCGAGACGGACCGATCGCAGGCCGAGAGACACGAGGAGTGTGCGTGTGGCCGGGACGTCCGAATCCGAGACCGTGAGGCGGATCGCGGACGGCACCTTGGGTAGGGCGAGGGCGGCGGCCCGCGCCCGGTGTTCCGCGGTGGCGCGGGTCTCGGCACCGATCGACGGCGCGACGGCGGCGGTCGGGTCGGGACCCAGTAGCGCGTTGCGGAAGATGCGTTCGGTGCCGTCGGACCAGCCACGGAACGCGGGATCGAACGAGAACGTGATCGCGCGCCCCTGACCGACGGCCTCGTCCACGACAGCGGACGTGTTCGCCAGCGACGAAGCCCCCTTGTCCAGGCCGGACACGAAGAAGTCCTCGCTCGACGCCGGCGGGAACGTGGCGACCGAGCTTCCGCGACCCGGCTGCATGATCGCGTTGTCATCGAACATCGCATATGCGAACGGACCGACGCCGGAGCCGAGCGGGCTGCTCTGGTCGATGCGCATCCGCACGAGACTGCCGGGCATGTTGGTGTTCGCTGGGCTGAGGACAGCGGTCGAGGCTCCGATACGCGTGGCGATCTCCGCCCCACCCGCCCAGCTGATCAGCCGGCCGCCGCCGTTCACCCATGCGGTGAGCGCCTTCTTCCCTTGGGCACCGAGCGCCTGGAGACCGTAGTTCGCGTATCCGTCCGGGATCACCAGCTCGTCGACGCCCGCGAGCCGGCCTGAGCGGATGTCTGCGGCGGTCAGGTCGGTGAAGTCGAGGTGCCACTGCTGGTCGAACAACCAGCGCACTGCTCCGGCCGACTCGATCGCGGTCGAGCTGTTCGGGATCTGGAACAAACCGATCGACGGCGGGTCGGCAGGTGGCGCGGGCAGGGTGGGTGCAGCCACTTGGTCCGCCAGTCGCGCTGGAGGCGAGATGACGGCGCCGGTCCATCCGCCGGGAACGTCGAGCAGCAGCGGCTGGCTCCACGCAGTCACATCGAACGTCACGTCGTACGGGATGTAGGTGTCCTCGTTGAGCGCGGCCTGGATCCAGTGCTTCTCACCCTGGGCGAGCGGGATCCAGTACGTCCCGGCCGGGAGCGTCTGCGTACGCCCGTCTCTGCCGTACGGGTGGAACCCAGGCACGCTCGTGTCCGCGGTGAGCCGGTACACGTTCACGTCCATGCGTTGCAGCCTGCGGACCAGCGTCTGCGTCTCGAACACCTTCGACGGGTCGTTCAACAAGAAGTAGCTGCGCACCTTGATGTCAGGGACGGGCTGAAGCAGCTTGTGGGTCTGCTGGAACACGGCGTTCGGCTCGAGTCGCCCGGCGACCCCCTCCTGATACGCCTGGACCCAGCTGCCGTGCCAGTCGGTGAGGATCTGTTCCTTGTTGCTCCCTGCCTGGAAGAGCGCTGTCCATGTCGTCACGTAGTGCTCGTACGTCCGCTGCGCGATCGGGTCACCCTGGTACTTCTCGAGCGTGATACCCGCAGCGTTGAAGCCCAGGCTCGGGACCGTGTCGCCGAAGATCGCGGCAAAGAAGTCGTACGGCTCGTAGTTGAAGTAGCGGATGCCCTGTCGCTTGAACTCCGCAGCGAAGGCAGCACCGTATGCGTTGATCCAGCTGTTGGCGGTGTCGGAGACCTCGTGGTAGATAGGGTCGGCGTTCGGCGGGAAGAAGTAGTTGAAGAAGCCGAACTCGTGCTCGTCGAGGTCTAGCTGCGGCGGGTACTGCCTGAGCAGTTGGATCTTCCCATCAGTCTCCGGCTGCGTCCTGGCCATCCAATCGCGATTCAGGTCGAACCCGTACGCGTTGCGCCGGGTGTCCGCCTCGCGGCCGTCCGGGTTCTGGATCGGGAGCATCACGACGATCGCGTTGTCGAGGACCGTGTTGGCGGCGCAGTCGGTGCGGTCGGCCAGCTCGTACAGGACCCGGAGGATGGCGTCGGTGCCGCTCTCTTCTCCGCCGTGGACGTTGGCCTGCAGGTAGAGGATCTCCGGTGTGGTGGCTGCCAGCGTCGTGACCTCGGTTGCCGGCGTGGCCGGATCACGCAACTTGGCGATGTTCGCCTGGATGGACTGCAGGCCGGCAGGGCTGACGTTGGACGGACGACCCACGATCGCGTACTTCAAGGGGCGGCCCTGCACCGACGTGGCCGCGGTGCCGGTCACGACCATGTCGCTCGCCGCGTCCACCGCGGCAAGGTAGGCGTCGGACTGGGCGGTCGTCACCTCCTGGGAACCGAACGGGAATCCGAGGACGTCTTGAGCTGTCGGCGTCGTCCCCCGGAACTCCGGGGGCGTGAGGAAGGGGTCGCAGACAGCGTCCGCCCTGGAGGGCATGGTGAGAATCGCGAGCAAGCTCGTGATCAGCACCGCGCCTGTGGAGAGAGCAACTGGCTTCCGCATGGTGTCCACCTCCGGCTCGCCAACGAACGTATTGCTGGAGCGACAGACGAGTAAAGAGCGGGAATGGACCAGTGTCCGCGCCCGCACGGCGACCGCGTCGACCTCTTTCCTGGCCCAACCGACCAGCTACATGCCGGAGAGGCACTTGCGGCTTGGTCCCTCATCGGGCGTGCCCTGCTCATCTCCGGGGAGGTTGGAGGTGCAGGACCAACGGGCCTGGTTCAGCGGCGTCATCCACCAGGCGGAGGCTGACAGTTGTCGAAGACGCGGAGCGTGGCGTGGCGGAGTGGCCGCGGCAAGATCCGCGCGTGGACGAGGATCGTCGCCGCCGGCGAGGACGAGCTTTGGCTCCGGGCGTTCGCCGAGAGCCGAGTGGACGCCGTGGAGTGGCAGCCCGAGGCAACCCCGCTGCAGCACGTAGGGGTGGCCCAGCCGACGCGGGCCGAGACGGCCGCACCCCACGTGGATCCGTGAGATCGTGCTCACGTGAAGTTCCTGGTGCTGTGGAAGCTCGACCTGGGGCGCGTGAACGAGGCCACGGCGCGGGCGGTCGCGCGGATGCCCGCGTACGGCGAGGCGTTGGAGCAGCAAGGAAAGGTGGAGTGTCGCTACCACGTGGTCGGCGCCCACGGCGGGGCGTGGATCTACGACGTGGACAGCCACGAGGAGTTCGAGGCCCTGCTCGGGCGCGCTCCGGTGTTCAACGCCGCGACGTACACCGTCTACCCCCTCGCCGACATGGACATGGGCGTACCGGCCCCGGAGGCCCGAATCGCCGATTGACGGATCCCGGGAACGGGTGAAGAGTGGACTGAAGGGATGCCCTTCCGGCGCATCGCCGGCAGGGATCTCCCGGGAGTCACCGTGGACACCGAGAGCGACACGACCGCCCTGCGGCATCTGGTGGTCAGTCAACGGCTCCGTCAGCGTCGACGAGCCCTCGGTCTGACGCAGAAACAGGTCGTCAGGCGACTGGCCCACCTCGGCGTCTACACCAACAACAAGGCGCTCTCGAGCCTGGAGCACGGATCCGGTCTCGACGTCGCCAAGCTCCCTGAGCTCGCTCGCGCGCTGGACTGCTCGATCACCTACCTGCTCGGGCTCTGCGACGACCCCGCACGGTGGGAGCCCGATCCCCAGCCGGCTGCGCAGCCGCGGCCGCA
>JAFMQY010000053.1 GCA_017354415.1 Nocardioides sp.
CGGCGTACCGGCTGCACCGACGTGACCAGGGGCGCCCCGGCGACCGCGACGGCTGCCCCGGCGACCCCGGCGACGGCCAGGGCAGGCCGGTGCATCACGCCACCTCGACGACCGTGCCCGACCCGACGGGGACGACCGGGATGCCCCGGGCCAGGACCTCGAGCAGCGTGGGCGCGTCGTGCGGGATGCGGTTGTGCCGGTCGGCGATCAGCAGCGCCGACAGCGCCCGGCCCAGCTCCTCGGCGTCGCGCGCCCAGGGGGCCAGCCCTGCCCGCTCCAGACCCAGTGCATTGCTGACCCCATGGCCGGGGATCGGCCGGTAGGTGACCACCGGCGTCCCAGACGCCAGCGCCTCGAGAGAGGTGAACCCGCCGGCGTTCTGCACCACGCAGTCGGACGCCGCGATGATCGCGGGCAGGTCGTCACGCCAGCCGAGCGCGATGACGTCCGGCCTGGCGTGCAGGCGCTCGCGGAGCGCGTCGTTGGCGCCGCAGGCGACCACCGGGGTCATCACTCCGGTGGCCAGGACGTCGGCGGCGGCCCGCTCCAGGTCGCCGATCCCGAGCGATCCCCCGGTCAGCAGGGCGCGGGGCCGGGCGATCTCGTACTCCGCCAGCGGGTCCGGCTCGGTGGCGGCGACACCGTTCTCCGGCTCGGGCACGATCGGCCGTACCGTCGCCGTGCGACCACCCCAGCCGCGGGCCTGCTCCGCCGCGATCGAGTGGATCGCGACGTGCAGGTCGACGGCGGGATGCACCCACAGTGCGTGCACCGAGAGATCGGTGAGGTAGGTGACGGCCGGGACCCTGAGCAGGCCACGTGCCCGGCCCGCGCCGAGGGCGAGACCGGCGAAGGGATGGGTGGCGATCACCAGGTCGTGGCCGGCAGTCGCCGCGGCGACGTGATGGGCGCCCAGCCCGACGCCTTGTACGGCGAGCCGATGCAGCGGCCGGCCCGGCTCGGCGCACGCCAGGGTCGTGGCCCACGTGGAGGGGCAGCGCCGCATCTGCGCGTAGTACGCGCGCTTCAGGTACCGGCCGAGGCCCGCCGGCAGAAGCGCGGCGATGTCGCACGTCGAGACCTCGGCGCCGGCCGCCTCGAGGTGGCGACAGATCTCGGCCGCCGCCCGGTCGTGGCCGGCGCCGTAGCTCCCGGAGACGACAGCGACCCGGGCACCGACTGGGTCCGGGAGAAGGGCAGGGAGCGGCCACGTGTCCATGCCATGAGGGTCGTTGCTCGCGGCTGCAAGGAACCTGACCGTGGACAGGCTCAGGTGCCGCGCGACAGGTCGGTCAGGATCTCCGCCGCCGGCGCCGGCCGGGCGTCTCGGAACCCCGTGCCCGCCCAGAGGTTGACGCCCTCGGGATCGCCGGCCGCGGCGGCCGCCCTCCGGATCGGCCGCGTGAGGTGGTGAAGAGCGGGGTAGCCCACCGGCGCGTCGTCGTCGTACCGGTCGGAGAAGGCGTTGCGGAGGCCGCGCGCCGGTCGGCCCGTGAAGGCGCGCATGACGGTCGTCTCACGGTCGTGGTCGAGGAGCCCGCTGCGGTGGGCTGCCGAGGTGCCGGCCTCGTCGGCGAGCAGCAGGGCCGTGCCGACCACCGCACCCTCGGAGCCCGCGGCGAGGGCAGCACCGACCTGCTGCGCTGCGGCGATGCCTCCTGCCGCCAGCACCGGCAGCCCCACCGCCCGCCGGACCTCGGCGACGAGGTCGGGCAGAGGGGCCTCGGGAGGGACTTGAGCTGGGGTGAACGTTCCGGAGTGCCCGCCGGCAGCGGAGGCCTGGACCACCAGGCCGTCGACCCCGGCCTCGGCCGCACGGCGCGCCTCGTCGGCCGACGTGACGGTCTGCAGGACCACGCTGCCCGCGGCTCGGATCGCGGTGAGCGACTCGGGGTCGGGGAGGCCGAACGTGAAGGACACCACCGGCGCGGGGCCGTCCACGAGCAGCCGGACCTTGTCGTGCCAGCCGTCGTCGTCCTCGATCGGCTGCCCGGGGAGGTCGACCGACCAGTGCTCGGCCTCGGGCGCGATCAGCTCCCGATACCTGGCGTAGGCAGCAGGGTCCACCGGTACCGGGTGCGGCGCGAACAGGTTCACGCCGTACGCGTGGCCGGCCGAGGATACGAGCGCCATCTGCTCGCCCAGCGCCTCGGCGGTGAGATAGCCACCTGCCAGGAACCCGAGCGCACCGACCCTTCCGACCGCCAGGACGAGATCGGGCGTCGTCGGACCACCGGCCATCGGTGCCGCCACCACGGGCGTGGTCGCACCGAGCTCGCTCAGCAGGGACATGGCCCGACGCTAGCGCCGGTCACCGGGAGCCCTGGTCAGGGTGCGAAGAGCAGCTGCATCCCGAGCACGGCGGCCCACGTGATGATGGCGGCCAACCCGGCTATCAGCACCACCAGGAGGACCAGAGCGACGAGGCCCTCGCCGATGATGAGTCCCCGAGACGGCGTGCGGTGCGGCCGCGGGCCTCGGGACGGGTGGACTGACACTCGCATGACGTACCCCCGTCGTGACGACTACTGGTGGACGTCTCCCACCAGCAAACGTCTCCGAGCCTGCTCCTACCAGGCGCGCCAGAGATCACCCGAATCATCCGAACCATGTGCCCCAGGCGTCCCTGACCGCCCCCCACGCCTAGTCCTCCGGGATCGTCAGCACCTCGACCACCTCGATGCCGAGGGAGTTCAGCAGGTTCAGCACACCCTGGAGCTCCTGCTGGTCGACGACATCACCGGTGATGGTGGTCGAGGCGGGGTGGCTCCGGGCCGTCAGGTGCGGGAACGCGTGCGCCAGCTCGTCGGTCAACTCCGCATCGACCCGAATCAGCATCCTCGCCATCGGCTTCACGTCCCGCCTCTTCCCGACGTCCGTACCCGAGGGATTCGGGGTGGGTGCGCCGAAGGACCGGGCACGACGTCAGCCCCCCGCCCGTGCACGACAGGTTAGGGACGACCCGAGGATTGCAGCCTCACCGGAAATGGGCGAAGCCCGCGAGACCGGAGACGCGCAGCCTGGGGTCACCACGAATTTCCACGACGACCTGAGAGGCCCCCGCATGGCTCGAGCCACGCTCACGGTGTGGAAGTTCAACACGCCCGATGGAGCGGACAACGCGGTCACGACGCTCGAAGAGCTGGACCGGGAGGACGTCGTGACGATCCACGACGCGGCCACGGTCTCCTGGCGGGCGGGTGACAAGAAGCCCAGGACGCGACAGCTGTCGTCGACGACCGGTACGGACGCGCTCGGTGGCGCCTTCTGGGGCCTGTTGTTCGGCCTGATCTTCTTCGTGCCGCTCCTCGGTGCGGCGCTGGGAGCCGCCACCGGGGCGCTCACGGGCTCGCTCGCCGACGTGGGGATCGACGACACGTTCATCAACCAGGTCCGCGACCAGGTGACTCCCGGGACGTCGGCACTGTTCGTGCTGACCTCTGACGCGGTCATCGACAAGGTCAAGGACGCCTTCAGCGCGCACAATCCGGCGGAGCTGATCTTCACCAATCTCTCGGATGAGCAGGAAGCGGCGCTGCGGCAGGTCTTCATGCACGACTGACCCCCTGCGGCAGCCCAGGGCGGGGAGGGCCCGATGTCGGACACGACGTTGACGGTGTGGCAGTACGACACGGCCATGGGCGCGGCAGCCGGCGAGGTCCGGCTGAAGGACCTCCAGCAGCAGGGGGCCGTGCGGGTCGTCGACGCGATCACGGTCACCTGGGTCCCCGGCGCCGAGGAGCCGCGGGTCGGTCACCTGCTTCGTCAGGGCGCGGCGACGGTGACCAAGGGGTCCGTACTCGGCGCCCTGGTCGGCACCCTCTTCCTCGCGCCGGTCGTCGGGGCAGCAGCCGGGGCCGGGGTCGCCGGGCTCGCCCACAAGCTTCGCGACACCGGGATCGACGAGGGGTTCCTGGAGGAGATCAAGGCCGGGATCGTCCCGGGAACCTCGGCCCTGCTCGTGCTCTCGAGCGACGAGGACATCGACGTCGTCCGCACCTTCATCGAACGCGGGCTGGCACGCGGCGACGTACGCCTGATGCGCGCGCGCCTGCGGCCGGGTGCTCCGGAGGCGCTCAAGGCGCTGCTCGGCTCGGCCGACGGCGACCGAATCGCCCGATCCGGGTGACCTGCTGCCGCGAGCCCCACGCCTATCGTCGCCGGTCGAGTCCACCGACTCGAGACACGCGTGTCACGCGATTCCACCGAGGAGCCACGATGAGCACCCAACAGCCCACCAGGTACGACGACCCGTCCAGCAAGGGCCTGGTCGCCCTCGGCGTCACCGGGTTCGCCGGCGTGATGCTGTGCGTGGTCGCCGTGTTCACGATCCTCGAGGGCATCGCGGCGATCGCCAACGACGAGGTCTACGTCGCCGGGCTCCACTGGGCCTACCGGCTCGACATCACCGGATGGGGCTGGATCCACCTGATCCTCGGGATCATCGGTCTGGTCGTGGGCATCGGCATCCTGACGGGCCAGACCTGGGCGCGCATCAGCGGCATCGTGGTCGCCGGCCTCAGCTGCCTGGCGAACTTCGCGTTCCTGCCCTACTACCCGCTCTGGTCGATCGTGATCCTGGCCTTCAACGCGCTGGTCATCTGGGCGCTGTGCACCCAGCTCAGCGGCGACGCCAACCTCTGAGAGCATCGGACGCCGGGGCAGTCGGCGGCCGCGCGGCGGTGAGAGGTGATGGCCCTGACTCGCACCGTGCACTAACCTCGCCGTGGAGGCGCGAAAAATCGTCTACAGCAGTGACCGCCTGACATGTGCCGCCCGACTCGGCGGGCCCGGGTGAGCGACGATCCCTGACCCTTCGGCAACCGGGCAGCCGCGACGGGGAGGGCGTCATGACATCCGCCACGACCAGACCGAGTGATCCGGACGGGGACTCGGAGCCGACCACACGACCACGGCGAGCCAGCGGCCCGAGGCTGCCGCGCGTCTACATCCCCCGGCATCGCCTCTGGGAGCAGCTCGACCGAGCGACGCAGGGAGCGATCACCCTGCTCGTCGCACCCGCCGGTGCCGGCAAGACCCTGGGCGTCGGCGGCTGGCTCCAGACGACGTCGGTGCCGCAGGCGTACGGCGCCACGTGGCTCCAGGGCGACGACCGCGCGACCGGGGCTCACCTGTCGCGCCTCCTCGCCACACCGCCACCGGACGAGCAGAAGGTCCCGGCGGACGGTGCGACCTGGCCACCGCTGCTGATCGTGGACGACGCCCAAGCCCTGTCCCCCGTGACCCTGCGGAACCTCGACCACCGGCTCAGTCGCGCCCCGGAGTCGATGCGCGTGCTCCTGCTCAGCCGCTGGGACCTTCCCTTGACCCGCCTCGTCCCCGAGCTCCTCGGGCACTTCACGATCCTGCGTGGAGAGGTCCTGCGCCTGAGCGACAGCGAGTGTGCCGAGCTGATCGCGGAGCACGCCCGGACCGACGACCCGGACGTGATCCGGATCGTGTCCGAGCGGACCCAGGGCTGGTGCGGAGCGCTCGTACTCGCGGCGCGCACCGTCGGTGCGGCGCGCGACCCCGCAGCGGCCGCGCAGGAGTTGGCGGTCGGGGACGCACCGGTCGCTGACCGGGTCGCCAGCGAGGTGTTCGCAACCCTCGGTCACCGACAGCGTCACCTCCTGCTCTGTGTCGCCGGCGAGGGTGTGGTCCGCGCCGCGACCGCCGCGCACCTCGCCCACGACCCGGGCGCCGGCGACGTGCTCGCAGAGCTCGAGACCACCGGCTTCCTGGTCACTCGCGTCCCGAGCCAGCCGGGACAGGACAGCGAGTCGGTCGGCGACGTCAGCTATCGCATCCACCCGCTGTTGGCGGAGGTGATCCGTCGCCGTCTGGTCGCCGGCGGAGTCGACGTCGCGCGTGCCCAGGGCACCGTGGTGCGGGCGGTGCGGCTGGACCTCGCCGGCGGCCGCCTCCAGCACGCCTTCCGGCGCCTGGTCGCAGTCGATGCAGAGGAGGAGGTCGCCGACCTGTTGTCCCAGCACGGCGTACGCCTGGTGCTCGGACAGCCGTCCCGCCCCGACCTCGCCGGCTTCGCAGAGGCCCATCCGCAGGTGGTCGACAGCCGACCGGACATCTGGTTCCCTCTCGCCCTCGACCGCTGGATCGCCAACGACGTGGGTGCGGCGCAGCACTGGTGCGACCGGATCGTCGCCCGCGCGGCCGCGGACCTGGACAACGAGGCTCCCGGTGGCGAGATCGATCCGGTCCAGCTGGCGTGCGTCCGGCTGTGGCGGGCGCAGCTCGGACTCGAGCCTTTCTACGCCGCGATCGGGTTCGCCAAACGGGTCCGCCTGTCCGTCCGCAGCAGTACGGTGCCCAGTGACAGCCTCGACTCGGCGATGCCGGTGCTCCTTCACGAGCTCGGCGTCGCGCAGAACTGGCTGGGCGACCTCGCCGAGGCCGAGGCCTTCCTGACGCTCGCCGTGGGGCAGAGCCGCAGTCGCGGACTGGACAGCTTCGCCGTCGACGCCCTCACCCACCTCGCCCTCACCGAGTACATGTCAGGTCGCGAGCACGCCTGCGTCGGCCTGGCCCAGGAGGCGCTGACACAGCTGGACTCCTCCCAGGCTCGCCGGATGCCTTTCACGGCTCGTCGGGCCTCGCTGGCCCTGCTGCTGGGCGACCTGGTGGACCCGACCACTCCCTCCGAGGCACCGGACTCCGAGACGCCGGCCGGTGAGGTGCACAGGGCCGACCTGACCAAGCATTTCTGGGGGCGCATGCGGGATTCCCGGATGGCGCTCATGTCCGGTTCGGTCACCCGCGCCGAGCAGGTCCTCGAGAGACCGGGCGAGTACGCCGTGCTGGCTGAGATGGACCTCCCCGACCACCTCCGCGCGGTCATGCTCGTCGAGCACGCGTTCCTGGCCGCGCTGTCCTCGGACCAGGCAAGCCTGAAGTCCTTGGCCCAGCAGCTGCAGAGTCTCCACTGCCGAGGCGAGGCGGCCCTCGTGGAGGGTCTCCGGGCGGACCTCAACGGTGATCGCCGTCTCGCGGCCTCCTCGTTCGAGATCGCGGCCGCCGATGCCATCTACGCCCAACCGCCGACACGGGCGCTCGCTCTGGCTTGCGAGGCGCAGGTGCTCGACGCGCTCGGAGAGGCCGAGACCGCCCTGGAGCGACTCGCGCTGGCCGCCACCGAGACCGAGGTACGCCGCAACGTGGTGCCCTTCCTGGGCTGGACCCGCCAGGGGACGCCGATGCGCTCCCTCTTGACACGTCTGGACGCCCGGTCCGCGTCCACGTGGGTGCATGAGCTCATGCAGGCCCTGGCCGACGTGCCGGAGATGATGACGACGTTCCGCGCTCGCACGCCGACGCCGCGCGAGCGCGCCTCGGCGTCCGACTCCGTCGTACGGCCGATGCTCAGCCCGCGCGAACGGGAGGTGCTGGGAGAGCTGGCCCGCGGCGCGACGTACGCCGATATCGCAGCGTCGCTGTTCGTCTCCGAGAACACCGTGAAGACCCACGTCTCGAGCCTCTACGGCAAGCTCGCGGTCTCCCGCCGGAGCGAGGCGCTGGCGGTCGCGCGCAGCATGCACCTGCTCTGAGGCCACCCGATTCGGGTGGCGCGGTCGCCCGCCTCGTCCCTGATGCTGAGCGACGTGGCTGAGCACGGGGGGCCCACCAGCGAGGGTCTGGAGAAGGATCCGGGGGCGACAGCGCGCCTCGCGGAGCTGCGCGGCGAAGTCGCACGTCTCGAGAACGAGCTGGGCGAGCCACCAGCAACGCCGGCCGCGCCCTCCCGGGGCGGGTGGTGGCGTGCACCTGTGGTCGTCGTCTGCCTCGTGCTGGTCGCCATCATCTCCCCGCTGGCGGTCGTGGCCACCTGGGTGCACGACGAGATCAGCGATACCGACCGGTACGTCGCCACCGTGGGACCGCTCGCCAGCGATCCGGCGGTGCAGGCCGCCGTCAGTGACCGGATCTCCACCGCGCTGCTCGACCGGCTCGACGTCCGAGCGATCACCAACCAGGCCATCGAGGCACTGTCGAGCCGGAGCAACCGTCCCGGGCTCACGACCAGCCTGCAGGCGCTGTCCACGCCGCTGGTGAACGGGATCTCGCAGTTCGTGCGCGACCAGGTGACCAAGCTGGTGCAGTCCGACGCGTTCGCACAGGCCTGGGAGCAGGCCAACCGCGAGGCGCACGCGCAGATGGTCGCGGTGCTCACCGGCAAGGGCGGTAACGCCGTCCAGGTGAACGGCGGCGCGGTCCAGCTCAACCTCGCGGTCCTGATCAACACCGTGAAGCAACGGCTCGTCGAGGAGGGGTTCACCCTCGCGAACCGCATCCCCGAGGTCACCGCCACGTTCACGATCTTCCAGAGCGCGGACCTCCAGAGGGCGCGCACCGGCTTCCGGCTGTTGTCGGCCGTCGCCCGCGCGCTGCCGGTGATCGCCGTACTCCTGCTTGCCGCCGCCGTGCTCGTGGCGCGGCGCCGTCGCCGTACCCTCGTGGCCGGCTCGCTGGTCGTCGCCGGCTCCATGCTCCTTCTGGGGCTGCTGCTCAACGGCTTCCGGTCGGTCTACCTGGACGCCGTCCCTCCGGCTCAGCTGCCTGCGGATGCCGCGGCCGCGATCTACGACCAGCTGGTGGGCTTCATCCGGCTCGGCCTGCGGTCGGTCCTCGTGCTGTTCCTCGCGATCGCGGTCGTCGCGTGGGTAGCCGGCCCGGGTCCGGCGCCGTCACGGGTCCGGGCCGGGGCGAACCACGCGTTCGATGCGCTGCGACACCGGTCGGACCAGGTCGGGCTGGAGACCGGGCCGGTCGGTCTCTTCCTGGGCACCTACAAGGTCGCCATCCGCTGGATCGTCGCCGGCGTGGTGATCCTGATCTACGTCCTCAGGGCCCACCCCACGGGGACCTGGACCCTCGGGCTCATCCTGATCGCCGCGCTCGTGCTGCTGGTGGTCGAACTGCTGGCCCGGACCCCTCCCGCCGAGAAGGAGCCCGAGCCGGCAGCTGCCGCCACGAAGGAGACGTGAGGCGCAGGGCTGCTCAGGAGACGGTGCGGATCAGCTTCTTGTTGACGAACTCCTCGATGCCGAACCGGCCCAGCTCGCGGCCGAAACCGGAGCGCTTCACGCCACCGAACGGCAGCTCCACGCCCTCGGCGCCGACGCCGTTGACGAACACCATGCCGGCGTCGATCTGGTCCGCGACCCGCGCCGCCTGCTCCGGGTCGTTGGTGTAGACGTAGGAGCCGAGGCCGTACGGCGTGTCGTTGGCGAGCTCGATCGCCTCCTGCTCGTCCTTGGCGCGGAACACCATCGCGACCGGACCGAACAGCTCCTGCCGGAATGCCTCGTTGTCGGGGCTGACGCCCGTCAGGACACCGCTGGGGTACCACGCGCCGTTGCGCTCGCCGTTCGTCTCGAGGTGCGCACCGGCGGCGACCGCGGACCTGACCTGGCCCTCGAGGCGCTCGGCCGCGGCCAGCGAGGACAGCGGGGCAGGCTCCTGGCCGAGCATCTTGGCGGTGAACTTGCTGACGAACTCGTCGTGCAGCTCGTCGGTGACGATGAACCGCTTGCCGGCGTTGCACGCCTGACCGGTGTTCTCCATCCGGGCCGCGACGGCCGCGTCGACGGTGGCGTCCATGTCGTCGGAGCCGAGCACCAGGAAGGGGTCGGACCCGCCGAGCTCGAGCACGACCTTCTTCAGGTGACGGCCGGCGGTGGCGGCGACGGCTGCGCCGGCGCGCTCGGAGCCGGTCAGCGACACGCCCTGGACGCGGGGGTCACCGATGATCTGCTCGATCTGCTCGTTCGAGGCGTAGATGTTGACGTACGCGCCCTCGGGGAACCCGGCGTCGGAGAAGATCTTGGCCAGCTGGGCGGCCGACTCCGGGCACTGCGGGGCGTGCTTGAGCACCACCGTGTTGCCGGCGGTCAGGTTGGGACCGGCGAAGCGGGCCACCTGGTAGCAGGGGTAGTTCCACGGCATGATCCCGAGGATCACGCCGAGCGGCCGGCGCCGGATGACCGCCGTGCCCTCCCCCTCGAGCAGGTCGATCGGCTCGTCGGCGAGGAACTGCTCGGCGTGGTCGGCGTAGTAGGCGTAGATGGCGGCGCTGAAGTCCACCTCGCCCAGCGCATCGTCCATCACCTTGCCCATCTCGCGGTTCATCGACTCGGCCAGCGCCTCGCGGCGCTCGGTGTGCAGCTCGGAGACCCTCCGCACGAGCGCCGCGCGGTCCGCCACGCTGCTGGTCCGCCCCCAGGCGTTGAATGTCCGATACGCCGACGCGACAGCCTCGAGCACCTGCTCGTCGGTGTCGGTCGGGACGTCGCTGACCCGCTCCCCGGTGCGTGGGTCGGTCACGGCGTACTGCGTCATGGTCGTCCTCTTCTCGTGCTCACGTCGTGGGTCTCGCCGACGCGCCCTCCCGCGCCGGTCACAGCCCAACCTAGCCCTCGCCAGCAGGTGGCTACACGCGCTGGTCCCCGGCTTGCTCTACCTCCTGGTGAACACCCTGCTCGTCGTCATCTGGGCCACGACCCTTCCCGGAGGCTTCTTCTGGCCGATCTTCCCGATCGCCGGTTGGGGCATCGGGTTGGTCATGCACGCCTGGGACGCGTTCCTCCGCACGGAGATCACCGACGAGGACGTCGACCGGGAGCTCGAACGGATGCATCACCACTGATCGACCGTCGGCACCTCGGGATGCGCGGTGGTGCGCGTGTGTGACCCGGCCTGGCCCATCCCCCACGTAGGCCAGGCCGGGAGTCTTTGACTCAGAGGAGTCGCTGATGACCAGGCGTCCCTCGAGGCTCGCCTGAGCAGGGAGGACCCTATCTCACTCCGCTGGGTACTCTATCATTGATGTATAGTAACTCTAAATTGTTTGTATAGGGGATCACAAGGGCCCCTGTGTTACCGTCCGTCGCATGGCGCGCCCCTATAGAGACCCGGTGGAGATCCACACGGCGCCGGTGCCCGCTCAGTCGCCCTTCATCCCGACCGATGCGAGGATCGTCGTGGGAGCCGTCGCTCCGGCATCCCCGGATCCGATCCCGATCGTGCTGCTACCCGGATTCGAGTACCGGTTGTGGGAATGGCGGCACCCGACCACTCACGAGATCCACTGGCGGCTCGAGCGGAGGAAGGCCGCTCAGTACGGCGAGGACGACGCATGACCTCACGGTGCCCGCGGTGGAGCACCTCCACCGGAGGCGCTCGGCAGCCCGGTACCCGGCTGCCGAGGATCAGGCATTCTCCCGATGTGCCGAGCGTGTCTTAGGGCGAGCCTGAGGTGACGAGGGCCGGAGACACCGGCCCACGAACGGGGGAACCACCCATGAGCGCCGCCCAGCCCGACACCACCCGACACATCTCCACGCTCGCCGTCGTCGGTGCAGCCGTCGTCGCCCTGGCGATTGTCACCGTCCTGATCCTGGTGGCACAGCACAGCGGCGGGGACACCTCGCCCGCCCCGACGATCCAGATGCCGAACCAGCAGGCCAACTCGCAGTACCACCGCTCGCTGCACTCCGGCCTCCAGCTCGGCCAGCCCTGACGGTCTCGGTCTCGATCTCGTCAAGACCGTCCCACCCCGGGGCGGCAGTATCAAAGGGGGAGATCCCGCATGCACAGCCGCCACCACCAGGCACTGACCCGCTCGATGATCGCGGTCTGGCTCACCGCCGTACTCGCGATCACCCTCGCCGGCAGTCCGGCCCAGGCCCGGGTCGCTCACGAGCCCGAGTGCGGTCCGCTGCTCGCCTGTCACTCCTGAGCCAGCGGCCCACCGGGTCCTCGGGGAGCGCCATCCGGAGGACGGGCGTCGAGAACCGCGGGTCAGAGTCGGTGGCTCACTCCCACTCGATGGTGCCCGGGGGCTTGGAGGTGAGGTCGAGGGTGACCCGGTTGATCTCGGCGACCTCGTTGGTGATCCGGGTGGAGATCCTCTCCAGCAGATCGAAGGGGAGGCGCGCCCAGTCGGCCGTCATCGCGTCCTCCGAGGTGACCGGGCGCAGCACCACCGGGTGGCCGTAGGTGCGTTCGTCCCCCTGCACGCCGACCGAGCGGACATCGGCGAGGAGCACCACGGGGAACTGCCAGATGTCGCGGTCGAGACCGGCTGAGGTGAGTTCCTCGCGGGCGATCAGGTCGGCGGCGCGGAGGATGTCGAGGCGCGCGCGGGTGACCTCGCCGATGATCCGGATGCCCAGGCCCGGACCGGGGAACGGCTGGCGCCACACCATCGTCGGCGGCAGGCCGAGCTGTTCGCCCACCATGCGCACCTCGTCCTTGAACAACGTGCGCAGCGGCTCGACGAGCTCGAACCGGAGGTCGTCGGGCAAGCCGCCGACATTGTGGTGGGACTTGATGTTGGAGGCGCCCGCTCCCCCTCCGGACTCGACGACGTCGGGGTAGAGAGTGCCCTGGACCAGGTACGCCGTGTCACCGGCTGCCGCGTCACCGAAGACGCGAGCCTCGGCGGCCTCGAAGGTGCGGATGAACTCCCGGCCGATGATCTTGCGCTTCTCCTCGGGGTCGTGGATGCCCTCGAGCGCCCCGAGGAACTGGTCGGCGGCCTCGACCACGTCGAGCTTGTCGAACACCGCCTCGAAGTCACGGCGTACCTGCTCGGTCTCGCCGGAGCGCATCATCCCGTGGTCGACGTACACACACGTGAGGCGGTCGCCGATCGCTCGCTGCACGATGGCGGCGGCGACCGCGGAGTCGACCCCACCGGACAGCGCACAGATCGCCCGGCCGTCAGCGATCTGCTCGCTGATCCGCGCGACCTGCTCGTCGACGATGTTGACCATCGTCCAGGTGGGGCGGCAGCCGGCGATCTGATGCAGGAAGTGCTCGAGCACCTGCTGCCCGTGCTCGGTGTGCAGCACCTCGGGGTGCCACTGGACCCCGGCCAGGCGACGACCGGTCTCCTCGAACGCCGCGACCGGAGTGACCCTGGTCGAGGCGAGCACGTCGAAGCCGGGTGGTCCGGCGATCACCGAGTCACCGTGGGACATCCACACCGTGTGGTCGGCCGGAAGATCGGCCAGCAGCGTGCCCGCGCGGTCGACCTTGACCGGCGTCCGGCCGTACTCACGCGCGCCGGTCGGTGAGACGGCGCCCCCGAGGCCCTGGGCCATCAGCTGGAAGCCGTAGCAGATGCCGAAGACGGGGACGCCCGCCGAGAACACCTCGGTGTCGATCGCGGGCACACCCTCGGCGTACACCGACGAGGGTCCGCCGGACAGGATGATCGCGGCCGGCCGGCGCTCGAGCATCTCGGCGATGGGCATCGTGTGCGGCACGATCTCGGAGTAGACACGGGCCTCGCGCACCCGCCGCGCGATCAGCTGCGCGTACTGCGCTCCGAAGTCGACGACGAGGACCAGGTCGTGCTCCGCCTCGCCCGTGGCTCGCGACATGACCGCAGCCTATCGGCGGTGGTGGATGATTCCGCCCTCGGCGGATAGTCCCTGACGAAACTGTCGTCGCACCGGCCGGAAACCGACCGGATCGTCAGGGACTACCGAGACGAGCGCGGACTATCCACAGGGCGGAGGGGTAGTCCATGACTTCTACGAGCGCGCCAGAGCCCGGCCGATCAGGGAGGGAGGCCGGGCTCTGGGGGTCCGCGCCCCACTCAGCAGCGTCGGACCAGGTCCCGCCCCTGGGAGGGAGATCGACGGCGGGATCTGACCGCTCAACGACGCCCGCATCCAGGAGTTACGCGGCGCGGCGGGTCCTCCGGGCCTCAGGAGACCGACACGATCGGCAGCCGCAGCGCCGCCGGGGCTGACGCGGGGACGGCGGGGGTGGCCGGCGCCACCGGCGAGATCTGCTGGTACGGCGTGCCGAGGGCAGGCCGCGGGTCGGCCTCGCCCCGGTTGGGCCAGAACGCCATCGCGCGCTCCGCCTGGGCGGTGATGGTCAGGGCCGGGTTCACACCGAGGTTCGCCGAGATCGCCGAGCCGTCCGCGATGTGCAGACCGGGGTGGCCGTAGACCCGCTGGTAGGCATCCACCACGCCGGTGTCGACCGAGTCGCCGATCGTGCACCCACCGATGAAGTGCGCGGTCAACGGCATGTTGAACGGCTCGCCGATCGAGCCGCCCGGCGTCCCGCCCATGATCTCGGCCATCCGGCGTACCGCCTGGTTGGCGATCGGGATCCAGGTCGGGTTGGGCTCGCCGTGGCCCTGCCGCGACGTGAGCACCCGCCGGCCGAGCCGCCCGGCCTTGGTGAACAGGGTGATGGAGTTGTCGCGGCTCTGCATCACCAGGACGATCACGGTGCGCTCGGACCAGTGCTTCATGTCGTAGAGGTCGAGCACCTGCGACCTCTGCTTCCACATCTCCTTCACCCAGGTGCGCCAGCGGGGGCCGAGGTCGCCGTCGGTGAGCACCGTCTGGAGCAACGACATGATGTTGCTGCCCTTGCCGTAGCGGACGGGCTCGAAGTGGGTGTAGGCGTCCGGGTGGAACGACGAGGTGATCGCGGTGCCCTGGCTGTAGTCGACGCTGGTGTCCGGAGCGATCGCGCCCAGGATCGACTCGGAGTTGGTGCGCGACAGGTAGCCGAGTCGGTCGGACAGGCCGGGCAGGTGCCCCTCGTCCTTCATCCGGTGCAGGAGGCGTTGGGTGCCGAGCGCCGACGCAGCGAGCACGACCTGGCCGGCGGTGAGCACCCGCGTCGAGCCGGCGCGGCGGAGCTTGGCCTTGGTGAAGCGCACGTGGACGTCGTACCCGCCGCCCTCGCGGGGAGCGATGCGGGTGACCGTGGTCAACGGCAGTACCTTCGCGCCGTTCCGCTCGGCGAGGTACAGGTAGTTCTTCACCAGCGTGTTCTTGGCGTTGTGCCGGCAGCCCGTCATGCACTCGCCGCAGTGCCGGCACGGGTTGCGTTCGGGCCCGACGCCGCCGAAGTACGGGTCGGCCACGCTGTCGGACGGCTGCACACCGGGGCCACCGAAGAAGACCCCGAGCGGTGCCGCGTGGAACGTCTCGCCGACCCCGAGATCCTCCGCGACCTGCTTCATCACCTCGTCGGAGGGACTCAGCCGCGGGTTGGCCGAGACGCCGAGCATCCGCTTCGCCTGGTCGTAGTACGGCGCGAGCTCGGCGCGCCAGTCGGTGATGTCCTTCCACGACGGGTCGTCGTAGAACTGCTCGAGCGGCTCGTAGAGGGTGTTGGCGTAGACCAGCGAGCCGCCGCCGACGCCGGCGCCGGACAGGATCAGGCAGTCCTTGAGCGCGTCGATCCGCTGGATGCCGTAGCAGCCGATCTCGGGGCGGAACAGGTAGCGCTTGGTGTCGAACGACGTGGACGCGAAGTCGTCGTCGGCGAAACGCGCGCCCGCCTCGAGCACCCCGACCCGGTAGCCCTTCTCGGTGAGGCGGAGCGCGGTGACCGAGCCGCCGAAGCCCGAGCCGACGACCAGGACGTCGTAGTCGGGGGTCATGCGGGCTCCCCGTGGAAGCGCGAGCGCAGTGAGCGGTTTCGTGGCTTGCTCATGCGCGACCGAGCTTGTTCAGGATCCGCAGGCTCGCGGTCATCACCTTGCCGTAGAGCTCGTCCGACATGCCGAACGACGGGGCGATCCGCATCAGCCGCTCGGTCGCCACCGACTGGGTCTCGGTGAACCGCAGCACGCCCTCGCTGCCCTGTCGCCGGCCCAGGCCGGACTGGCGCATCCCACCCATCGGGGCCTCCAGGCTGCCGAAGGAGGCTGCGAAGCCCTCGTTGATGTTGACCGTGCCGCACCTGATGTGGCGGGCGATCGCCCGTGCGCGCCGTCCGTCCTGGCTGTAGATCGAGGCGTTGAGGCCGAGCTCACCCTCGTTCGCCCGTGCGATCGCGTCGGCCTCGTCGTGGAACCGGTACACCGAGACCACCGGCCCGAAGGTCTCCTGCCCGAAGCAGGTCATCGCCGGTGTGACGCCTTCGAGGATGGTGGGCTCGTAGAAGAACGGTGCGAGGTCGGGCCGCGCCCGGCCCCCGGTGAGGACCCGCGCTCCCTTGGCTACGGCGTCGTTGACGTGCCGGGTGACCGTCTCGAGCTGCTGCCGGCTGATCAGCGAGCCCATGTCGTTGCCCCAGGCGAGCGTCGCGCCGAGGGTCATCGCCTCGGTGCGCGCGACGAAACGCTCCAGGAACCGGTCGTAGACCTGGTCGGCGACGTAAATCCGCTCCATCGAGACGCAGAGCTGGCCGGCGTTGGAGAACGCGGCGCGTACCGAGCCCTCGGCGGCCTTCTCGAGGTCGGCGTCGCGGAGCACCAGGATCGGGTTCTTGCCACCGAGCTCGAGTGAGCAGCCGATCAGGCGTTCGGCGCAACCCTGGGCGACCGACCGGCCGGTGGCCGTCGAGCCGGTGAACTGCATGTAGTCGGCACGGCGTACCAGCGCAGGACCGATCTCCGAGCCGGGCCCGGCCACGACCTGCCAGAGATCCTCGGGGAACCCGGCATCCGCGAGCAACTCGGCGGCCAGCAGCGCCGAGAGCATGGCCTGCGCATCGGGCTTCGCGACCACGGCGTTGCCCGCCAGCAGGGCCGGCAGCCCGTCGCAGAGCGCCATCGTGAACGGGTAGTTCCACGGCGAGATGACGCCCACGACGCCCTTGGGCAGGCGGTTGACCTCGACCCGTGTCAATCCCGGGATCAAACCTCGCACCCGCTTGGAGTCGAGGTGCTCGTGGCCCGTGCGTGCGTAGTAGCGAGCCGTCAACGCGATGTGCATCGGCTCGTCGAAGGCGTGCTTGCGGGCCTTGCCGGACTCGAGGCAGATCAGGTCGAGGATCTCCTCCTGGCGGTCGAGCACCAGGTCGTGCAGTCGCAGCAGGGCGGCCGCGCGGGTGTCGATCGTCGTCCGGGCCCACTCCGCCTGCGCCCGGCGTGCCCGACGGAACGCCTCCTCGACGTCGGCGTCGGACGACTGGGGGATGTGCGCCAGCGGCTGGCCACCGATCGGGGACCGGACCTCGACGGTCTCCCCGGTCGTCGCGACCAGGCGCTCGGTCAACCGTTGGACGTATCCCCGGTCCAGCGCGTACGACGCGGTCGGGTCGTGCTCGGGATCGTGAGGGCCCTCGACGAGGGGGCCGGAGGACGGGTGCCGGTCACTCATGGACCCGAGACTATGTCTCCACCCCACACCCGGCTACCCCCGAGTAACAACTGGCATGTGTCCGGCCTCACACGATCTCGGGGGCGCTGACGCGGGCCTCGTCGGCCTCTTGGTCGGTGAGCTTCTCCTGCGACTGGCGTTCGGCCTCGACCCGGCGCAGGTAGTGGTCGACCTCGTCGTCGCGGCGGGCCCGGTCCCAGCCCAGCGCGGCCGCCATCAGGTCGGCGGCGGCGGTGACCGCGACCGTTCCCCGATCGAAGGTCTCGATCGAGATCCGGGTACGACGGGCCAGGACGTCGTCGAGGTGGCGCGCGCCCTCGTGGGTGACGGCGTACACGATCTCGGCCGACAGGTAGTCCTCGGCGCCGGGCAGCGGCGATCCGAGCTCGGGCTGGTGCTCGACCAGGTCGAGCACTTCGTCGACCAGCCCGCCGTACCTCCCGAGCAGATGGTCGATGCGGCCCACCTCGAGCCGGTGCCGCCGGCTCAGGGCGACCCGCTGGTTGGTCCGGGCCAGGAAGCCGTCGGCGCCGAGCAGCGGCACCCGCTCCGTCTGCGAGGGCGGTACGTCGTGCCGGTCGCGCACCGCGAGGTCGACGGCGTCGCGGGCCATGATCCGGTACGTCGTGAGCTTGCCGCCGGCGATCAGCACCAGGCCCGGGACCGGACTGACCACGGTGTGCTCGCGCGACACCCTCTGGGTGGCCGACCGGGCCTCGCCCTCCCCGGCCGACCCCACCCCCCGGCCGGGCTTGCCGGCGAGCAGGGGCCGCAACCCGGCGTAGACGCCCTCGACGTCGTCGTGGTCGAGCGGCACGGTGAGCAGCGTGTTCACGTGCCCGAGCAGGTAGTCGATGTCGGTGCGCGACGCGGCCGGGTGTGCCAGGTCGAGGTCCCAGGCGGTGTCCGTGGTCCCGATGATCCAGTGCCTCCCCCACGGGATCACGAACAGCACCGACTTCTCGGTCTTGGTGAGCAGACCGTACTCCGACCGGATCCGGTCGCGCGGCACCACGAGATGGATGCCCTTGCTGGCCTCGACGTTCAGCACCGGTGTCCGGCCGAGCAGCCCCTCCACCTGGTCGGTCCACACCCCCGTCGCGTTGACGACGACCCGTGCCCGCGCCTCCAGGGGCGTGCCCGACTCGAGGTCCTCCGCGGTCACCCCGACCACGCGGTCACCGTCGCGGAGGAAGCCGGTGACCCGCGTCCGGGTGGCGACCAGCGCCCCGTGCCGAGCGGCCGACCGGGCCAGGGTGACGACGAGACGGGCGTCGTCGACCTGGCAGTCGTAGTAGCGGATCGCGCCCGTCAGGTTGTCGGTGCGCAGGTCGGGCGCGATCCGGGCGATCTGGCGCCGGAAGAGGTGGCGATGGCGTGGGACGCCCATCTCGTACCGCCCGAGCGCGGCCAGCGCGTCGTACAGCAGGAGCCCGGCGCCGACGTAGGGCCGCTCGACCGCACGGTGGAGCGGATACAGGAACGGCACCGGCCGCACCAGGTGTGGCGCGAGCCGGGTCAGCAGGAGCCCCCGCTCCTCCAGGGCCTCGCGCACGAGGCCGAAGTCGAACATCTCGAGGTAGCGCAGGCCGCCGTGCACCAGCTTGCTCGAGCGGGACGACGTGCCGCTGGCCAGGTCGCGCTGCTCGAGGAGCCCGACCGAGAGGCCGCGAGTGACGGCGTCCAGGGCGGCACCGGTGCCGACGACGCCACCGCCGACGACCAGGACGTCGAGCGGGTCGTCGGCCGAGGTGGCGGACAGGCACCTCAGGGCGCCTTCCCGCGCCGCGGGACCGAGGGCACTCGACTGGGCCACGCCTCGATCCTCTCAACCTCGCGGCCCACGACCCGACCACGACCCGGGTCGCGGACCTCGGGTTTCATTGTTCCGTGGACGATGAGCTGGTCGCACTGTACGACGACGAGGGACGTCCTCATGGGAGTGCCCCCCGGTCGGTGATGCGTGCCCAGAACCTGCGGCACGCCGCCACCGGCATCCTCGTCCGGGATCCGAACGGCAGGGTCTACGTGCATCGCCGCACCCCCACCAAGGACGTCTACCCGTCGCGGTGGGACTTCACCGCGGGCGGGGTCGTCCTCGACGGGGAGGACCCGCTCGACGGGGCGCGTCGCGAGCTCGCGGAGGAGCTCGGCGTCACCTCCGAGGTCGTGTCGCTGGGCGAGGCCGACTACCAGGACGACCACACGTCGTACCACGCGTTCCGCTACGTCACGACCTGGGACGGACCGATCACGACCCAGCCCGAGGAGGTGGCGTACGGCGAGTGGCTGGGCGTCGAGCAGCTCCTCGCACGGATGGCCGACCCGGAGGTCGAGTTCATGCCCGACACCGTCGCGCTGTTCGGCGACTGGGTGCGCGCCCTGGCCGCCGAGCGAGGTCAGCTCGGCACGACCAGCCGGGACTCGTAGGCGAAGACGACCGCCTGGGTCCGGTCGCGGAGCCCGAGCTTCGACAGGACCCGAGCGACGTGGGTCTTGACGGTCGCCACCGAGAGGTAGAGCTCGGCGGCGATCTCGGCGTTGCTCGCCCCCGTGGCCATCGCGCGGAGCACGGTCAGCTCGCGATCGGTCAGCCGGGCGAGCTCGGGGGGCAGGGCGCGTGGGCCCGGCCCGTCCGGGCGGCGCCCGAGCGCCGACATGAGTCCCTCGACCGCGAGGTGATCGAGGTGCAGGGTCAGCGGCGTTCGCTGACCCCAGCGGCTGTCGTGCGACGTGCGCGTCGCAGCAGCAAACGACATGGTCATCCCCCCTTGTGTGACCACTTTCAGGTCACGGTACGACGCCACCCGGAGGGGACGCGCACGATTTTCTGGCCACTTGTCCTGGAAGGGTGGGCCACCGACGCACCCTCACACAATCCCCAGGAGTGACTAATCCGCTGCCACGGACGTCGGGCGGCGGTCTTTTGCCCTTGGTGGCCGCTCGTTCAGGAGACGACGACCTCGATCCGCTGGAACTCCTTGACCTCGGTGTAGCCGGTGGTCGCCATCGCGCGACGGAGCGCGCCGACCATGTTCATGGTGCCGTCGGCTACCCGCGAGGGGCCGAACAGGATCTCCTCGAGCGTGCCGACACTGCCGATCTCGACCCGCTCACCGCGCGGGAGCTGGGCGTGGTGGGCCTCCGCCCCCCAGTGGAAGCCGCGACCGGGCGCGTCGCTGGCGCGAGCGAACGGCGAGCCGATCATCACCGCGTCCGCGCCGCACGCGATCGCCTTGGCAATGTCTCCGCTGCGACCGATCGAGCCGTCGGCGATCACGTGCACGTAGCGCCCGCCGGACTCGTCCATGTAGTCACGCCGGGCCCCGGCGACGTCGGCGACGGCACTCGCCATCGGGACGGCCACGCCGAGCACG
>JAFMQY010000165.1 GCA_017354415.1 Nocardioides sp.
GTGCCGCTCATCTCCGCCGACAGGTGCACCGAGAGGATCTCGGTGGCTCCGTCGGCGGCCGCCTTCTCGTACACCTCGAGGAGGTACGCCGGTGACGGTCGCGACGTGCTGACCGGCCGGAACTCCCTCAGCGCCTCCGCGACCATGTCCGGGGTGGCGCCGTCCGGACCCTCGTCGTACACGGTCGCGCCGATCACCACCTGGAGCGGCGCCACCACGATCCCACGTTCGCGCGCGACCTCCGGCGGCAGCGATGCCGTCGAGTCGGTGACCACCACCGCCTTCCCGGGCATGCTCCCGACGTTAGCCGAAGGACGCCGGCTATCCGACGACGATGTTGACCAGCTTGGGTGCGCGCACGATGACCCGCCGGACCGTCGACCCGTCGATCGCGCGTACGACGGCCGGGTCGGCCAGTGCGGCAGCCTCCAGGTCGGCGTCGCTGATCGTCGGCGGCACGTCCAGCCGCGCCCGCACCTTCCCCTGCACCTGCACGACCGCGGTGACCGAGTCCTCGACCAGCAGCGCCTCGTCGACCACGGGCCAGCCGGCGCGGGCGACCGAGGGCTGGTGCCCCAGGCGCTCCCACATCTCCTCCGCGGTGTACGGCGCCACCAGCGACAGCACGATCGCCACCGCCTCGGCGGCCTCGCGCACGGCCGGGTCGTCCGGGCCGCATCCGCCGTCGATCGCCTTGCGGGTCGCGTTCACCAGCTCCATGACCCGCGCCACCATCACGTTGAAACGGTGGCTCTCGACCAGCTGCTCGCACTCGCGCAGCGTCTTGTGCGTGACCTTGCGCAGCGCGACGTCGCCACTCGCCGGGTCGGCCCCCGCTGCGGCGGTCACGTCACCGCTCAGCCGCCAGGCACGCTGCAGGAACCGCAGCGAGCCGCTCGGCGACATGTCGGCCCAGTCGATGTCGTCCTCGGGCGGGCCTGCGAAGACCAGGGTCAGCCGCACCGCGTCAACGCCGTACGCCGATAGTTGCTCCCCCAATCTGACGCCGTTGCCCTTGGACTTCGACATCTTGGCGCCTTGGTTGATGACGATCCCCTGGTTCAGCTGTGCCGAGAACGGCTCCCGGAACTTCAGCAGCCCCATGTCGGCCAGCACCTTGGTGAAGAACCGTGAGTACAGCAGGTGCAGCACGGCGTGCTCGACGCCGCCGATGTAGATGTCGCACGGGCTCCACAGGTCGACCAGGTCGGGGTCGAAGGCCTGGGTGTCGTCGTGCGGCGAGCAGTAGCGCAGGAAGTACCAGGACGAGTCCACGAACGTGTCCATGGTGTCGCTGTCCCGCTTCGCCGGCCCGCCGCAGCGCGGGCACTCGACGTTGACCCACTCCTCCGCGGCCGCCAGCGGCGAGACGCCCTTCGGGGTCAGGTCCTGGCCTCGCAGCTCGGGCAGGACGACCGGCAGCTGGTCCTCTGGGACCGGCACCTCGCCGTCCTTCTCGCAGTGGATGAAGGGGATCGGCGCACCCCAGTAGCGCTGCCGCGACAGCAGCCAGTCGCGCAGCCGGAAGTTCACCGCCCCCTGGCCGACACCCTGCGCCTCCAGCCAGTCGATGATGGTCCGCTTCGCCTCGTCGACGCCCATCCCGTCCAGTGACACCGAGTCGTTGTGGGAGTTGATGGCCGGGCCCTCCCCGACGTACGCCTCGCCCTCCCAGCCCTCGGGCGGCTGGACGGTGCGGACGATCGGCAGGTGGAAGGCCTCGGCGAACTCCCAGTCGCGCTGGTCCTGAGCCGGCACGGCCATGATCGCGCCGGTGCCGTAGTCGGCCAGCACGTAGTCGGCGGCGTAGACCGGGATCTGCGCGCCGGTCACCGGGTTGGTCGCGTGCACGCCCAGGAAGACGCCGGTCTTGGGCCGGTCCGTCGACAGCCGGTCGATGTCGGTGGACTTGCGGACCTCCTCCAGGTACGAGTCGTACGCCGGCCGCTGCCCCTCGGTGACCAGCTCACCGGCCAGCGGAGCGTCGGCCGCCACCACCATGAACGTCGCACCGAAAAGCGTGTCAGGACGCGTCGTGTAGACGGTGATGTCGTCGTGGGTCTCGACACGGGCTCCTTCGTCGCCCGGCTCGACCACCGAGGAGACGGGGAACGTCACGTGCGCCCCCTCGGAGCGTCCGATCCAGTTCCGCTGGGCGGTGATCACCCGCTCCGGCCAGGTCGGCGCCAGGTCGTCCAGGCAGTCCAGCAGCTCCTGGGCGTAGTCGGTGATCCGGAAGTACCACTGGGTCAGCTCGCGCTTGGTGACCTCGGCGCCGCAGCGCTCGCACCGCCCGTCGATCACCTGCTCGTTGGCCAGCACGGTCTGGTCGTTCGGGCACCAGTTGACAGGGCTCTTCTTCCGGTAGGCCAGGCCGCGTTCGTAGAACTTCAGGAACAGCCACTGGGTCCAGCGGTAGTACTCCGGGTCGCTGGTGTTGAACGTCCGCGACCAGTCGAAGCTCGCGCCGAACCGCTTGGCCGACTCGGTGGAGACGCCGATGTTGGCGTAGGTGAAGGTCGCCGGGTGCTCGTTGTCGCGGATGGCGGCGTTCTCGGCGTTCAGGCCGAACGAGTCGAACCCCATCGGGTTCAGCACCTCGTAGCCGCGCTGCCACCAGTACCGGGCGATGACATCGTGCAGCGCGAAGACCTCGGCGTGACCCATGTGCAGGTCGCCGGACGGGTAGGGGTACATCGTCAGCGCGTACCGCTTCTCGCGCGTGCCGGACCGCACGACGTCATCGCTCGCCCGGAAGGGCTGCAGGTCCTCCCAGGCCTGGTACCACTTCTCCTGCATGACCTCGACGTCGTACGTCGCGGCGCCCCCCTCGGCGGCGGGGGTCTCGACCTGCTCGTGACTCATGGTTTCGCTCTCCGGTCTTGCTCTGCTTGATCGACATTCACGCACATTCACTGAGACATGAAAAAACCCCTCGCACGGAGGGGTAGCCGCGTGACGTGGACGTCAGCGCGGCTGTCGAAGAAGCAGGCTGCTCAGCATGGATCCATGGTAACCGAAACGTCGCTGCGCCCGTGCACCAGACGTCCTCGGCACGACAGTCAGTGTGCGGCCCTCGCCGCCAACCCCGCCTCAGACGCTCGGATCGTCGTGGGTACGCCGCCCGGCCGCCTCCTCCACGGCGCGCTTGTCCGCCTCCAGAGCCTCCTCGTCGACCACGATCGGGCGGGTGAGCGCCCACAGGATCATCAGGAGCCCCACGACCGTGAGGACCAGCCCCACCCAGAGGTTGGCGTTGATGCCGTCCGCGCGGGCCTTCTCGGCCGCCGAGGTCGAGAACGAGACGATCAGCAGGATGACGCCGTACACCAGGAGCAGCAGTCCGATGATGTTCCGGATGTCGAAAAGACCGGCCTTCTTCATGTCCTCACCTTCTAGTGGAAGATCACGTTCAGGATGGTGACCATCACCAGCGAGACACCGGCGAGCTTGACCGGGGACAGCCACCAGTGATCCGCGTGGTCGTCGGCGAGGTCATCCCGTGGCGTCAGCGAGTAGACGAGGCCGCGCAGCTTCGACTCCTCCTTCGGTTTCGTGCCCGCGGTCACGACCATGCTGACCACGATGTCCACCACGAACGCCGCACCGGCCGCGACGAACGCCGCGCCCTGGCCACTGACGGGCAGCACGCCGACACTGGCCGACCCGAGCGCGTCCTCGGAGAGGACCGCCACGACCACGGCCGAGACCGTGCCTGCGACCAGACCGGTCCAACCCGCAGCGGAGGTCATGCGCTTCCAGAACATGCCGAGGATGAACGTCGCGAACAGGGGCGCGTTGAAGAACCCGAACAGGGTCTGCAGGTAGATCATCATGTTCGGGTACTGGCTCGCGAAGTACGACGTGCCGATAGCGAGCACAGTCGCAACCACCGTCGCCCAGCGCCCGAACGTCGTGTAGAAGTGGTCGGGCTTGTCCTTCTGGACATAGGTCTGCCAGAGGTCGTAGCTGGTCACGGTGTTGAACGCTGAGATGTTCGCGGCCATGCCTGCCATGAACGCGGCCAGCAGGCCGGCGATCGCCACGCCGAGAAGGCCGTTGGGAAGCAGCTGCCTGATCAGCAGGAGCAGCGAGTCGTTGTAGGTGATCCCGCCGGCGCCGGTCTCGGCGCCCTTGGACTTCATGTCCGAGAGCGAGGTGACCAGAACGGCCGCCAGCATGCCCGGCAGGATGATGATGAACGGGATGAACATCTTCGGGAACGAGCCGATGATCGGCGCCCGGCGGGCAGAGTTCATGTCCTTGGACGCCATCGCGCGCTGCACCTCGACGAAGTTGGTGGTCCAGTAGCCGAAGGACAGCACGAAGCCGAGACCGAACACGATGCCGACGACCGACCAGACCGAGGAGCTGAAGCCGGTGAGATCGGTGCCTGGCCAGGACCGCACCTGGTCGCCTGACCCGGCCTTGTCCATCGCGTCCGTCAAGCCGTTCCAGCCGCCGATCTTGTTCAGGGCCAGGATCGTCAGCGGGAGCAGCGCCGCCACGATCACGAAGAACTGGAGCACCTCGTTGTAGATCGCCGCCGACAGGCCGCCGAGGGTGATGTAGGAGAGCACGATGATCGCCGCGACCACGGTGGACAACCAGATGTTCCAGCCCAGGAGCGAGTTCACGATGGTCGCGAGCAGGTAGAGGTTGACACCGGCGATCAGGATCTGGGCGACCGCGAAGCTGATCGAGTTCACCAGGTGCGCCGTGGGCCCGAACCTGCGGAGCATGAACTCCGGCACGGAGCGAACTCTCGAGCCGTAGTAGAACGGCATCATCACCACGCCGAGGAAGAGCATCGCCGGGATGGCGCCGATCCAGTAGTAGTGGAAGGTCGACATGCCGAACTGCGCGCCGTTCGCCGACATCCCCATGATCTCGACCGCGCCGAGATTGGCGCTGATGAATGCCAGGCCCGTGATCCAGGCGGGCAGCGACCGGCCGGACAGGAAGAAGTCGATGCTGCTCGAGACCTGCGCGCGAGCAGCCATCCCGATCCCGAGCACGGTGACGAAGTAGATCGCGATCAATAGGTAGTCGACCCAGGTCGTGCTCAAGCGCAGGGGCGACGACGCCAAGACTTCCATCTGCAGACCTCCCGAGTCGTCCCAGGGGGCGGCGGGACGGACCCTAGCCAGGCGACGACAGGGGCGTCGTCCCCACGGACCGTCGTACCCAGGAGAGGGACTGCGAAACCGGATGGGTCAGTGGACGAGACGCAGCGTCAACGGCGGACGCCACCACTCCCCGCGGTTGGCCTTGAGCGCGCCCAACAGGTGCAGCACGAAGGCGACCACCAGCGCGATGCCCCAGGTGAGGAACCCGATCAGGACCAGCATGAAGGGGATCGAGACCAGCATCACGATGCCCATGGTGATCTGGATGTTCAGCGAGTTGGCGGCGTTCTCGCGGGCGAACGGGCCGCGGTCCTTGTAGATCAGGTAGAGGACGAGCGAGGCGACGAAGCCGAGCAGGCCGGCGCTCACCACCATCGCGACCAGGGGGATCGCATGGGCGAGCGTGCCCATCGTGCGCTCCTCGCCGGGCGACACGGATCCGTGCGGGGCGGCGTACGGGTTCTGCGACATGGGTGTCCTGGGCCTTCCTCGAGTGGTGTGACTCCACTTCAGCACACGACGGGTCCGGGAGTCCCGTCGGCCGGGGTAGGACCGGGGGCGGCCCAGGGGTGACCCCTACGATGCGGCCATGAGCTCGCTCGACCTGTTCCGCCTCGACGGCCGAGTGGCGATCGTGACCGGCGCTTCCTCGGGCCTCGGTGTGGCGTTCGCCCAGGGCCTGGCGGAGGCCGGCGCCGACGTCGTGATCGGGGCACGCCGTACCGACCGGCTGGAGCAGACCGCCGACCTGGTGCGGAAGGCCGGCCGGCGGGCCGTGGCGGTGGCGACCGACGTCTCCGACCCGGACGCTTGTACGGCGCTGGTGCAGGCGGCCATGGACGAGCTCGGCCGGGTCGACGTCCTCGTCAACAACGCCGGCGTCGGCACCGCCGTACCGGCGTCCCGCGAGACGCCGGAGCAGTTCCGGTCGGTGATCGACGTGAACCTCAACGGGTGCTACTGGATGGCGCAGGCCTGCGGCCGGGGGTCGTCGATCATCAACATCTCCTCGGTGCTCGGCCTCACCACCGCCGGCCTTCCGCAGGCGGCGTACGCCGCCTCGAAGGCCGGGCTGATCGGCCTCACCCGCGACCTCGCCCAGCAGTGGACCGGCCGGAAGGGCATCCGGGTGAACGCCGTCGCGCCCGGCTTCTTCGAGTCGGAGATGACCCACCAGTACCCGGAGGGATACCTCGAGGCGATGAGCCATCGCCTTCTCGTCGGCCGGGCCGGCTACCCCGCCGAGATCGCCGCCACCGTGGTCTTCCTCGCCTCTGACGCGGCCGGCTACATCACCGGCCAGACCCTCGCCGTCGACGGAGGCATGACGATCACCTGAGCTGCCGATCTCCTCACGATCTCCACACCGTCTCCACGACCCCGGCCGGCCGTCCTGCCATTCTCTCCCGAACGATTTCGTCAGGGGGGACACCATGATCGAGCAAGCCACCGAGTACATCCTGGGAGCGCAGCCACCGGAGCTGGCGCGCCTCGACGCCCAGTCACGTCACTACGCACCCGCCACACGGGATGCCTTGCTCCAGGCGGGTCTCCGGCCGGGAATGCGAGTGCTCGACATCGGCTGCGGGACGGGCGGCGTCTCGCTGGTCGCAGCCGACATCGTCGGCCCCACTGGTGAGGTGGTCGGGGTCGACGCCGCCCCGGCGCCGCTCGAGGTCGCCAGGCGGGCCGCCGAGGCCACGGGGCGGTACCAGGCGCGGTTCGAGGTCGGTGACCTGGAGACGTGGGAGCCCGCCGAGGCGTACGACGCGCTCACGGGTCGTCTCGTGGCGATGTACCTGCCCGACGCCGCCGCCGTGCTCCGCCGGCTGTCGCGCAGCCTGGTGGCCGGAGGGATCGTCGTACTCCAGGAGTTCTCGATGTCGTCGGCGCTCCAGCGACCCGAGAGCCCTGAGTTCCGGGTGTGGAACTCCTGGTTCATCGAGGCATTCCGCGCGTCCGGACTCCCCACCGATTTCGGTCTCGAGCTGAACGACCTTCTGGTCCGCTCCGGCGTCGTCCCGGAGGGCGCCGTGGCGGCAGCACCGGTCGAGAGCGGGGCGGACGCGACCGGCTACCAGCTGCTGGCCGGGATCATCCGAACCCTGATGCCGGCGATCATCGCGCACGGCATCGCAACCGAGGAGGAGATCGACATCGAGAGCTTCGAACGGCGTGCTCGGGAGACGGGTGCCGACCCGCGCACCACCCTCATGATTCCTCTGCTGTGCAGCGCCTGGGGCCGCACTCCGGGCTGACCGGAGCCAGGTCGCACGGGTGAGCCCCTCGACGCCTTACCCGGAGGTCCGAGGGAAGCGCCCTGGCCATGGAGCAGGGAGGACACGGCCCAGCTAGAGGGCTCACAGCCCCTGCCGCTCCCAGTACGCCGCGAGGGCAGCGTCCACGTCGTCCGGCCAGACCCCGCCGGCAGCCTCGAGGGCGGCCCGGCCGTGCGTGCGCAGCGCCTCGCGTGCGGCGGCCATCGCCCTGACCACCGAGTCGCGGTCCGCCGCCGGTGCGGGAAGCGCGGACAGGAGGTCGCGCTGCTCCGGGGTGAGCCGACGGCTCCACTGCTTGATCCCCATGGACGGCAACGGCCGGTTGGACTCCACGACGAGGTCGTAGAGCAGCCGCTGGTAGTTGTGGACCGCGACCTGCCCGAGCAGCCAGTCCTCCCGCGCGACCACCGCAGCCGGGAAGATCGCGCTCTGCCGCAGGAACTCTGTCACCAGCTCCTGCATCCGTCCGAGGTCGGGTCCACGGCGGTCGTCGACGGGCGCCGGCGGCTCGAGCCCGTCACGGTCGAGCACGCGCACACGATGGGTGTACGGCGAGCCAGGTAGGTCGGCGGGCGTCTCGAGCAGCAGGTCCAGACGCAGCCCGAGCCGCGTCGTGAACGCCCGGCAGCCGGGCCGGCCGGGGATCGGGGTCGTGATCACCGGGTCGAGCACCGCCCATGTGATCGGATCGCCGTACGCCGCCGGGTCGGTCACGGTCAGCACGACGTCGAGGTCGCTCCCGGCGTCCGCGACGCCGCGTCCCACCGACCCGGTCAGCCACATGGCCCGCACCCGCTCGTCGTCCGCGGCCACGTCGACCACACGGTCGAGCAGGTCGGCGTACCCGGGGTCGAGCGGCGCGATCGCCTCCGAGACGTCCTCGCACCGGACCCTAGGCAAGAGTCCCCGCCCGCAGGAGGTCTCGCAGACAGACCGCCTCGCGGCCGGTCAGCCGGCGTGCGTGGTCGGTCACCTCGGCGACCTCGCCGGCCTTGATCGCGGTGTACGTCGACACCCACGCGTCGTACTGCCAGGCCGGCGCCTCCCAGCGGAGCCGCGACGCATACGCCTCCTCCACGGTCTCGTCGTGGAAGGTGATGTCGCGCCCCGTCCCCTCGGCGAGGATCGCCGCCGCCTCCGTCATGGTGAGCGCCTCCGGACCGGTCAGCGTGTACGTCGTGCCCACATGGGCCGGCGGGTCGAGCAGCACCGCAACCGCGGACCGGGCGACGTCCTCCCTGGCGACTCCGGCCATCCGCCCGTCCCCCGCCGGACCGCGGATCACACCGTCCTCGCCCGTCATGTCGGGCAGGAAGTCGAGATAGAAGTTGTCGCGCAGGAAGGTGTGGCCCAGCCTCCGGGCCCGGATGTGCTCCTCGGTCGCCCAGTGATCGCGGCCGAGGGTGAAGGTGCAGTCGGGCGCCGCACCCGCGAACGAGGTGTAGACGACGTGCTGCACACCGGCGTCCGCCGCCGCGTCCACGAAGGTGCGGTGCTCGGCCAGGCGGTCGGCGTTCTCCGAGGCGGACACCATGAGCAGGGTGGTG
>JAFMQY010000166.1 GCA_017354415.1 Nocardioides sp.
TGCCCATGAACGTCCTCCTTCTGCGATGGGACACCAAGCCCTCAAAGCGCATCAGGAGGACGTTCGCTACGCCCAGCACGACACGCAGAACGTGTTCCTATGCCGACAGAGCGCGACCTTGTACCCTCCATCGTCGACCTCCTGGAGTTCAACGCCGCCGAAGTGACGGACTCAAGGTGGGAATACGACGTCGACAGGCTGCTCCGGGCAATAGACGAGACGGTCGAAAGCAGGCTGAGGCCATCGGCGAAGAACCCTGCGGGTGACCGGGACGCCGAGGAGCATGCGCCGGTGAGGGAGCCCGGCACCGAGCCCGACACCGGTCGCGCGAACGCGCCCGTCAAGGTCCCGCCTCCGCCGGATCGCCCCGATCCCGCACCGACCCACATGACAACCGAGGACCGTGCTCACGTGGACCGCGCTCCCGAGACCAGCGCCGGGGAGGAGAAGCCGAAGGAGGACGCTCAGCCAGCGACTCTGGTACTCCCCCCGGACGAGGGCACCTCCGGCCCCGACGGCTCGGCTGCGCATCGAGGTCGTACGCCGGGATGGCGGCGCTGGAGGGTGCCGGTGGCCGCAGCATGTGTTGCCCTGATCCTGGTGGGCGCCCTGTTCGCGATCCGCGAACGAGGCGGAAGCAACGAGAAGGCGTTCGGCACGTCGACCATGCTCCTGACCATCGGCGACAAGCTGATGACGTACGACGCCGACTCGGGCCGGCTGTCGACCATGCCGCTCGGAAACGTCAAGGGGCCCGGCATCTCCCCGGATCGTCAGTGGTTCAGCTATCTCGAGTGGCCGGGAGGCAACCCTCTCGTCGCCTCGGTTCCACATGTGGTCCGCGCCGACGGCAGCAGCCAGGACACGGTCGTGCCCGGGACTGGGCCGGGGACCGATTGCCCGACCACCTTTCGCCCCTCCTGGAGCCCTGACGGGAAGCAGTTGGCCCTGATCTGCAAGGATCGGAAGACGACGCTCGGGCTCGCCGTCGCATCCACCGAGACGCCTGCCCATTTCGTCCTGAAGGCGGACTGGGTCTGCTGCGGCCTCACCTGGGTGGACGACCACACGGTGGTCGTCGGGCAGGAAGAAGACTCCGGGAGCCAGCTGGTGGAGGTCTCGATCCCGGACGGCACGGTGCAGGGAACCGTCCCGTCAGGTCCGGGGTATGCGCACAATCCCGACTGGTCCGACCAGGACGGCCTCGTCTACGTCGAGTCCCAGCAACTGGCCAACGCGCCGGGGCGGATCATGGTCGCTCCTCCACCGCTGGGATCCACCGCTCGACCCTGGACGAGACGGGGAGTTCAGGCCGACTTCCCCGCCTGGGACCCGAGCGGCCGCACCCTCGCCTACCTGGTCACGGACTCGCCGAACCGCGCCGGTGCGACGTACCAGATGTTCACCGCGTCCGCGGCCGACGATGCCCAGCCTGCGCAGAATCTCCCGACCGGGGATCTCGGACCGCCGGCCTGGGGCTCACGCTGAGTGGCCCGGAGCCCCGGCGGCGTGGAGAAACTCGTGGACGAGGGCCTGCTGCTGCGCCGCAGTGGCCGCGCCCAACACGATGCTCTGACCGTTCACGGTGACCCGGACCGTCTGGCACTCCTGGGCTCCGCCGCTGCGGTGTGCGAGCCAGTCGCGTACGACGGAGACGATCCGCGAGAGGGCGCCGATCGCCGGCTCTACCGCAACGACGAACGCGCCAAGGGCTGCGACGTCGACGCCACGGGCGCCGGGCGGTGGCGGGCCGGCCTCGGCGCGGCTGACCTCCGAGACCTCCTCGAGTCCCAGGAGCTCGGTGCGAAGCCCCTGGGTGCTGCCCTCGGTCTCCACAGGGGTGCTGACCCCGAGTCGTACAGCTCCACGAGCACCCCGTCCCCGCTCATGGCCAGTCTAGGAGTGAGGGACCCCACCAGGCATCCGTTGCGGCGGTCACTCAGGAGGACGCCGGGGCTCACCACCGTCCGTCGCGTTCGACTCGGGCAGGGTCGTCTCGCGAGTCTCGGTCCCGGTCGCGGTCGGTTCGGTGACGGTGTCCCTGGGGACGGTCCCCTCGTGTTCGGTGCCCGGCGCCTCGGAACGCTGGTCGTCCCACACGTTCGGCTCGTAGTCCTTGGCCCTGGTGTTCACGTCGGGGTCGAGCCGGTCGGCCTGGCGGAGCTTGTCCTCGTAGCCGGCCTGCTCCACCTGGTGGCTCTGCTCGGCGGTGCTCGCCCGAGCCTCCGCTCGCTCGGCCTCGGCCCTCGCGAGGTCGGCCTTGGCGCGGGCCTCCTCGGCCTGCCGCTGGGACTCCGTGAGTCCGGACGCCTGAGTGGTGGCTTCCTGTCGAAGCGCCTCGGCGCGCTCGCGGCGCTGCACGGAGCGACGTCTGCTCATCATGGCGAAGAGCGCGGCGGCGACCACGACGATCACCACGATCACGATGACCCAGATCAACCAGGCGGGCATGGCAGTCCTCCCACGTTCGACTCAGCTTCCAGCGCCGTACCCGTTCGCACGGCGGGCATGCGAGGGAACGGGTCTGGCGGCTTGCACTCGCCGTGGCGGATGTCTCGGATCCCAGACAGCAGGTGGCTCGCGGCGGTGGCCCCGGCTCGTCGCCACGGAGTTGGATGGAGACATGCAGACCGTGCGTGTGGGCGTGGGACCCGTCTCGTTCGACGACGTCGTCGCGGTGGCGCGTGAAGCGGCGGCCGTCGAGCTGACCGACGACGCGCTGGCCGCGATCGACCGTGCCCGGGGCGTCGTCGAGGAGCTCGCCGCCGCACCCACGCCGGCGTACGGGATCTCGACCGGCTTCGGCGCCCTGGCGACACGGCACATCCCCACCGAGCTGCGTGAGCAGCTGCAGCGCTCGCTGATCCGCTCGCATGCCGCGGGCTCCGGCCCGGAGGTCGAGCGCGAGGTGGTGCGCGGCCTGATGCTGCTGCGCCTCTCGACCCTGGCGACCGGGCACACCGGCGTACGACGGGAGACCGCGCAGCTGATGGCGTCACTGTTGTCGACCGGGATCACGCCGGTGGTGCGGGAGTACGGGTCGCTCGGCTGCTCCGGCGACCTGGCGCCGCTGGCCCACTGTGGCCTGGTGCTGATGGGGGAGGGCGAGGTCCGCGACGCAGACGGCACGTTGATGCCGGCCGGCGACGCCCTGTTCGGCGCCGGGCTGGTGCCCGTGCAGCTGGGCGCCAAGGAGGGCCTCGCCCTGATCAACGGCACCGACGGCATGCTCGGCATGCTCGTCCTGGCGATCACCGACCTGCGCCGCCTGCTGCGCACGGCCGACATCGCCGCGGCGATGAGCGTCGAGGCGCAGATGGGAACCGACCGCGTCTTCGCAGCCGACCTGCAGGCGCTGCGGCCGCAGGTCGGACAGGGCCTCTCGGCGGCAAACCTGCGACGGATCCTCGCGGACTCGGGCGTGATGGCGAGCCATCGCGAGGACCGGGTGCACCGGGTGCAGGACGCCTACTCCCTGCGCTGCTCGCCCCAGGTCCACGGGGCGGCGCGTGACACCGTCGACCATGCGGCGACGGTCGCTGAACGCGAGCTGGCGTCGGCGATCGACAACCCGGTCGTGGTCTCGACGGACACCACCGACGGGCCCGGGCGTGTGGAGTCCAACGGAAACTTCCACGGCGCCCCGATCGCCTACGTCCTCGACTTCCTCGCGATCGTCGCCGCCGACGTGGCGTCGATCTCGGAGCGGCGCAGCGACCGTTTCCTCGACCGCGCGCGCAACCACGACCTGCCGCCGTTCCTCGCCGACGACCCGGGCGTCGACAGCGGCTTGATGATCGCGCAGTACACCCAGGCCGCGATCGTCTCCGAGCTCAAGCGGCTCGCCGTGCCCGCCAGCGTCGACTCGATCCCCTCCAGCGCGATGCAGGAGGACCACGTGTCGATGGGGTGGAACGCCGCCCGCAAGCTGCGGCGTTCGGTCGACGGGCTGAGCCGGGTGCTCGCCATCGAGCTGCTGACCGCGGCGCGCGGGCTCGACCTGCGTACGACGACCGGTGTCACGGCCGGCACCACGCCCGCGCCGGCCACCGGAGCCGTCGTACGCCTGCTGCGTGAGCACGGCGTCGGTGCTCCCGGCCCCGACCACTTCCTCTCGCCCGAGATCGAGACCACCGTCGCGCTGGTCGCCTCGGGTGCCGTCCTGTCCGCCGTCGAAGACCAGATCGGAGAGCTGAGCTGATGGCCTCGACAAGCTCGACCAACGAAAGACTGCCCATCCACGCACCCCATGGCACCGAGCTGTCGGCCAAGAGCTGGCAGACCGAGGCGCCGCTGCGGATGCTGATGAACAACCTCGACCCCGAGGTCGCCGAGCGTCCCGAGGACCTCGTCGTGTACGGCGGGACGGGCAAGGCCGCCCGCACCTGGGAGGCGTACGACGCGCTGGTCGCGACCCTGCGCGACCTCGAGCCCGACGAGACCATGCTCGTGCAGTCCGGCAAGCCGGTCGGCGTGATGCGCACCCACGAGTGGGCTCCCCGCGTGCTGATCGCGAACTCCAACCTGGTCGGCGACTGGGCCAGCTGGGAGGAGTTCCGCACGCTCGACGAGATGGGCCTGATCATGTACGGCCAGATGACCGCGGGCTCGTGGATCTACATCGGCACGCAGGGCATCCTCCAGGGCACCTTCGAGACGTTCGCTGCCGTCGCCGACAAGCGCTTCGGCGGCACCCTGGCCGGGACCATCACCGTCACCGCCGGGCTCGGCGGCATGGGTGGAGCCCAACCGCTCGCGGTCACCATGAACGACGGCGTCGCGATCTGCATCGACGTCGACCAGTCGCGGATCACGCGTCGGATCGAGCACGGCTACCTCGACGAGCAGGCCGACTCGATCGAGGACGCCGTGCACCGGGCGATCGTCGCCCGCGACGAGCGGCGGCCCCTCTCGATCGGCGTGCTCGGCAACGCGGCGGTCCTGCTGCCGCAGCTGCTCGAGATGAAGGCGCCGATCGACGTCGTCACGGACCAGACCTCGGCCCACGACCCGCTGTCGTACCTGCCCATCGGGGTGTCCTTCGAGGACTGGCACGACGCCGCCGAGCGTGACCCCCAGGGCTTCACCAAGGACGCCCAGGCGTCCATGGCTGCGCACGTGCGCGCGATGGTGGAGTTCCAGGACGCCGGCGCCGAGGTGTTCGACTACGGCAACTCGATCCGCGACGAGGCGCGCAAGGGCGGCTACGACCGGGCGTTCGAGTTCCCGGGCTTCGTGCCGGCGTACATCCGGCCGCTGTTCTGTGAGGGCAAGGGACCCTTCCGCTGGGCGGCGCTGTCCGGCGACCCCGCGGACATCGAGGCGACCGACCGGGCGATCCTCGAGCTGTTCCCCGAGAACCAGCGGCTGCGGAAGTGGATCACGATGGCCGAGGAGCGGGTCCACTACCAGGGGCTGCCGGCGCGGATCTGCTGGCTCGGGTACGGCGAGCGGCACCTGGCCGGCCTCACGTTCAACGAGATGGTGGCGTCGGGCGAGCTGAAGGCACCGATCGTGATCGGGCGCGACCACCTCGACTGCGGCTCGGTCGCCTCGCCGTACCGCGAGACCGAGGGGATGAAGGACGGCTCGGATGCCATCGCGGACTGGGCGATCCTGAATGCGCTGGTCAACACCGCATCGGGCGCGACCTGGGTCTCGTTCCACCACGGCGGCGGTGTCGGCATGGGCCGCTCGCTGCACGCCGGCCAGGTCACCGTCGCCGACGGCACCGACCTGGCCGCGCAGAAGATCGAGCGGGTCCTCACCAACGACCCGGGGATGGGCGTGATCCGCCACGTCGACGCCGGCTACGACCGCGCCGCCGAGGTGGCCGACCAGCGCGGCGTACGCATCCCGATGCGTCAGTCCTGAACCGGGGTCGTCCGCCCCACGCCGGCCTCTTGCCCGGTCTCGCGCGGACGACCGAAGCATCTATTCGGGTCGTCCGCTTGACGCCGGGTTCTACGTCGGCGTCGGGCGGACGACCCGAGGGGTACGGCGCGGGGGGCGGTGGTGCGGCAGACTGCAGCCATGTCGGAGTCCCCGGAGTCACGGCCCGTGCGGGCGCGGGTCGTTCTGCGCAACATCAGCTCCCGCTCGTGGGAGCATCCCGCCGATCGAGGCGCGCTCGTCGCCCTGCGCAAGCTCAAGGGATTCGACCGGGTCGTGAAGGTGATGTCCGGAATGATCAACGAGCGCGCGGTGCGGCTGGTGTACCTCGGGTCCGCGATCCGGGTGGACGAGCGACAGTTCCCGGCGCTCGCCCGAGCCCTCAACGAGGCGTGTGCGACCCTCGACGCACCCAGCGTGCCGGAGCTCTACGTCCAGGCACACCCGTTCCTGAACGCGATGACGATCGGCATGGACCGGCCGATCATCGTGATCAACTCCTCGATGGTCGACCTCTTCGACGAGGAGGAGCTGCGCTGGGTGCTCGCCCATGAGCTCGGCCACGCGCTCAGCGGCCACGCCGTCTACCAGACGATCCTGCTGCGTCTGCTCAGCCTGAGCGGCATCCTCGGCTCGATCCCGCTCGGCGGCGTGGGGCTGCGGATGATCGTCGCCGCGCTGATGGAGTGGCAGCGCAAGTCCGAGCTGTCGGCCGACCGGGCCGGCCTCCTGGCCACCCAGGACCCGGCCGTGGCGTACCGCGCGCTGATGAAGACCGCCAGCGGCGGTCACCTCGAAGACCTCGACCCGACGTCGTTCTTCGAGCAGGGGGCGGAGTACGACGCGTCGAGCGACATCCGCGACTCGGTCCTCAAGCTGCTGCTCCTCGAGCGCCGCAGCCACCCGATGCCGGTGTCGCGGGCGGCCGAGCTCCGCCGGTGGGTCGACTCCGGCGCCTACACGGCAGTCCTCGCCGGCACCTACCCCACCCGCGACCAGGACGCCGACGCCAAGCTCACCGAGGCCGCCCAGCAGGCCGCCGACAGCTACTCCGCCGCATTCCGCGACACCCAGGACACCCTCGGCCGCCTGCTGCACGACACGGCCGGCTGGCTCGGCTCCGCGAAGGGCTGGTGGGACGAGCAGCAGCGGCGCCGTCGCGGCGACGAGGACGCCTCATAGCCCCCGACGTCCCGGCCCGCGCAGCCGTCCTCGCGCGCGTCGTCGCCCGGGTCCCGCGACCGGCTCGTCCGGTGCTGGTCGCGGTCGACGGGGCCGACGGGGCCGGCAAGACGATGCTGGCCGACGACCTCGCTCCCCTCGTGTCGGGAGCCGTGCGGGCGAGTCTCGACGACTTCCACCATCCGCGGGCCTTCCGGCACGAGCTGGGCCGCACCGGCCGGACGGTGTGGGAGCGCAGCTTCGACCTCGAGGCCGTACGTCGTGAGCTGCTCGACCCGTGGCGGCGCGGCGCAGGCACGCCGTACCGTCTGCGCCGGCACGACCTCGCGACCGACGCCCGGGTCGACGAACCCGCAGCGGCAGTGCCGGAGCACGGGGTCCTGCTGGTCGACGGCGTGTTCGCCCAACGGCCCGAGCTCGCTGACGCCTGGGACCTCGTGATCTGGGTACACGCCGAGACCGCCGTGCGGCTCGCGCGGATGGCCACCCGGGACGGTGTGCCGGACGACCCCGATCACCCCGACCAGCGCCGCTACCTCGACGCGCAGGCGATCTACGAGCAGCAGTGCCGTCCTCGCGTGCGGGCGGACGTGGTCGTGGACAACACCGACCCCTCATCACCCCTGCTGGTCAGAGATTGAGGCAGGACGACGCCTATTCGGCCAGCGCTCGCTCCAGCGCCGCTCCCGCGGCCAGCAACGTGCCGTCGTCGTCCCGGGCGGCGACCAGGTGGATCCCGATCGGGAGATCCTCGGCCGGAAACGGGACCGAGAGCGCCGGCATCCCGCCCGCGTCCGCCAACGACGTCAGCCGGGTGAGCGCGAGCTCGACCGGCAGGTGCCGTCCCGCTACGGTGACCCGCTTCTGACCGATGCGCGGTGCGGTCACCGGGACGGTGGCGCCCAGCAGAACGTCGTAGCTGCGCAGCAGCCCCTCCGCCTCGCCGACCGCTCGACGTACGTCGCCCTCGACCGCCGCGCGCTCGTCCGCGGAGATCGGGTCCATCTCGAGCAGCGTCGCCAGATCGCGGCCGTACGAGTCCGGATCGGCCCGGTAGGCGTCCCGGTGCACCCGCCCGGCCTCGCTGCGGATGACCTCGAGGATCGCCCGGACGCTCTCGTCGACTCGGGTGAGGGCGACCGGCTCGACGACCTCGCCGGACCCCGTGAGCATCCGGGCAGCCGTGTGCAGCGCCTCGCGAATCGCGGGCACGAGCACGGTGTCCGCGTCGCCGACGAGGAGGCCCACGCGCAACGGCGCGCCACGCGGCGCATGCAAGGTTCCTCCGAGCGCCTGGAAGGCAGTGGCGGCGTCGGCGACCGTCCGGGTGATCAGGCCGACGTGGTCCAACGACGGAGCCAGCGGGAACGCACCGGTGAGCGGGCACCAGTTTCGGGTCGGCTTGTATCCCACGCAGCCGCTCAGAGCCGCTGGGATGCGGACACTGCCCGCGGTGTCCGAGCCGATCGCGAGGAGCCCGGAACCCGAGACGATCGCGGCGGCGCCGCCCCCTGACGAGCCGCCAGGGATCCGCGTCGGGTCGTGGGGGTTGAGGGTGGGACCGAAGTACCGCGAGTCGGTGCGTCCTCCCCAGGCGAACTCATGCGTGGCCTGCTTGCCCAGCATGACCGCTCCGGCGTCGCGCAGGCGGGTCACGACGGCGGCGTCCCGCTCGGGGACGTGGTCGACGAACCGGGGCGACCCGTACGTCGTCCGCAAGCCCGCCGTGTCGAAGAGGTCCTTCACGCCGACCGGCAGCCCGTGCAGCGGTCCCCGCCAGGCGCCGCCACGGATCTCCGCGGCCGCCTGCTGCGCGGCCGCCACCGCGCCGTCGCCGTCGAGGGTGAACCA
>JAFMQY010000054.1 GCA_017354415.1 Nocardioides sp.
CCCCGTGGTCTCGACGGGTTCGACCGACGAAGTCTCTTGCTCGGCAGCTGGGGTCTCGGGCTCGCCGAGGTCGAACAGGGAGCCGCCGGTGGTCGGCCCCGTGGTCTCGACGGGTTCGACCGACGAAGTCTCTTGCTCGGCAGCTGGGGTCTCGGGCTCGCCGAGGTCGAACAGGGAGCCGCCGGTGGTCGGCCCCGTGGTCTCGACGGGCTCGACCGACGAAGCCTCCTCCTCGGGCTCGGGGCTGACGTCGAACAGGGAGCTGCCGGTGGTGGTGGTCTCGACGGGCTCGACCGATGGCGCCTGCGGCTCGGCCGGCGGGGTCTCGACGGGCTCGACCGACGATTGCTCGACCACCGACGGGGCCTCGGCCACGGTTCGGGTGGCGGAGTCGCCCTTCACCGACGCCAGCAGCATCTGGGCGACGTCGAGGACCTCGACCTCCTCGCGGGCGGCCCCGCTGGCCTGCTCGGCGGCCAGCCCGTCCGACAACATCACCCGGCAGAAGGGGCAGCCGACGGCGATCTGGTCGGCGCCGGTGCCCACAGCCTCGCGGGTGCGGTTGTTGTTGATCCGCTCGCCGATGGTCTCTTCCATCCACATCCGGGCGCCGCCGGCACCGCAGCAGAACGACCGTTCCTGACTGCGCTCCATCTCGACGTACGACGCGCCCGGCAGCACCTGCAGCAGCTCGCGCGGCGGCGCGTACACCTGGTTGTGGCGACCCAGGAAGCAGGGGTCGTGGTAGGTGATCGACCGCTTCCCGGCTCGCTGTCCGTTGGTGATCGGGGTGAGCTTTCCTTCGCGCACGAGCCGGTTGAGCAGCTGGGTGTGGTGGACCACGTCGAGCTCCAGCCCGAGCTCGCGGTACTCGTTCTTCAGGGTGTTCAGGCAGTGCGGGCACGTCGTGACGACCTGCTTGACCTGGTGCTCGGGCCAGATCCCACCCAGCGTCTCCACGTTCTGAGCAGCCAGGCCCTGGTAGACGAACTCGTTGCCGGCCCGGCGCGCTGGGTCGCCGGTGCAGGTTTCGCCGTTGCCGAGGACGCCGAAGGAGATGCCGGCGAGGTGGAGCAGCTCGGCCACGGCGCGGACGGTCTTCTTCTGGCGGTCCTCGTAGGCGCCGGCGCAGCCGATCCAGAACAGCCAGTCGACGGACTCCATCGACTCCAGGTCCTCGCCGACGACCGGCACCTCGAAGTCGAGCCCCTTGGCCCAGTCCATCCGGCCCTGAGCCGACATGTTCCAGGGGTTGCCCTTGCCCTCGAGGCCGCGGAACAGCTGGTTGAGCTCGGTCGGGAAGTTGTTCTCGACGAGCACCTGGTAGCGGCGCATGTCGATGATGTGATCGACGTGCTCGATGTCCACCGGGCACTGGTTGACGCAGGCACCGCAGTTGGTGCAGGACCACAGCACGTCCGGGTCGATCACGCCGTACGCCGACTCGTCAGCGATGAGCGGGCGCTCGAGCTCCTTCACGGCGCCCTCGGGTCGGTTCCCGTTCCTGGCGAGCACCGCCGGCGCGGACGCCAGGGCGTGGTCGCGAAGGTCCATGATCAGCAGTTTCGGCGAGAGCGGCTTCTCGGTGTTCCAGGCCGGGCACTGGGACTGGCAGCGACCGCACTCGGTGCAGGTGGCGAAGTCGAGCAGACCCTTCCAGCTGAAGTCCGTGATCGAGCCGACGCCGAGCAACGTGTCCTCGTCCAGGTCCTCGATGTCGTCCAGCGTGAGCGGCTTGCCGGCCGACATCATCGGCTTGACCGCACCGAGGGCGACCGGACGCCGCCCGAAGAGGACGTTGATCGGCGCCACGAAGATGTGCAGGTGCTTGGAGTTCAGCACGAAGATCAGGAACACCAGCATCACGCCGATGTGGAGCAGCAGGCCGATGCCCTCGAGGGCCTCCAACGCCCCGTGCGAGAGGCCGTCCAACAGGTTCCCCACGCCGATGGAGATGAACGCGCCACTCGTGTACGGCAGGTTCCCCAGCGCCGACGAGGCCCCGCGGAACAGGAACATCGTCCAGATGACGTTGAAGATCATGAACAACGTGATCCAGGCGCCCGAGAGGTGCGAGCCGAAGAACCGGGACCGGCGCCCGAGGTCCTGGGGCGCGTTGCGGAGCCGGATCCAGACGAACGTGCAGATCCCGAAGAACGCCATCATCGCGATGAAGTCCTGGAGGAAGCCGAGCACCGGCCAGTGCCCCACCACCGGGATCGCCCAGTCGAGCTGGTCCGCGCCGAACAGCAGCGAGATGAACGAGCCGTAGGCCTCGAGGTAGACCGTCGCCAGGATCACGAACGCCCAGAACACGAAGAAGTGGGCAGCGCCCGGCACGTTCCACTTCAACAGCTTCTTCTGCCCGAAGACCTCCACGATCTGGGTCTTGACGGCCGCGCCGACGCGGCCGGTCACGCCCTCGACCCGGTCGGGAGCGGGCTGGCCGCTGGAGATCAGGCGGTAGAGGAACCCCACCCGGCGCCAGGCGATCGGCAGGGCGATCGCATTGAGCAGCAGCCCGAGGATCAGTACGGCGGTCACAGTCACTCCCAGCAGTCACAGCGCGGTCATAGTGGCTCGGCGACGACACTACGGGCATCGGGCCGCACGGTCATCGGCGGACGACCATCGATACTACCCGCTGGTAACTTCTGGGTCGCCCGGCCGTGGCGTTTCTCTCAGGCCGGTCCGCCCAGGCGTGCCGTGAGCGCCCCGGCCGCACGTCGTACCTCGTTGGCGAGGTGCGCGACGTCGTGGGCGTCGGCCTCGGGATAGGTGACCGCGAGCCCCGCGACCGGGTGGGCGTTGTGGTCGAGCACGGGGGCGGCGACACTCGCCAGCCCGGGCGTGACCTCACCCCTCTCGGTGGCGAACCCGCGTCGCCGGGTCTCCGACAGCACCGCCCGCAGGGCGCTCAGGGTCCGCGGTCCGGTGCCGTGGCGCTCCACGAACGCCGACGGGTCCGGGTAGAGCGCCCGCACCTGCGCGGCCGGCAGCGCCGAGAGGATCGCCCGGCCGCTCGCGGTCAGGTGCGCCGGCAGTCGCACTCCGACGTCGGTGACCAGCGGTGGCCGTCCCGGAGCACGCTCCTCCACGACGTACAAGACGTCGCGGCCGTGCAGCACCGCGAGGTGCGCGGTCTGTCCGGCCCGGTCGACGAGGTCCGTCAGGGTACGGCGGCTGATCCGCTGCAGCGGCTCCTGGCGGCTGTAGCCGCTGCCGACCTCGAACGCCGCAACGCCGAGGCCGTACCGGTGCTCGTCGGACAGGTGGACGACGAAGCCCTCCTCGATCATCGCGGTGAGGAGGTGGTACGCCGTCGACCGCGGCAGGCCGCAGGCCCGGCTGATCCGGTCGAGCGGCACCGGATCGGGCAGGCTGGCCAGGAAGCGCAGGACGCGCAGCGCCCGCGTCGCTGCCGGCACCTGACCCATCCCGGGATCGTCCCACGCACCCGGGACCGCCGCGCCCGTCGAGATGGAGGGGTTGTATCTCGGCGTCGCTGGTGCTCTCCTTCACTGGGGGACACGTTCTGTATGTGCAGGAATCGGCCCTTCGACTCGATGGACTCGGCGCGACCGAGACTATGACGAGGAGTGTGCCTTGGCGGACAAAGGGGGCGTCTTCGTTAGTTATCGCCGCACCGAGACTGAGCATGCGGCCGGCCGGCTCGCCGATCACCTGCGCGAGGAATTCGGGAAGTCCCGCGTCTTCATGGACGTCGACTCCATCCGCGCTGGTACCGACTTTGTTGCAGCGGTTAAACGCAAAGTGAAGGACAGCTCGGTGACGCTTGTCCTGATAGGCCCACGGTGGACGACTATCACCGATGAGTCGGGCCGGAGGCGCCTCGACGATCCCAACGACTATGTGGTCCTCGAGATCAAGGAGGCGTTTGAACAGCACGTTCCCGTTGTCCCAGTGCTCATCGACGGAGCGAGGATGCCTACTGCAGGCGAGTTACCCAAGGACATAGACTCGCTCGTTGTTCAAAACGGCGTGCGCATCGACGGCGAATCCTTTGGATCGGACACAGCACATCTGGTCAAAGAACTTCGCCAATACGTCCCCCGCTTCTACGTGCCCACCCTGAGCCGTCGGGCCATGCTGGTACTCGCAGGATCGGCCGCTCTCGGTGGCGGCGCTCTTGGCGTCGAATACCTCCGCAATCGGCCGGTTCCGCCAGTGTGGGTCGCTGAGACAAATGGCGAGGTCTTCTCCTCGCCGACGGTTGCGGGGGGGACCCTGTACATCGGGAGCAACGATGGACATCTGTATGCATTCGATGCCTCGACTGGTCGCCGCATCTGGCAGTACGCCACGGACGGCCCGGTAACGTCCACCCCGGCTGTTGCTGAAGGAGTCGTGTACGTCGGCAGCAATGACCAACGCCTACATGCTGTTCATAGCGAGTCCGGTGTCCGGCTGTGGACGTACAAGACCGGAGGCACGATCCACTCCTCACCCGCAGTGAGCGGTGGTGTCGTGTACGTGGGTAGTCGTGATAACCGGCTGTACGCAATCGACGCACACACTGGAAGCCGGCGCTGGTTCTTCAAGGGATTGCCGCAGGAAGGTGAGGTGATTGGCTTCAATTCGTCACCCACAGTGATCGACGGTGTCGTGTACATCGGATGCCGTGACGACAACGTGTACGCCGTGCGCGCCAGCGATGGGGTACAACTATGGCGCCGGACGACCGGAAGCACGGTGGACTCCTCGGCCACGGTGTTGGGCGGGACGCTCTGGATCGGGGGTGACGACCAGCAACTGTGGGCGCTCGATGTGTCGGATGGCACGCCTGTCTGGCAGTTCGGGGCGCAGGGAGGGATCGACTCGACTCCCACAGTTGACCAGGGTGTCGTGTACGTCGGATCCGCCGACAACCATCTGTACGCCATCGATGCGTCCACGGGGCGACAGCGATGGGCCTTTCCTACAGGTGGATACATCCGCTCGTCGCCAACTGTCCGCGACGGGTTGGTCTACGTCGGAAGCGCCGATCGCTCCATCTATGCCGTGGAAGCCGTGACAGGAAGGAAGCGCTGGTCCTTTGCGACGGGAGGTCCGATCGATGACTCTTCGCCCACCGTCGTCGGCGACGTCGTCTATTGCGCGAGTCTCGACGACAGCGTGTACGCCCTCAACGCGCTTCAGGGCGCTGATGGGTGAGTTCCATCATGATTGCCCGGCCTAGGGACATCACAGAGGTTTCGCGATCACCACGAAGCTAGGCTCACGCGAATGCATCAGTCCGAATATTGCCCTCGCGATCGCCAGGCATTCGAGAAAGGCGAAGTACGGGATCAGTCCCACGACGGCGTACCGTTCCCACCAGACTGGCCGAGTGGAACTCGAGGCCACGTTGATCTTGAACCCCTCCCAGTAGAGCCACACCCCGAAGGCGACATTGGTGGCCCAGACAGGCAGGAGTGCGGTCGCCACGGGCGCAATCGCACCCGCACCGACAGCGTGCGCGACCAGAAGGACAAGTCCCGGGTATGCAAGCGGTGCCAACGACCACACGATGACGTTATGGATGATCAACGCTCGATGACGCAAGGGGATGTGCCGTTGGAACGAGAGGCGGAGCAGCCCGGCGAACCACCTTTCGCGCTGCCTCAAGAAGTCCACGACGGTCGCCGGCGACGCGCCGTAGCTTCGGCACGGAATCCATCCGCTTCTGCCTGGGTAGAGATGCGCGAACCGTAGACCGAACTCCGCGTCCTCGACCGTAGATTGCGAGCCGAAGTCCCATCCGATCGAGGCCTCGACAGACGCACGGACGAGGAGCAACTCACCATGGAGGCCAGCGTGCGGGTGTCCGCGGCCAGTACCGACAGCGAACAGGCTCACATCGCAACCGGGTCGCACGGAGTCGGCAAGCCACATGACCTTGTTGCAGGAGTGCTCGCGGGGGAAGGAAAGGACCCCCTGGGCGAGGTGACGTCTCGACTCGTCGCCTGGCGGGTTCGCCTCCACGAATCTGGCGACCTCGACCGCTGTATCAACTCCGATGGATGTGTCGTCGTCCATGTGGAGAACCCACACGTCGTCCGCCGACTCGCCCTCGGCCACCCTGAGCTCATTGGCGTACTGATTCGCACGTGCCTTGAATCTCGTGGATCGCGCCGTTCTGTACGCTTTCGGCACGACTATGAGCCGCACATCGGGGCTCCGATCAGCGAACCATTGGATAGCCTCCACGGCCGGACTTCCTTCGTCTATCACCACGTCGATCCGAAATCTCGCGACGTGTGCCGGCAGTATGGCCAAGTACGACTCAATGCTGCGCTCTAGCGCTGGGAGTATGTCCTCGCGCCCGACGGTGGGGACACAGAGAATGAGTAGACCGCTCTCGAGTCGGACAGCTTTGGCCCGTTCCTCCCGCATTCGGAACATCGTCTGTACACCGCCGGCAATGCCGCGAAGGGAGATCAGCGCGGGGGCGGTCCAAACAATCGAGACATAGATGGTGAGGGCGATCGGCGAAGAGCTCGCACGCCACGCGCCACTCAACGCAAGAAAGCAGACCCAGGTGACCACAAACGACGTCGCCTCTGGCGCCCACGATGCTACGTCGCGCGTCAGGTCCCCGGAGTCATGCCCAGCCTCGGAGGCATTCTTCTCCGGCGTGCCGAGTCGCAGCCCCGTCCTCATGACGAGGCAGGGATCAGACACCTATCGGTAAGAGGCGCTGAAGGTGCCGTCCAGCCCGTACCGACCGGGGCGACATACGCAACGCCACGTCCCCCCAGCATGGTTCCCCCTGAGTGTCGCCTCTCAACGGTCCAAGAGCCGCCAGGGCGGCGCCTGATACATGCTCGCGCCACCCGAGTGGCCCTGAGCAGGCATCTCCCACTCCAGGGGGTCCCGCCCGAGCAGCTTCCTGCCCTCGTCCCCGGCGTCGATGTAGGTCCGAGGCTCAGCCCCAGGTCGGATCGAGATCGTCAGGTCGCTTGCGGGCAAGCATCTACCCCATGACGTTCGTGGCGGTTACCGTGGACGAAGGCCGAGTGCCGGTCACTTCGGGCTCAATCCGATCAGCGCAAGGGGAGGCTGCATCGTCCGCGGGGAGCGGTGAACATTTCGGGGGATGTGATGAGCGCGGTTGCTGGGCCAACGCCTCACGCACTCATGAGCCGTGCGCGCTTTGATGACGTTCATCACGGCGGCGAGTTGTCAGTGATCCGCACAGACTCTAGCAACGACGTGCGACCTCGCTTCGCCCACGACGTCGAGGCCGCCGCCCTTGCGCCCAGGGGGCCCGCCGTTGACCAGAGCCGGGTATCAACGGCCCCACGGTGCGCTCCTCACTCAGGGGGTGAGAGTGGACGCGATTGACAGTGCGACAGCCAGCGAGGGGACGCTGGCCGCTGCGCCGGCCGACGCCGCGTTCGTGTCGTACAGCCGCGCTCACACCGCCTTCGCGACCTGGCTGGTGTCGGCCGGCCGCGCACGCGGGCGCACGTTCTGGCTCGACACAGCGGATATACCGCCGGCGGCCGAGTGGCGCGGCGAGCTGCTCCAAGCCATCCAGTCGGCAAGTGCCGTTGTCTTTGTCCTGACATCATCCTGGCTGGCTTCGCCTGAGTGTCGCCGGGAGTTCGAGATTGCACGCGACCAGGGCAAACGGTTGGTCACGGTCCGCTTGGAGGAGATTCGGTACGAGGACATCCCTCCGGAGCTGCGGTCGCTGCAGTGGATCGACGCGGTCACGATGGAGTCCGATGCGGTCATTGACGCTGTCCTCGAGGCGATCGACGCGGACCACGAACGGGTTCGAGACCACACCCGCTGGCTGGTCGACGCGGCCCGCTGGCAGGCTGCCGGCCGCGACCGATCGCATCTGCCGCGTGGGCACGAGCTCCGTGAGGCGGAGGCCTGGCTGGCCACCGCGGGCGAGGACCCACGGCCTGTACCCCTACAAACGGAGTACATCGCCGCCGCCCAAGGTGCGGAGCGGCGCCGCCGGCGCCACGTGCTCGCGGCCGTATCGGGCTTCGCGGCCGTCGCCCTCATCCTGGCAGGGCTCGCGATGTGGCAGCGACACCTCGCCATCGAGCAGCGCAACGCGGCGGAGTCCGGCCGTCTGGCTGTGGCGTCGCAGCAGGAACTGACCGCCGATCCTGAGATCGCCCTGATCCTTGCCAGTGATGCCTGGGAACTCGACCAGAATCCGCGGGCCGCGACGGCCCTGCGCGCCGCGTTGGCCGCCTCGCGGGTCCGGGAGACGGTTCGGACCGGATCGGCCCCGGTGCTAGCGGCGATCTCCCAGCAGGACGGTGGCGTCGTCACCGTCGGTGACGACGGCCGGCTTCGCGGATGGTTCCACGGTCGGCAGGCGTCATCGGTGACCCTGCCGGATGCACCAACGGGTGTGGTGAGTGTCGACGCCGCCGGCGACCGCGGGGTGCTGTTCACCAAGGGGCAGCACGCCCTGCTCTGGAGGGCATCCGCAGGCATGGTCTCGGTGACCGCGGACGTGCCGCACGTTGTTGACGGAGTCGTCAGCGCCGACGGCTCGCGCTTCGCCCTCGCGATGGGGAACGGGCAGGTGCGGGTCTCGCACGACGGGACCACCCCGACGCCGCTTCGTGATTTCGCCCCGATGGGCGAGACGCCACGTTCGGTGGCGCTCTCTGCAGATGGAGGCACCCTCGCGGTCGGCACCGACACCCGGACCTGGGTCGGCCAAGGCAGCTCGCCCGTACCGGTCAGCGGATCCAAGGGCGCCCAGGACGTGTCTCTTTCCGCTGACGGCTCCACCGTCCTCGAGCAGGCCGCGGTCGGGTCGGGGCAGGTGCAGCGCGTCTCGGACGGTCAGGTCTATGGCACGTTTCCGTCGGCGCTCAGCGCCACGCTCGCATCCGACGGCCGGCACTGGGCCTGGGGCACGATCTCTGGTGAGATCACGCTGGTCGCGACGGTCACCGGCCAGTCCTACCAGGTGGCGAGGTCGGGGACGCCGACGACAAATCTGCTGTTCAGCAGCGACGGATCGCTGCTACTTGCCGGCGGACCTGACGCCCAGCCCAAGGTGTGGCAAGCCTCCGACGGCCGGCCTGTGGGAGTGCTGGCAGGCGGCCGGGGGGCCTCGGGGACGGTGCCGACGCTCGCGCCCGGGGACCGCGTGGTCACCGGCTACTCCGACGGCACCGTTCGGGTATGGGCGCTGCCGGATCTGCCAGCGGAGGTGGAGGTGGGTCCCAGCCCGGCTGAAGGTACGTCGCTAGCGTCCGGGCCGGGCGCGGACATGGTGACGGCGTACACCAGTGCTGGAATCCCCCACCTCTTCACGAGCGCTGGCACTGAGGCGTGCACTGGCGGCGCTGACCTGACCGGCGGCCCATGTCCCATCGCACGCGCGGTTGCCGCCGGCATGACGGAGCGTCTGGCACTTGCGTACGCCGCCGCAGCCCCGAGCCCCGATGGCACCAAGCTTGCTGTGCTCGGAGCCGACGACAGCCTCATGGTCTTCTCGACGACCAGCGTTCCGAAGCTGCTGTGGCGGCTGCCAGGAACCAAGACCACGGGCAAGACGCCGGTTCTGGGCTGGTCGCGCGACGGCCGCAAGCTGCTGATCGACCAGGCGAGCCAGCCTCTTCGGGTGGTTGACACCACGACTCACCGGGTCAGCGCCACGATCACGCCGTCTGGCTCCGCCATTGTGTACGGCGCCGTGTGGGCGGGGGACCACATAGTCGCCGAGCTCTCTGATGGGCGTCTCGTCCAGTACGACGCCGAGGGACGCGGTGGCAGGGTGTTGCGCAGGTTCTCAGAACCGATCGGGGTCGTGGCGGCAACGCCGGACGGCAGCCGGATCGCACTAGGGAACGGCACCACGCTCAATCTGTTGGACGCGTCAGGAGCCCTCATCAAGAGCTACGACGAGTCCAGCATCATCGAGGCGGTTGGCTTCAGCCCCCAGGGCGACTTCCTGGCGACGAGCACGGCCGAGGGCGCGCTCACCGTCACCGACGTCGCGACCGGCGAGCCGATCCTCACAGCCGCCGTGTCCGGCCAGGCGAAGCACCTTGTCTTCATCGACGACCGAACGATCGCCGTCCTCGGCGACGTGCCACACTTTCTCGCGGACAAGCCGACGCTGTCGCTCCTCACCTGCGAGGCCTGTCAGGATCCCCAGGCAGTGGCCCGGACAGCGCGCGCCCGCATCACGCTGCCCCTCACCCCGGAGATGGGCGCCCAGTGGGGTCTGACCACCTCCCAGCTCGACGGCTTCAGGAACTGATCGGTCAGGGCGTGGACGGAGGCGTCAGGGGCTCGCCGGCCGCACCGGAGTCGGAGCGGAACTCAGGAGCCAGCACGATCCAAGATCGACGCGCTCAGGCATCGCGCCCAGCGTCGCCGGACGTGTGTGGGTGGGGCGCAGCGTCTGTCGGTTCGAGCTCGAGCCCGAACTGCACGGCCAGCCTCCCCGGAGCCTCGGTCAGGACCTCTGGCGCCTCGGCCAGGCGCTGATCCGCCCTGATGATGTGCATCACGGCGTTTATGAGCGCCAGGTGGGTGAACGCCTGCGGGAAGTTGCCCAGGTGGCGACCGGTGTGCGGCTCGATCTCCTCGGCGTAGAGCAACAGTGGGCTGGCGTAGGAGAGTAGCTTCTCGCACAGCGCCCGGGCTCGGTCCAGCTCGCCGATCTCGGCGAGCGCCGAGACGAGCCAGAACGAGCAGATCGTGAACGTGCCCTCCTCGCCCGCCAAGCCGTCGTCGGTGTCCTCCACGCGGTAGCGCAGCACCAGGCCGTCGACCGTCAGCTCATCGGCGATCGCCAAGACGGTTGCCCGCACGCGCTCGTCGTCGGGTGGCAGGAATCGGATCAGCGGGAGCAAGAGCAGCGAGGCGTCCAGGGCGTCCGTTTCGTAGTGCTGCCGGAAGACGCCGCGGGCGTCCGTGCCGTTCGCGCAGATGTCGTCATGCATCTCCTGGGCGGCGGCTTCCCAGCGGTCCGCCGCCGTCGTGTCGCCGCGCAGGCGCGCCAGCCGCGCCCCGCGGTCGGCGGCGACCCAGCAGAAGAGCTTGGACGACGTGAAGTGCTGCGGGTCGCCGCGCACCTCCCAGATGCCGCGGTCCGGTTCACGCCAGTGCTCGAGCGCCGCGTCGGCCTGGCGCGTTATCAGCGTCCATAGACGGTCGTCGAGACGATCGCTCGAGTGCGTGTGGAGCCGGACGGAGTCGAGCAGCACGCCCCAGACATCGTGCTGCCTTTGGTACCACGCGTCGTTGCCTACCCGCACCGGGCGCGCGCCTTCGTAGCCGCCGAGGTGATCGAGCGTGACCTCGTCCAGTCGGCTGCGCCCGTCGATGCCGTACATGATCTGCAGGTCCCCGTCCTCGACCCGGTCGGCGATGAAGTAGAAGAAGTCGGTCGCCTCGCGGTTGAAGCCGAGGGTGAAGAGGGCCCAGAGCATGAACGTCGAGTCGCGCAGCCAGCTGTATCGGTAGTCCCAGTTGCGCTCGCCGCCGGGCGTCTCCGGCAGCGAGGTAGTCGCCGCGGCGACCATCGCTCCGGTCGGCGCGTAGGTCAGGGCCTTGAGCGTGAGCGCAGACCGCTGCAGGTAGATCTGCCATGCATGATCAGGAAAGCGGCCGCGGTTGATCCACTCGTGCCAGTAGTTCCGTGTTTCCGCAAGCCTCGCTTCGGCGTCATCATAGGTCGCCGGCGGCGCGCGGTCGCTCCATCCGAGGGCGCAGAACGCGTGCTGGCCGGCGCGCAGGCTGGTCTCGGCGCGCGCTCTGCCGCCCTCGAACCCGAGCCGCACATCGGTGCGCAGCCGCAGCGTCGGCTCAATCCCCTGCGCCTCGCAGACGGCGTCGCCGTAGCCGTCGCCTACGTGCCGCCAGCTTCCATTGGTGCGGCCGTAGTCGAACGCCGGTCGGCAGTCGAGCTCGAGATCAACGAAGCCGTCGAGGCAGCGGAAGGTGCGCAGCAAGACGTGTTCGGCGACGCGGTCGCGCGGTGCGCGGACGTACCGATGCGAGCGGTCCCCGTCCTCCCAGGAGCCGACCAGAAGCACGTCGCGCACCTCGAGCCAGCCGGTCGGCGTGCCCCATGTCGTTTCCAGGATCATGGTGCCCGGCAGGTAGCGGCGGCCGGCCGGGACCATTCGGTCCAGGGGACCCGCGCGAAACCGCCCCGCCTGCCGGTCGAGGATCGCCGAGAAGACGCTCGGCCCGTCCATCTGTGGCAGCGACAGCCACTCGACGTTCCCGCTTGGCGCGACGAGCGCGCAGACCTCGCAGTCCGAAAGCAGCGCGTAATCGGCAATCGGCGGGAACGAGCTTCCACGTAGCGGAATCTCGTGGTCCCGACCTTCGCCGGTCGGCCACTCGCCCTCCATGCGGCGACTTTACTTCAAGCACAGGGTTGACCAGCCGACCGCGCGGCGCCGCCTGGCAGGGCAGATGGTGACGTCCCGTTGAGTGTGGAGTCTCGACACCATGCGAGGATCCCCGCGACTCGTCCCGGCACGGTCCGGACCTCAGCTGGCTGCTGTCGTGCGGAACTCATGCACCGGAGTTCGGCCTGCACTTCGCAGGCAGGTCCATCGACACGAACTACGCCCACGCCGTCACGGCCATCACCACCGACTCCGCGCCCTCGGCGTCCCGATCGGCCGACTCTGGTGAAGCACCCAATCCGAGATATCAGCTCGACTCGCTCGGATTGCCCTTGCGCCACCTCCGCTCGAATGGCAGCCGCCAGGCGTTCGGGGCGATCAGCTGGTGGATTGCGTTGGGGCCCCAGCTCCCGGGCGCGTACGGCTGGACCGGCGGAGGGGCTTCCAGAAGCTGAGTAGATCTCTCCCAGAGGCTTTCGATGCCGTCCGCCGAGGTGAACAGCGTGCGGTCGCCGCGCATCGCGTCGAGGATCAACCGCTCGTACGCCTCCAGGACGTCGGCGGCGTAGTCGGTCTCGCCCGTCGAGAACTCCATGCTCACCTTGTCGAGCTTCATCCCGGAGCCGGGCCGCTTGCCGTAGTAGGACAGCGCGACCCTGTGCTCGTCGGCGAGGTCGAACGTCAGGTGGTCCGGACCAGCCGACCCGACCCCGGAGTCCGCAGAGAACATCGTGCGTGGCGCCTCCTTGAACGCGATCGAGATGATCCGCATGCCCTCCGCCATTCGCTTTCCCGTGCGGAGGTAGAACGGGACCCCGGCCCACCGCCAGTTGTCGAGCTCGCAGCGCATGGCGATGAACGTCTCGGTGTCGGAGTCGCGCGCGACCCCTTCCTCCTGGCGGTAGTCCTCGTACTGACCGCGCACCACGTCCGACGGGAGGACGGGCAGCAGGGCCCGGAAGACTTTGTTCTTCTCCTCGCTGATGGAGGTCGGTTCGAGCTCGGTCGGTGGCTCCATCGCGACGAACGCCATCACTTGGAACAGGTGAGTGACGACCATGTCCTTGTAGGCGCCGGTGCTTTCGTAGAAGTTGGCCCTGCGGTCCAGCCCGAGGCTCTCGGGGATGTCGATCTGGACGTGGTCGATGAAGTTCCGGTTCCAGATCGGCTCGAACAGCCCGTTGGCGAAGCGGAGGGCGAGGATGTTCTGCGCCGCCTCCTTGCCGAGGAAGTGGTCGATGCGGAAGATCTGCGATTCGTCGAATGTTTGGTGCACCTGCGCGTTGAGCTCGACCGCGCTCTCCAGGTCGGTCCCGAACGGCTTCTCCATGATCACCCGGGACTGCTCGACGAGCTCCGCCTCCCGCAGCATGTTGATCACGTCGAGCGCGGCGGCGGGCGGCACGCTGAGGTAGTGCAGCCGGTGGCAGCCCTCACCGAGCTGGTTCTCCGCCGCGGCGACCGCTGCCGCCAGCGATTCCGGGCCCGCCGAGCTCGGCACGTAGCTCAGGTTCGCGGCGAACTCCTCCCACTCCTCCGATACGAGTGGCTCGCGGATCCGGCGTTCGAAGGCGACGGCCTCGAGGTGGCCGTACTCCGCCGCCGCGGCCTTGGCGAACGCCCGGAAGTCCTCGTCGCTCATCTCCTCCAGAGACGACCCGACAACCCTGATCGGCGGGGCGAGGTTCGAGGCTGCCAAGTGCGCGAAGCCAGGCAGCAGCTTCCGACGCGCGAGATCGCCGGTCGCCCCGAAAAGCACGATGACGTGGGGCGGGATGGGCTCGGACTCATTGCGATCCTCACGTGAGCCCAGCGCGGCGTAGTTGATGCTCTGCGCTCGGTAGGTGTCCACGGTCCATCATGGCATCAATGTCGCCACCGACGGGTCGGTCGGGCGGCCTACATCGCGGGGATGATCAGCGCTTGCTGACGTGCTCACACTTGATGTCGAGGTATTGGGGCAACTCGACTGCCATCAACTCGATCTCGTTGTGCCGTCACTCTGCGGCTCGGTACGAGCGCGCGATCGGGCCCATCCGGTGGTCCCGACGGACGTCGCCGTAGACGAAGACGTCGCGCGCCTGGTGCGCCAGACCGATGGGTGGCGGCCATAAGCGACCGGCTTAGCTACGGAAAGGGAACGGACCGCCCGAACGCTTCCCGTGGTCCTTGCGAACGATATTCCTTTACGTCTTCCTTTACGTCGTGTGACCATGGTCTATGGCATTGACGACGGGGGCGTGGATGTCGCCGCGGGACCGGGCCGAGTCGGAGCGCCGGGTTCACGCGCCGTCAATGCCGGCCGGTTTGGTGAAGCGGGTGCGGGTCGTGCGGGCCGACACCGCTGTCCACCGGCACCATCGCGACCCGCGGTACGCACCCACCGGGTTGATCGAATATCTCCATGCCGGCGGTCCGGTAGTCCCGGCCGCGCGGCCCGGCTCCGGGGGCAACACGAGCGCTACCGCCACGGAGGCGCGAACGAGACCGGGCCAACAAGCCCGCGCTCATGCAGTCTGAAACTACCGTTGGGAGAATGAGATGGCGACCGAGCAGGATGGAGCCACGGCAAGCGGAGCCACAGCAAGCGGAGCTGCGCGCGCGACGTTCGGAGCCGTGCTGCTTGTCATCTGGGGAGTAATCACCATTCTCTGGGTGTACGACGCCATCTACAAACTTGGCCACGGTGAGGCCAGTCCCGCGATCTGGGCGGTGGTCGCACTCCTGCTGATGTTCCTTCTCGCGTGCATGGAGGGCCTCGAGGTGGCGGTCATCGACCGCTGGAGCCACTTGTACCCGGACCGCGCCATGTCCGACCTCGCGGGGTGGCTTGCCGCCCGTCAGCTGTTCGTCGCGCTGATCGTCACGGCGGCCACCATGCTCGCTGAGCGCGACTCGATCGCTATCCCATTCACGTCGACGGAGATCACGTCACCAGCCACCCTCAAGATCTTCAACCTGGTCTGGACGGGGCTCACGGTGCTGTGGTTCATGCAGATCTTCCCGAAGCACATGGCCGCGACCAATGCGGACCGCTACCTCAGCTTGACGCGTGGCCCGCTGTTCCCGATCGTCGAGTTCGTCCGCGTGATCGGAATCTCGTGGCCGGCCGAGCAGACCGCCAAGCTCGTTCAGAACCGGCTCGGTTGGCATCCCGCGCCAGTCCTCGAGGCGGCACCATCGCGGGGCGCGGTGTCCCTGGCCGACGGCTGGGCCGCCCTGACCCCGGAGGATGGGCGGGACCACTAGGCCTTGCGCGAGGTGAGCACCGCGGTCCTGACGGCCGTGGTTCGGGCGAACAGGAATGGTGCACGGCACATCGGACACCATTCCGGTGCCGGCGTGTCGCCCGGCGTCTTCGCCCGCTCCCCCCGGATGGCCGGCAACCGGGTGCTCATGGTGTCTGGCACCGACGAGCCACACGGTCGGCCAGAAGTCGACCCGCCCTTCGGGAGCGGCGAATCGGTTGTCAGCTTGCGCCGGCCGTCGAAAGCCGGTGGCGCTCAACCGCTCGGCCAGCGCATCTGGCCGGCTGACGGTTCGCATCGGCCGGGCGCCGCCCCGGTGCGGCTCACCGGTGACCACTCGGTGTGGATCTCGTTCGCGGGTCGCCGTCACCCGCCGTCGTTCACGGGCCGAGAGACCGGTGCGGCGCCGGCCAGCAAGTTTCCCCTCAACCCGGGGCGGCACGGCGGCAGTTACCCCGACGTCTCAGCCGCCGTCGAGGGCCGCCTCGATCGCGGCGGCGGTCATGCCCGCTTTCCCGACATCTGCGACCGTCATCAGAGGGGATGCCGCGATCTCGACGGCGCGGTTGTCGCCACCGTTGCCAGCTCGCGCCTCGGCAATGGCGTCGGCTGTGCGACCACTCCCGGCAAGCACCACCACCGGCCGACCGCTGCGAAGGCTTACAGCGACATCGGTGTAGGCGATCTGCCCGCCGTTCATCAGCACAGTGACCGACGACCGGCGGCCCGCGACGACCCCGGCGACGTCCATCATCCACGGCGCCTCGTCCCCCCATTGCGTGCCGGGTACTAGGAGAAACAGCGTGTGGTTCGGCTCCAGTCTGACCGCGTCGGGCGACGGCGTCCCGGCCCCCGGGACGAGGACCGTACTTTCGGCCGCGACGCCGATGAGCGGGAATCGACGGCCTGACGCGGACCGTTCCCGTCCGATCAGCTGCATGACTCCCGAGTCCGTGCCACCGTCGATCACCACGGCGTCCCGGCGCTCGGCGACGGGCACGACCTCGTCCCGCAGCACCCGGGCCACGGTCTCGAACTCCCTCTCGCCCATGGTGCCCGCGCCGCCGACCAGCACGATGACCGCCCGGTTCAGACGCAACCCGGCGCTGTCGAGCGCGGCCGCGATCTCGCCGGTGCTGGCGATCCGGATGCGGGAGGCCGGAATGTCGCCGGCCTGGTCGTTCATTGGTGCTCCTCGCTGCCCTGACGATCCGACGACCGGCCAACCGTCACCTATCCGCGGATTCGCGAAGCACAGTATCGGGGCTGCGATGTTTGACGTTCAACCAGTCACCGTTGATGAGGCTCACGGATCGGGTGGATCGGCGCCGGATGACGCCGCGACACGCGCCAGCGTCATGGCCGCGAAGAGCGAGATCGAGGTCTCGCTCGCGCAGGCGATGGCGTCGGCCGCCGTTGGGCACGGCGGGACCGTGCCGGTGACGATGGGGGCGGGAACGGTGGGCTCTTCGAGCACTGACGGAGGAGAGGGCCGGCGCCAGTCCGACGGATTGCTCCGGCGGGTGCAGGATCGTCCGCGGACGGAGTTCGCATGACTTCGCGGAACTGGCCCAAGCAGTTCCGAGCGGCTGCGTCGACGTTCGACCGGCCGGCGCTGGCGCAACTCGCGGCCGAGTATGCCGCCCATCTCTACACCGTTCCGAAATTGCCCGACAGCGTCGGCCAGGTCCTCCTCGTCCTCCGGCAGTCCCGGCGGTACGAGGAGCTCGAACTCGTCGCCGACGCCGCCCTGGCGCACGGGCCCGGCGCTCCGGCCGTCCGTCGGTACTACGCGCAGGCTCTGGTGGACGGCGGCAACCTGGCTGTCGCCCTGGGCCTCTACACCGAGCTTGCCGCCGACGAGACGGCGCCGCGGAGCGACCGTATCGAGGCCCGCGGCGGCATCGGCCGCTGCTACAAAGAGATGTTCCTGGCGTGCACCGAGCCTGACCGACGGCGGGGCTTCTTGAACCGGTCTCTTGAGGTCTACTTGGCCGCCTATCTGGAGGACCCGGACTTCTACACCTGGCATGGGATCAACGCCGTAGCCCTCCTAGCGCGCGCCACGCGCGATGGCATCCAGCTCCCGTCGGGATCGCCGAAGGTCGCCGCACTGGCTGACGAGATCCTGCGGGCCGTCGACTCGGCACCTGTCCGGAACTCGTGGACGGAGGTGACGGCCTGCGAAGCCGCCATCGCACTCGGCCGGTACGACGAGGCTGTAGAACGGGGCGAGGCGTTCATCGAAACGACGCCGGAGGGGTTCGAGGTCGCGACGTTCCTGCGCCAGCTCCAGAAGGTCTGGCAGCTCGACACCACCACCTCGCTCGGCAACGATCTGCTTCCCTTGCTGCGGTCCGCGCTGCTCACGGTCGACGGGGGCGGGGTCACAGTCGCGTCCGGAGACCTCCGCACCGCAGGACCCACCGATGAGCTCGAAAGTGGACGGCTGGAGCGGATCCTAGGAGCCGACCGATACCTGTCGCTGACCTGGTATCGCACGGGGCTGAAGCGCTGTCGGGCGGTGGCTCGAATCCAGACGGCCGACGACCTCGGCATCGGCACCGGGTTCCTCGTCGCAGGTACCGACCTGCACCCGGACCTACCGCCACTCGTGGTCGTCACCAACGGTCACGTCGTTCCCGAGAACCTCGACCCTGGCCACGCACACGTGGTGTTCCACGGCCTCGATGACGATCCGGGCGGGCAGGGCCGCTTCCGAGTGGCCCGACAATGGTGGTACCAGCCCTCGGCGGACAGGGGACTGGACACCACGATCCTCGAACTGGACGGCTATCCACAGGACGTTGTTCCCACCCCACTTGCGAGCGGGTTGCCCCCCAAGCCGCTCAATCGTCAGCGGGCGTACGTGATCGGGCATCCAGGCGGATCGGCGCAGCCCCAGTTCTCCCTTCAGGACAACATCCTGCTCGACTACGACCACCGCGTCCTGCACTATCGCTCACCGACCGAGGGCGGCAGCTCCGGCAGCCCGGTTTCCGACGACGAATGGCGACTGATCGGCCTGCACCACGCAGGCGGCACAGGCATGCCGCAGCTCAACGGGGCCGGCGGCACCTACGCCGCGAACGAAGGCATCACCATCGACGCCATCCGAGGCGGCCTGGCGCATCGACCCCCGGAGTGCTCCACTCTCTGAAAGTCGAAGAACCGATTCCTCCAGGGCCACCCTCACCCCACCAGACCGTATGGAGGAGGTCGCGCAGCCGGCCCTGATGGCGTCGTAGTCGAATCGCATCAGACTCGCACCCGATGATCTACTCCAGCGGGCGGGCACCACTCCATCACCTGGGGCAGGATCGCCGACGTCGCTTCCCGGCGGGGCAATTGCGAGCGTCGGACGTGATGCAGCGACGGATCAGGTCTTCGTACCGCTCTTGTCATTCGTCTGCGCAGCGGTGCGGAATTGGTCCGACATACCAGCCGGCTGCATGGCGATGCTGCCCTACTGCCGCTGCCGCGGCGGTGGTCGCTGACACGATGGTCGTCGTGGGCGGGCCGGTCCCGAGCGGCTAGTCCGGTTGACCGAGGTCTTCGACGGCGCCGCTGTCAGCGCCGTACGCCCCTCACGCTGCCCGGTGACCTTCCCCGCACCCGGGACCCCGCGCCCGATGAGATGCAGGGGTTGTATCTCCACGTCGCTGGTGCTCTCCTTTCTATGGGACACGTCTGTACGTGCGCGGCATGGCGACCGGGTCTGAGGTCCGATGCCTCGCGTGGGCAGTCGGTGACGGGAGCCGACGGGGGAGCACCATGGCCGGATCACGCAGCGCGCTGATCGTCGTGACTTACCGGTACGACGACGAGCGACTGCGGCCGCATCGACGACTTCCTCGCAAGGTCGTCTCCACCGTCCGGGCGACGACGTGACCGCCCCCACTCGCACCTGGACCAGGCTGCCGTCCCCTACCCTGGCGCGCCACGGCCTCGCCGTGGCTGGCAACGGCAACACCGTCCACGTGATGGGAGGCTCCACAGCACCCGGACACCTCTCATCCGCCGACACCGTAGACGCGCTGACCTTCTCGCAGCCGGGGCGGTCCTTTCCTCCCCGCGGCCGGGCTATGCGGTGGACCGGGCAGGGCGACGTTCGGAGGCTGTGATGGGCAACGATCACGGCGAGCTCGCCGTCGAGGTGCGCATCCTGCCCGGCCTCGACTCGAAGGGCCTTCGCGTAGCTGACCCGGCCGCTCGGCGCGGAGCTGCTCGACCTGAACGCCGACGCGGTGGGCCTGTGAGGTGTCCTGCCACAGGCAACCCGCTCTCAGCGAAGCGGTGAGGAAGCCGAGATGTCTGGAGATTCCGCGCTGCGGCCGGCGGTCATCTTCTTGAGTTACCGTCGCGGCGACACACAATGGGCCGCACGGGGAATCTATGACAGGTTGGTCGGCAGATACGGCCGCCAAAACGTGTTTCGCGACCTCGACGCAATTCCACCGGGAGCCAGATTCCGTGATTACGTCGAGAAGAAGATATCGGAGTCGGACGTCCTCATCCTTCTCATGGGAAAGACGTGGGCGTCGTACGCGGACGAGATGGGCCGACGCCGCTTGGAGCAGCCCAGAGACCCCGTGCGGCTTGAATTAGAAACAGCATTGCGTCTCGGGTTACCCATTATTCCTGTCAGGGTAGAGGGCGCGCTCATCAGCGTAAGGCGGTTTGCGTCAAGGTTCTGGTCGATGCCGCCGCCTGTCGTCTGTCCCTGCATAGCT
>JAFMQY010000055.1:0-2774 GCA_017354415.1 Nocardioides sp.
ACCGCCGTACGCCGTGACGACGCGGACGCTGCTGCCCGCCTGGGCGCCGGGGACGCGGCCGCCCGCGCGCTGACCGGGGTCGTCCGCAACGGCAAGGCGCTCCGGGTCGCCGGCTTCTCGCTGCGCTACGTCGACCAGGACGGTGGAGTGACTGCCCACGGCTCCTGGTCGGCCGACGTCGCCACGTCCTGGCGATTCGCGGGCTACGACCGGAGTCCGGAGCACCCCCATGTGCGCGTCCGGTTCGCGCCGTACCACGGGCGGCTGCGGATCGCCGGCATCGGTGGGGGAGGCCTCCGCTCGCCGCTGTGGCTGAGCGGACCGCTCCAGGTGCGTCGTTCGCCCGACAGCCTCGTGCTCGTCGACGGAACGTCCGCGGAGGCGGACCGACTGGCCGCTTTGGCCCGCGCCGCCGTACCCCAGGTGCGCCAGGTGCTCCCGGCCTGGCATGGCCGGGTCGTCATCGAACGCCCGGCCTCGCAACAGGCGCTGGCCCGCGTCCTCGGGGCCGGTCCCGGTCGGTACGTCGGCCTGGCTGCGGTCACCACGACGGTCGAGGGCGGTCGCTCTCCCCGAGCACCCACGCACGTGTTCCTCAACCCGCAGGAGTTCGACCCGCTCGGCGCCCACGGGGCGCAGGTCGTGATCACGCACGAGACGACGCACGTCGCGACCGACGCGGCCGCCAGTCGTGCCCCGATCTGGCTGGTGGAGGGCTTCGCCGACTACGTCGCGCTGCACGCCCAGCGGCTGCCGCTGACCACGACCGCGGCCCGGATCATCGCCCTGGTGCGTCGTAGCGGACCGCCGCGGCACCTTCCCACCGCTCACGAGCTCGCGGCCGGCGCACCCGATCTGGAGGCTCGCTACGAGAGCGCCTGGCTGGCCTGCCGGCTCCTCGCCGACGACGGCGGCACGAAGGCCCTCGTGGCGTTCTACCGGGCGATGGACTCCGGGCACCCGCTGGGCCAGGAGCTACGACAGCACTTCGGGCTCGGAGTGGGCGCCTTCACCCAGCAGTGGCGGACGCTCCTGTCACACTTGCCCGTGTGAGCGAACGCCGGTGGGCCCTCGGGACCCTCGTCGTCGCGGGGGTCGCGTTCATCGTGGTCGCTGCGGTGTCCATGCCTTGGCATCCCGTCCCCGGCGGTACGCCGCCCGCAGTGTCGGCCGGTGACGTCTTCACGCCTGCCCAGATCGCCCGCGCAAACTCCTTCAGAGACCTGGCCCGCTACCTCGCCTGGGCCTCGCTCGCGGTCTCCCTCGCGGTGGCGATCGTGCTCGGCTTCACTCCGCTCGGCGCGCGCATGGTCGGGCTGCTGCGCGGCTGGTGGTGGGTGCGGGTCCTCCAGGCCGTGCTGGTCCTGGCCGTGATCGGCCAGCTCGCAACCCTCCCGTTCGCGATCATCGGCCACCACCGGGCGGTCGAGTTCGGGCTGTCCACCCAGGCCTGGGGTCCGTGGACGATCGACCTGCTCAAGAACCTGCTGCTCGAGGTCGTCGTCTCGACCCTGCTGCTGCTCGTGGTGATGGGCTGTGCCCGGCGCTGGACCAGAGCCTGGCCCGCAGTCGCCGGCGGCATCCTCGCGGTCCTCGTGATGATCGGCTCGTTCGTCTACCCCGTGCTGGTCGAGCCGGCGTTCAACAACTTCAAGTCCCTGCCCGACGGTCCGCTGCGCACCGAGATCATGCGCATCGCGGACGAGGAGGGGGTCCACCTCGACGACGTCCTGGTGGCCGACGCATCCCGGCGGACCACGACGCTCAACGCCTACGTCTCCGGCTTCGGCAGCACGCGGCGCGTCGTGCTGTTCGACAACGTCATCAACGATCTGCCGCGGCCGCAGATCCTGGCCATCGTCGCGCACGAGCTGGCGCACGCACGCCACAACGACGTGCTGGTCGGCTCGGTGCTCGGTGCCCTCGGGGCCGCCGCGGGGATCGGGCTGCTGGGCCTGGTCCTCCCGTGGATACGCCGGCGCGAGGGTGCCCTGCGCGACCCCACCGTGGTGCCGCTGGTGCTCGCCCTCGTCGCGATCGGGAGCCTGCTCTCGAGCCCGATCAACAACGGGCTGTCGAGACTCGTGGAGACCCGTGCCGACGTGGACGCCTTGCAGACGACGCGCGACCCGCACGCGTTCATCGACATGCAGAAGCAGCTCGCCCTCCACGCGCTGAGCAACGAGCCGCCGGCCTGGTCGCAGTTCTGGTTCGGCTCGCACCCGACGACCCTGAGCCGGATCGCGATCGCCGAGCAGCTCGGCCGGCGCATGGGAGTCCCGGTCGACGGCTCGTCCTGACACAGGCGATGGCCGCGGGCTCCACACGGATCCGCGGCCATCGGCACGTCAGCACATCCGGGGGGTCACCGGCACTGGGTGCCCCGGATGTGCTGGCTCACGCTGTCGCAGGTGCTCTGGAACAGATTCGTGAGCACCACGCCGCCGAGGGCATAGACGACGACGGCGATGACAGCGGCGATCCCCGCGATCAGCAGGCCGTATTCGACGGCCGTGGCTCCGCGCTGGCCCCTCCTCGAACGGCGAGTGATGAGGAAGCTCCGCAGGTGGTCGAGCATGGTTACTCCCAGGGTGGGGTGTCTCTGTCGTGCGCTCACGATTGTCGTCGTCGAGCGATCGGGGCGATACCTGCGATCGAGTCGATCGGAATGGTCCCGAAGGACTATTCTTCACGAGCACTCGAGCGCACGTGGGCCCGTTCTTGCGGCCGGGATCATGAATGCCCTGAAATGGCTCGTGGCCGCGACCCGAAGG
>JAFMQY010000055.1:2784-20285 GCA_017354415.1 Nocardioides sp.
CCACGAGGGAGCAGCCTCACTCGCAGGTGCCACCAGGCGCGCCGTCGCGAATCGTGCCGCAGGTGTTGTTGAAGGTGTCGTGGATGACGTTGCCGAGCAAGAAGACCACGACGACGATCAGGGCCGCGATGCCCGCGATGAGCAGGCCGTACTCCACGGCCGAGGCGCCGCGCTCGTCCATCTTGGCCTTCTGCGCGTTGAGCATGATGCGGAGGTAGTCCAGCATTTCCGTTCTCCTACAAGTGATATCTGGCGTTTGAGAGCCGAAGGCCGGAGGCCTCCACCGACAATGATGTCGACCCGGAGCCGATAAAGGATCCCGCTTTCGTTCCGAGGGCTCTAGTCAATCCGGACCATTCGGGCTGCCGCGGTCGGAGGAAATCGGGAATTCCGGAGACACGGCGTTTCGGGTGTGCTCTCAGTTCTCGCGTGGCTGCAGGCTGGAGAGCAGCCCGATCCGCATCGCCTTGACCAGGGCCTGGGCACGGTTCTGTGCGCCGAGCTTCTGGTAGATCCGGGCGATGTGCGACTTCACCGTGGACTCGCTCATGTAGAGCCGCCGGCCGATCGCCGCCGCGTTCGCACCGTCCGCCAGGAGCATCAGGACGTCGTGCTCGCGCGTCGACAGGCGGGTCGACTCGGCGCTCATCCGGCGCATCATCGCGCCGGCGAGAGCGCTGCACAGGAACGAGCGCGGGGAGACGGCGGCGTGCCGGGCCGCGCGGACCACCTCGGCCGCCGGAGCGTCCTTGCCGACGAACGCGGACGCACCGGCCTCCATCGCCGCGAAGATCTGCTCGTCGCCGGCGTGCATGGTGACCATCACCAGCCCGACCGTCTCGTCGTGCTGCCGGATCTGGCGGATGATGTCGAGGCCTGTTCCGTCCTGGAGCTGGAGGTCGGTGACGATCACGTCCGGACGCGTCCGACCGTACGCCGCGACCGCCTCGGCGACCGTGCCGACCGACGCGAGGACCTCCGTCCCCTCATCGCGGGTGAAGGCGCCGACCAGGCCCTCACGGACGAGCTCGTGGTCGTCGACGATCAGCACCTGGAGAGTCTTGGTCTCGGTGGTCATGGGTGGTCCCCCGTCCGTGATGATCATGCGGTCAAGGACTCCGTCAGAGAGTCCGGCACGGCGCTTGCCTCCTCCATCGGCTCCGAAGCCGACATCCCGGTGCCGTCGAGACGGACGGCCACGACGGTGCCGTGGGGTGCGTTGGCGCCGACATCCAAAGAGGCGTCGATCAGGGCGGCTCGCTCGCGCATGATCTCCAGGCCGTGGGAGTCGTGGCGTCGCCGCGAGCCGATCCCGTCGCCGTTGTCGCTGACCACGATCTCCGCGCACGGTGGAGCGACCCGGCAGGTGACGGTGATCGCCGTGGCCCGGGAGTGCCGCACGGCGTTGGTCATGGCCTCCTGGGCGATCCGGAGCAGCTCGCTCTCCACCTCCGGGCGGAGTCTGGTGGTCATCTCGTCGAGGGTCACGTGGATCGGGATCCCGCTGCCGGCACCGAGGTGGCGGGCCAACGACCCGATCGAGGTGCCGAGCGAGTCGTTCGCGCCGATCTCGGTGCGAAGGGTCTGCACCGAACGGCGTACCTCGCCGACGACCGAGGTCAGCCGCTCGCGGAGCAGGGTGAGCTGCCGGGCGCGGTCGGAATCCGGCGGCTCCTGGTCGACGAGGGTGTCGACGTAGTACCCGAGCGACGCCATCTCCTGGGCGACGCCGTCGTGCATCTCCCGGGCCAGGCGGCGCCGCTCCTCGACGGTGGCGGAGTCGCGGAACGACAGGAACAGCACCGCGGTGTCCAGGCGGACCGTGGCCGGGCTGAGCCTCCGGTCCAGGGCGGCCAACCGCCGCGGCAGGCCCATGGCGTGGGGGTCGAGCCCGGGAGCGAGCACCCCGGACACGACCGCTGCGACGCCACCGCCGCTGTTGAGCGGGAAGGCGAAGCTGTGGCCGGTGACTCGCACGTTTCCGCTCAGCAGGGCGTACTGCGCCAGCTCCTCGCTGACCCGGAGCTCGCGGGTCGAGAGCCCGGTGTCGCCCACGAGTGGGGTGAGGACCTCGCCCCGGGGAATGTGCACGGTCAGCGCCGTCACCGGCAGCTCGTCCCGCACGGCGCTGGCGATCTGGCCCCCGAGGGTCACCGGGTCGAGGCCGGAGCTGAGCCGGCCGGACAGGGTGATCAGCTCCCGGATCAGCGCCTGTGCGTCGTGGTACGCCCGCTGGGGGTCGTCGACCTGCAGGAAGTTGTTGTGCACGAACGCCGCGATCAGGCCGAGGCCGAGGCCGGTGACGGCCCAGGTGAAGGTGGTGCCGGCCCGTTCGGCGTCGAGGGTGCCGCCGAGGATGCTGAGGACGACGAGCGCCGTGAGCTCCGCCGAGAGCGACAGCGCGACACCGCGGGTGCCCCGGCTCAGGCCCGCCGTGAACGGCGGCACGGCCAAGGCGCCCAGGATCGCGCTCGCGGAGGGGGGCGAGACCCCGGCGACCGTGCCGATCAGTGCCGCGTCCAGGACCAGCAGCAGCGTCCCCGGGATCCCGAGCACCTCTCCGGCCGTGACCGCCGCCCAGATCGCGCCGACGGCGAGCAGCGCGAGGAGCAGGAGGTCGTTGTGCGAGACAAGCAGAGGCATGGCCAGGGTCAGGAGCGCGAACGTCCGTGCTCCCACGGCCAGCCAGGTGTGCTGCCGGCGGCGGCGGTTCCAGGTCATCGGTCTAGCTCGTCCACCGCGCTCACATGCCTGCGAGCGAGTCCATGATGTGGATCGCGGCGGGACCCATGACGACGATGAAGAGACAGGGCAGGATGCAGAAGATCAGCGGGACCGTGATCTTCACCGGCACCTTCTGTGCCTTCTCCTCGGCGCGCTGGCGTCGCTTGGTGCGCATCTCCGAAGACTGGATCCGCAGCACGTTGGCGATCGGGATGCCGAAGCTGTCGGCCTGCACCATCGCGGTCACGAAGCTCTTCACGTCCGCCACGTTGGTTCGGTCGGCGAGGCCGCGCAGCGCCTCTGCGCGGCCCTTGCCGATCTGCATCTCCCGCAGGACGCGGGAGAACTCCTCGGCGAGCGGGCCTTCGGTGTTCATGGCGACCTGCCGCACGGAGGCGTCGAAGGCCAGGCCGGACTCGACGCTGATCGTCATCAGGTCGATCGCGTCCGGCAGCTCGCGCTGCATCCGGTTCGAGCGGTCGTAGGTCCTCTGGTAGAGGTACATGTTCGGGCCGAACCAACCGGCGACGGTGGCACCGCCCACCAGCACCAGCCGAAGCAAGAAGCCGACGCCCATCACCTCGGTGAGTGCCAAGGAGATGAAGAACAGCGCGATGGCGCCGATCACCTTGCCGGCCAGGACCCTCTCGACGGTCCAGCCCGCCGGGTTGCCGGCGATGTCGAGCTTGCGCCGGATGCGCTCGGGAGCGTCGCTGCCGGACAGCCGCTTGGCGAGCTGCGACGCCCGCTTCTGCATCGGTGCCATGATCCGGTCGCCGAAGGGCTCGTCGTACTCCTGGGCGAGCTCCTTCGGGGCTTGGGTGAGCGCCCGCACCAGAGCGAGTGACTTGTCGACGCCGCTCAGGGCATGGCCGCCCGCCGTCGTGCCCACCGCGGCCGAGACCAGCACCAGGGCCAGGATCACGAGAGCCGCACCGAGGATCAGCAGGATGGTCATCTCACACCTCGACCTTGACGATGCGGGACATCCAGAAGACGCCCACCGAGAGGATCATGCCGCCGACGACGAGCATCGCGATGCCGAGCGGGCGTTGGAAGAGCACCATCACGTAGTCGCGGTTGGCCACGAGCAGATAGAGCATGAACACCGGGGGAAGTCCGCCCAGCACCATCGCGGACAGCTTCCCCTCTGCGGCGAGCGTCGCCACCTGGCGCCGGATGTACTCACGCTCACGGATCGTGGCGGCAACCGTGTTCAGCAGCTCCGCCAGGTTGCCGCCCACCTGGCGCTGGATGTTGATCGCCATCACGACCCAGTGGAAGTCCTTGCTCTGGAACCGGTCGGCCACGCCCTGGAGCGAGGTCTCGAGGGAGAGACCGAGCCGGGTCTCCACCAGCACCTTGCGGAACTCCCCAGCCATCGGCTCCGTGCCCTCGCGGACGATGGTGTCGACCGACTGGGCCAGTGACAGACCGGCCGCGAGCGAGCCGGACATCAGCTGCAGGGTGTCAGGCAGTGCGGCCTCGAACTTCCTCTTCCGGCGCTTGCGCCGCACGCCCAGGTAGAACCACGGACCGAACGCACCGAGGGCCATGAAGATCAGACCCACGACGAGATTGCCGGACCCGAGCGCCAGGCCCACGATCGAGACGCCCAGGAAGATGGCGGCGTGGAACAGCAGCCACTCAGCAGGACGCCATCGGCTGCCCGCGGCGTCGAGCCGTTGGGCGATCTTCTGCTCGAGCGACGCGTTGCGCTTGAGCACGTGGTCGGCCGCGGACTTGGCGGATTCCAGCGCCTGCCCCTCGGCGCGGTGTGAGGTGGTCGTCGCACCGGCCGTCGCGCCCGCGGTGCCTGCCCGGACGGCGTACTGTGCGACGCGCTCCTCGGTGGTGAGAGTGCGCTCGCGCGGGACGGCGAGGAGGAGCAGGACCAGCACGCCCACGCCCAGCGTCGCGATCCCGGCGTACATCATCCAGGAGCCGCTCGTGGCGATCGGCGCGAGCGCGAGGGTCACCATGCTCACGGGGCTCACCGGAGGCCGTCCATCGCGAACACCATCGGATCCACGCGCACGTTGGCGTGCGTCATCTTCTCCAGGAAGTTCGGCCGAAGGCCGGTGGAACGCAGGAAGCCCCGGGCCCTGCCCTCGTGGTCGAAGCCGGCGTCGTGGTCGTAGACGAAGATGTCCTGGAGGGTGATGACGTCGCCCTCCATCCGCTCGACCTCCGTCAGGTGGGTGACCTTGCGGGAGCCGTCCTTGAAGCGTGTCTGGTGCACGATCAGGTCGATCGCGGACGCCACCTGCTCGCGGATCGCGCGGACCGGCAGGTCCATGCCGGCCATCAGCACCATGGTCTCCATGCGGGCCAACGTGTCGCGCGGACCGTTGGAGTGGAGGGTGCAGATCGACCCGTCGTGACCGGTGTTCATCGCCTGGAGCATGTCCAGCGCGGAGGCGTCACGGACCTCACCGACGATGATCCGGTCGGGGCGCATGCGCAGGCTGTTCCTCACCAGGTCGCGGATCGTGACCTGGCCCCGACCCTCGATGTTCGCCGGGCGGGACTCGAGACGGACCACGTGCTCCTGCTTGAGCTGGAGCTCCGCCGCGTCCTCGATGGTGACGATGCGCTCGTCCTCGGGGATGAACGACGACAGCACGTTCAAGGTAGTCGTCTTCCCGGCGCCGGTGCTGCCGGACACGATGATGTTCAGCCGGCCCCGGACGCAGGCCTCGAGGAACCCGGCAGCACGCTCACTGATCGAGCCGAACGCGATCAGGTCGTCGACGGTGAGCGGGTCGGCGGCGAACTTGCGGATGGTCAGTGAGGAGCCGTCGACTGCGAGCGGCGGGATCACGGCGTTGACCCGGCTGCCGTCGGGCAGACGGGCGTCCACCATCGGGCTCGACTCGTCCACGCGGCGGCCGATGCGCGAGACGATCTTGTCGATGGTGCGGCGGACGTGGGCCTCGTCGCTGAACTGCGCATCGGCCTTGAGCAGCTTGCCGTCGCGCTCCAGCCAGATCGACTCCGAGCCGTTGACCATCACCTCGGTGACGTCGGCGTCGCGGAGGAACGGCTCGATCGGGCCGTAGCCGAGGATGTCGTCGCTGATCTCCTGGGTCAGCCGGTTGCGATCGGCGTTGCTGATCGGCCGCTCCTGCGAGCTGAGCAACTGGGCGAGAACGGTGCGAACCCGCTGGTCCAGGTCGGCCTGGTCGAGGTTCGCGTCGTACAACTGAGGACCGAGCTGCTCGAGGAGCTCGGTGTGTACGTCGTGCTTGAGCTGCTCGAGACGCTCGTGCTCGACGTTGCCGCGGCGCGAGCCGACACGTGAGGTGGATGTCGGCGCGGTGCGGGCGCGGCCGCCGCCGTCGTGGTCGGCGTGCGCCGCTCCGTTCGCTGACGGCGCGGTGTCCGCTTCCAGGGGACCTCGTGGCGGGGGAGGAGGCGGAGGAACGGCTCCGGTCTCGGTCTGCTTGCGGGCAGCGGCGAGTCGTTCGGCGAGACTGCTCACGATGTCACCTCTTGATCCGGAAGAGCTTGGCGCGTCCGTCTTTCCCGTTGGTCTCGGCGTGGCGGCCCGAGTCGCCGTTCACACCCGTGAAGGGCTCGCCGGCCAGCAGGGCCGAGAGGCTGCGGAAGGCCGAGCTCGACGGGTGGTTCGGGCTGGCCGCGACGATCGGCGTCCCGGCGTTGGTGGCGGCCGCGATGTCGACCGACGTGGAGATCCGGGATGAGACGTTCATCCCGAGGATGGTCTCGACCTTCTCGGCTCCGATCCCGACCGCGTCGTCGGCGTGGTTGAGCAGCAGGTACCGGTGACCGCGCCCGACGTTGAGCATCTCGAGCGTGTCCAGGGCGACCTTCACGTTCTTCAGCGTGGGTACGTCGAGCGTGGCCACGACGATGCACTCGTCCGTCTCGTCCAGCGCGGTGAGTGTCGGCTCGTCGAAGGCGGGTGCGGTGTCGACGATGACGTAGTCGTACATCGTGCGCAGCGTGCGCAGAATCTTCGAGATCAGCAACGGCGTGATCCGCTCGCGCACGTCAGGGTGGCTCGGCGCGGCGAGCACCTTGAGCGAGTCCTGGTAGCGCGTGAGCAGGGAGCTGAGCAGGGCAGCGTCGAGGTCCTCCTCGGAGCCGATCGCGTGCTCGATGGTGTGTGACGGGAACAGCTGAAGCGTGATCGCGACGTCGCCGAAGGCGAGGTCGAAGTCGACCAGGCAGACCTTTCGGGCGCCCTTGCCGGAGAGCGCCAGGGCGAGGTTGACCGCGACCGTGGTCTTACCGACGCCACCCTTGGGCGAGAAGATCGAGATCACCTGCCCGCTCTTCTTCAAGGCCTCCGGCCCGCGCAGCGCCTGCGAGAACTCGTGAGCCCGGGTGACCGCGCCGGCCACGAGGTGCAGGTCGTCCATCGCCACCACCTCGCGCGCGCCGGCCTGCATGGCACGGGCCAGCAGGCCCGTGTCGAGAGCGGGGCGCACGAACACCACGCTGGTGGCCGGGCGCGAGATACGCAGTGCTTCGCAGACGGTCACGCCGTCACCGAAGGAGATGTTCGGGCCGAGCACCACGACGTACTCCTCAGGGTGCTGGGCGAGCCAAGGCAGCAGCCGCTCGGTCGTGTCCACCGACTGGCAGCCGGGAGGGAGGGCGCCGAGCAGGCTGCGGGCGGTGGTGCTGTCGGGATCGACGATGACAGGCATGGTCAGCTCACTTGGAGAAGAGGGAGGCCGGCTGGTCCGTGGTCTCGGGCGCCGCCTTGACCTGGCTGTTGGTGGTGAGGAGCGCGAAGGTCAGGTCGAGGGCCTTGGATGAGAGGATCACCTTCTGTGCCTCCTTCTGGGTGACCGCGACGGTCACCAAGGTGCGCGGCAGCTGCTCGGTGGTCTGGTTCCCGCTCTGGTCGGTGGTGGTCGACGTGGTGGTCACCGGGGAGCCCACGTTGAGGACCGTGACCTTGGGAAGCAGCAGGCGGGTCCAGGCCGGGGCCTGGGAACTCGTCGAGCCACCGGTCGTCGAGACGGGGCTGGGGTCGCTGACGAAGATCGCCACCTCTGACCCGTTCTGGATGTTGCCGGCCACCCGGTCGGGGTCGGTCAGGTTGACCGAGATCGCGACCATGCCCTTGGGGATCGGCAGCGACGTCGACGCTGCCTGCACGGTGTTGCCGAACTGGCTCTTGATGACCTGCTGGCCGGCGAAGATCGGGACCGAGGCGATCTTGCCCTTCAACGCCTCCGTCGAGGTCTGGTAGCCGTCGTTCAGCTGGTTCTGCGGCACGGCCTGGAGCGAGATCTTCCCCGATGCCAGGGCGTCGTCGTACGTCTCACCGGCCGCGATGTCCTGCGTGGCCTTGAGCACGGACACGGAGTCGTACTGGCTCTGGGCGCGGTTGTCGGCCCCCCGTACGTACAAGAAGACGAGAGCCGTGCCGACGATGGCGACGAACACGGCGAGCATGAGCAGCAGCCTGCGGCGATCCATGCCGATTTCCCTTTCGCTCGGACATCTGCCGTCCGGCGAGTGGCGGGCTGGCAGTTCGTGGGTTCACGTATCCGAGCTCGAGAGGCTCCAGCCCCGCTGTCCCCGTAACACGCGAGACAGATGCTAGGAGCGTCTCGGCCGGCCCGTTGGCGATTTGGCAAAAGAAGCCAGGCACGTCTCTGTCGGGCTTGTGACGACCGATACCGCACCGCTTGCACGCAAGCGCGCTGTGCCGATCGCTGCGGCCGTCCGACCAGGCTTCGCCGGTTTCGGACGGTCCTCGCTCTAGGCGTAGAACGCCGAGATCTCGTCCTTGTGCTGGCGTACGACGACGTTGCGCTTGAGCTTCAGGCTCGGCGTGAGCTGACCGCCCTCCTCGGTCCAGTCCTCAGGAAGGACCGTGAACGTCCGGATCGACTCGGCCCGCGAGACCGCGGAATTGGCGTCGTCGACGGCCTTCTGCAGCTCGGCGCGCAGGTCGGGATCGTCGATGTTGTCCGCCACGCTGCCGGTCTTGTCGCGCGCGGCCGCCCAGTCCACGAACGCCTCGGGGTCGACTGTGATGAGTGCCGCGATGAACGGCTGACCGTCACCGACGACCAGTGCCTGGCTGACCAGGGCGTGGGCACGAACCCGGTCCTCGAGCACCGAGGGCGCGACGTTCTTGCCGCCGGCCGTCACCAGGATCTCCTTCTTCCGGCCGGTGATCCGGACGAACCCCTCCTCGTCGATCTCGCCGAGGTCGCCGGTGTGGAACCAGTCATCGCCCCCGAAGACCTCCTTCGTGGCCTCGTCGTTGCGCCAGTACCCGACGAACACCTGGCCGCCGCGGAACTGCAGCTCCCCGTCGTCACCGACCCGGACCTCGGTGCCGGGCAGTGGCTGGCCGACGGTGCCGACCTTGATGGCATCGGGTCGGTTCACGGTCAGTGCCGCGGTGGTCTCGGTGAGGCCGTAGCCCTCGAGCACCGTCAGCCCGATACCTCGGTAGAAGTGGCCGAGTCGTTCACCGAGGGGCGCACCACCCGACACGGCGTACTCGCATCGGCCACCGAGAGCGGCGCGGAGCTTTCCATAGACGAGACGTGAGAACAGGGCGTGGCGGGCCCGGACCCCCAGCGACACCTTCCCCCGCTCGAGCCCACGGGAGTACGCGATGGCCGTGTTGGCGGCCCGGTCGAAGATGCGACCCCGGCCCTCGGAGGTGGCGCGCTGGGAGGCGGTGTTGAAGACCTTCTCGAACACCCGGGGTACGGCGAGCAGGAACGACGGCTGGAACTCCGCCAGGTCGGGCAGGAGGTTCTTGACATCCGCACTGTGCCCAAGCCGGACCCGCGCCTTGATCGCGCCGACCTCGATGATCCGGGCGAAGACATGGGCCAGCGGCAGGAACAGCAGCGTCGAGGCGTCCTCGGACTCGAAGAGCTGGTGGAGCTCGGGCACTGCAACCCCGAGCTCGAACATGAAGTTGCCGTGGGTGAGCTCGCACCCCTTCGGCCGGCCGGTGGTGCCGGACGTGTAGATAATGGTCGCCAGGTCGCGAGGCGTCGCCGTCGTACGCCGTCGCTCGAGTTCGTCGTCGGTGATGTCCTCGCCCAGCCGTCGAAGCACCTCGACCGCGTTGTCCTCCAGGGACCACACGTGGTTGAGGTCCGAGAGGGCGGCGCGTCGCTCGGCCACCCGGGCCATGTGCTCGCGTCCTTCGGCGACGACGGCGACGGCACCGGAGTCGCTCAGGATCCATTCGATCTGATCGACCGACGAGGTCTCGTAGATCGGCACCGAGACAGCGCCGGCGAACCACACGGCATAGTCGACAAGGGTCCACTCGTAGCGGGTCTTCGAGATCAGCCCGACCCGATCACCCGTCTCGATGCCTGCGGCCACGAGACCCTTGGCGACGGCTCGCACCTCGTCGAGGAAGGTCGCGGCGGTGACGTCCTCCCAGCCGGCCGCGACGCGTCGGGAGAACACGACGGCGTCGGGCGCGTCCTTGGCGTTGGCAACGACGTCGTCGGTGAGGTTCCCCGTCGACGGGATCTCGATGTTCAGCGGGGAGGAGTACTCGCGCACGTTGCCTCCATGCTCGTTCGGGCCGTTCCAGGCGATCCGTGGCCAGGTCGGGCGCGGTGGGTTCCCCGGCAGGTTACCGCCGGAAGGTGGGCCCGCGATCCGATAGGCTCGCCGAGCCCCGAGTCGTACCCTGCCGTGCCGTCCCGAGGAGGTCGAGGTGCCCGACCAGACGACGTCGTCGATCGTCATCGACGCCTCGCCCGCCCAGGTGATGTCCGTGATCGCCGACTTCCCGGCATACCCCATCTGGGCGAGGGGGGTGACCACGGCCGACGTGCTCTCGGAGTTCCCGGACGGACGCGCCGAGCAGGTCTTCTTCAAGCTCGACGTCACCCCGATCAAGGACGAGTACACCCTGGAGTACGTCTGGTCGGGAGACGACCAGGTCACCTGGACCCTGGTCGAGGGCAAGGTGCTGCGGGCGCTCGACGGCGTCTATCTGCTGACCGACCTCGGCGACGGCCGTACCGACGTCACCTACCAGCTCGCGCTCGATGTCGCGATCCCGTTGATCGGAATGCTCAAGCGCAAGGGGGAGAAGATCCTCATCGACACCGCGCTCAAGGGGCTGAAGAAGCGCGTCGAGTCGCTGGGCTGACGGACCACGGACGCGACGGACGCAGGGCTCGTGCGAATCCTCCTGTTCACAGGCAAGGGCGGCGTCGGCAAGTCGACGGTCGCCGCTGCGACCGCGGCCCTCGCTGCGGACGACGGCCGGCGGACCCTGGTGCTGTCCACGGATGCTGCGCACTCGCTCGCGGACGCGTTCGGCGTTTCGGTGGGCAGCGAGCCGGAGCAGGTGGCACCGAACCTCTTCGTGCATCAGGTCGACGCCCAGCAGCGGTTCGAGCATTCCTGGGCCGAGATCCAGGGCTACCTGCTGCGGGTTCTCGAGGTGGCAGGCATCGACCCCGTCGCTGCCGAGGAGCTGACGGTCATCCCAGGGGCCGAGGAGGTGCTGGCCCTGCTCGAGCTGCGGCTCCACGCCCTCAGCGACGACTGGGACACCGTCGTCGTCGACTGCGCACCGACCGCCGAGACGCTGCGTTTGCTCGCCCTCCCGGAGGCGCTTGGCTGGTACATGACCCGGATCTTCCCGGTGGAGCGCCGGATGGTGCGCGCCTTCAAGCCGGTGCTCACGCGGGCCGCCGGCGTGCCGATGCCCGAGGACGACGTGTTCGCTGCGGTCGAGCGGTTGCATGCCGAGCTGGACCAGGTGCGGGCACTCCTCACTGGACCGGAGTCGGGTGTGCGTCTCGTGCTCACGCCCGAGCAGGTGGTGCTCGCCGAGGCCCGGCGCAGCTACACGACCTTGTCGCTGTTCGGTTACCGCGTGGACGGCGTGATCGCGAACAGAGTCTTCCCGGTCGAGGCGCCCGACCCGTGGCGTGCGGGGTGGGTGGCCGCCCAGTCGGCAGTGCTGGACGAGGTGGGCCAGTCGTTCCCGGGAATGCCGGTGTGGCGGTCGGAGTACCGCTCCTCGGAGCCGGTGGGCCTCGAGGCGCTGCGCGAGATCGGGCACGAGCTGTACGACGGCACGGACCCGCTCGCCGTACCAGTGACGACCGATCCGCTGCGGATCACCCGGAACAGTGAGGGGGCCGTGCTCCGGCTGCGGCTCCCCTTCGTCGGACGGGCGGACGTCGACCTCGCGCGGGACGGCGACGATCTGGTGGTCACCGTGGCGTCGTATCGTCGCCTTCTGACCCTGCCCTCGGGGCTCGCCCGGCATCGGGTGGCCGGTGCCCGCGTGGACGGGGGCGAGCTACAGGTGAGGTTCGCCGGTGGACGGGACGACGGTCCAGGTGAGGAGTGAGTCGCCGTGAGTGAGACCGACGGTCGCGAGCCGGTGGGCAGCGTCGCGGAGGAGGCGGCCAAGCTGCTCGGCGCCCTCACCGGCTGGGCCAAGGAGCACGGTGAGGGCCTGTCGTCGGTCGCCGACGAGCTCCACGACCATCTCGCGACCGGATCTCCGGAGTGCACGTGGTGCCCGGTGTGCCGCACCGTCGCGGTCATCCGGCACACCAGCCCCGAGGTGCGGGCGCACCTGGCGGGCGCTGCGTCGTCGCTGATGCTCGCGTTGTCCGGGATGATGGCCACGAGCCCGTCGTCGACCGACGACAGGGTGGAGCGGATCGACCTCGACGACGACTGGCCGGAGGACCTATGACCAGCACCCGAAGTCGCTCGCCGCACGCGTTCTTCCTCGGAGGCCTGGCGTGAGTCCGGCGTGCGGAATCGATGTGGGCGGCACCAAGATCGCCGGCGGGGTGGTGGACGAGAACGGCGCCATCCTGGAGGAGGTGCAGGTCGAGTCACCCGCGACCGACGTCCCGGCGATCGAGGCCGCGATCGAGAAGCTCGTGACCGAGCTGCGCACCCGCCACCCGATCGAAGCGGTCGGTGTGGGTGCCGCCGGCTACATCGACAAGGCGCGGGCCGTCGTACTGTTCGCCCCCAACCTGGCCTGGCGAAACCTCGACCTGAAGTCCGACCTGGAGACCGCGCTCGAGCTCCCGGTGGTGGTGGAGAACGACGCGAACGCCGCCGCCTGGGGCGAGTTCCAGTTCGGCGCCGGCCACGACGTGGACGATCTCCTGCTGGTGACCGTGGGGACCGGCGTCGGCGGAGGCGTGGTACTCGACGGCTCGCTCTACCGTGGCGCCTTCGGCGTCGGTGCGGAGATCGGTCACATGCGCGTCGTGCCTGAAGGCATCCGGTGCGGCTGCGGCAACCGCGGCTGCTTCGAGCAGTACGCCAGCGGCTCCGCCCTGGTCCGGGAGGTGCGGACCGCCGCGAAGGCGGGCTCGCTGCTCGCGGCGGACCTGCTCGCCCGTGCCGGGGGTGACCCGGATGCGATCACCGGCCCGCTGGTCACCGCGGCCGCCCGTGACGGCGACACGTTCTGTCTCGAGCAGCTGGCCTCGCTCGGACGCTGGCTGGGGGAGGGGATCGCTTCACTGGCGGCGGTGCTCGATCCCGCGGTGGTCGTGATCGGCGGCGGCGTGAGCGCCGCGGGCGACCTGTTGCTCGAGCCGACCCGGAGGGCGTTCGCCGCGCAGCTCACCGGCCGCGGACACCGTCCGATGCTCGAGATCCGGCGGGCCCAGCTGGGCAACCGCGCCGGACTGATCGGCGCCGCCGACCTGACCCGGCACTGAGGCGAACCCCCCATCACCCGCGGTGGCACGATCCAACCATGCGGTCGGTGATGGACCGGACAGACTTCCGGCCTGGTGAACGCCCCCGCGACCGCGTCGGCGACCGGATCGTGCGGTGGGCGCCGTACCTGCTGCTTGCGGTGACGATGGCCTGGGTGGCGATCCGGGCCGCCCGTCCGCTCAGGGATCCCGACGTGTGGTGGCACCTGCGACTCGGCGAGGACTTCCTTCACCAGGGCTCGCTGGCTCCCCCCGCCCACTGGTCGACGTTCGCGACCGCCCCCTGGGTGCCGACGCAGCCGGTGCCCGAGGTCGCCTCCGCGCTCGTCAACCGCTGGTTCGGGCTACCGGGACTCGCGTGGATGTACGTCGCGACGGTCGTCGGGCTCGTGGTCGGCACGTACCTGCTCGACCGTGCCCATGCCTCCCCGTTGCCGGCCGCGGTCGCGACCTTGTTCTTCGTCGTCACGGCCGAGGGCGCTTTGACGCCGCGCCCCCAGCTGCTCAGCTTCGGGTTCCTGGCGCTGGTGATCTGGGCGTGGTTGCGCACCGAGCGGGACCTTCGTGCTCGCTGGTGGCTGATCCCGCTCAGCTGGCTCTGGTCCCTGTGCCACGGCTTCTGGTTCGTCGGTGTGGGATACGGCGTGCTGGCGGTGCTGGCGGTCGTGGCGGGCCGTCAGGTATCGGTTCACCAGTCGCTTCGGCTGGCAGCGGTGGCGGTCGGCTCGGGTGCGATCGTCGTCCTGAATCCCGTCGGCACACGCGTCCTCGCCGCGCCGTTCGCCGTATCCCAGCGCGGCCGCTACATCACCGAATGGCAACGCACGTCCTGGGGTTCCGGTCCTGCCATCACGGTGCTGCTGGCGGTGGTCGCGGTCGCTGCCATCTGGGTATGGCGCCGGGAGGACGTCACCTGGTTCAAGGTGGTGATCGCCCTCAGCGCTGTCTTCTGGACCTGGTACGCCGTCCGCACGGTCGCACTCGCCGGGGTCGTGATGTCTCCCGTGGTGGCGTCAGCGCTCCAGACCGTTTTCACCGCGTCGTCTTCGGCGCCTCCCGCGCGTGTGCCGCGGCGCGAACGCCTGGGACTCGTGACCGGAGCGGCGGCCGTGTTGACGGCGGTCGCGCTCGTCGTCCCGTACTCAGCCGCCCGGCCGGGCATGGTCCCCCTTGCACTCGACGGGCAGCTCGACCGACTCTCAGCCGGCACCACCGTGCTGAACGACTACGCGCTGGGTGGGTGGCTCGCGTGGCGGCACCCCGACCTCAACCGATGGGCGGACGGGCTCGCGGACGCCTATCCGGTGCGGCACCTCAGCGACACCAGGACCGTCAACTTCGTGGAGCCAGGCTGGGAAGGCGTCGTCCGACGCTCGGGGGCCACGGTGGCGCTCCTCGACGAGCGGTCGACGCTCGCACGCGACCTCGAAGAAGACGGGTGGAGGCCGACAGGCACCGACCGAGGGTGGGTCCTGCTCGACAAGCCCTGAACCGGCGCGACGTTCCTGGACGATCTAGACGCGGGCGCCGTCGTCGTCGGGGTCGCGTGGCTCCATGGTGGCGACCAGATAGGCGAACGACGCGATGAACGCGATCACCAGCCCTCCGGTGAGGATGCCCGGCAGGGCGTAGTGGAGGAGGTTGAGCAGCACCAGCAGCAGGGGCGACGCGACCAGGCCGACCCAGGCCACCCGTCGTTCCGGCGAGATCTTGGGGGGAGGCGGCAGCGGCGGCGGCGTGAACTTCTCGTCGTACAGCTCGAGATGGAACGGCTCGAACGGCTCTGCCTCAGGCTCGACGACCGGCTCGACCGGCTCATCTGGCGGGTCGCCGGGCAGCTCCGCGCGTTCGCCGTAGTTGTCGACGATCTCGCGCCACGCCTGCTCCTCGGCTGAGGCCCGAGCCCCCTCGTCGCGAGGGTCATCGTCGCGCATGCTCACCGCACCAGCCTAGGCCGTCCGCCTACGTGGTGACCCGGGCGATGAACTCCGCGGACTCCTCGAAGATCCGTTCGGCGTCGTGATCGAGGGTGGCGACGTGGTAGCTGTTGTCGAGCAGTCGCTCGTCCACGTCGGCCGAGCCGACGCCCGTCAGCACTGTCGGCGAGGACGACGGGTCGATCACGTGGTCGTCGGTGGAGCGGAAGTAGAGCAGGGGCTGGGTGACCCGCCCCAGCTCGGGTACGACCACCTTCCACATCTCGGTCACGGCGGCCAGTCCCTTGAGCGGCAGCCGCTGGTACCCGTGCTCGTCCTGGCCCGGCTTCTTGATGTCGTTGACGACGCCGCGCAGGGACGGGACGACGTGCTTGAGGACCGGCAGCGCCACCAGCTCCTTGCGGGTGCTGGAGACGAACGGGTTCACCAGGACGACGCCCGCGACCTGGTCCCCGTGCTCCTCGGCGAGCCGGAGCGCGACCGAGCCACCCATGGAGAGTCCGCCCACGACCACCGCGTCGCAGCTCTGATGCAGCCGGTCGAACGCCGCCTCGGCCTCGGCGTACCACTCCGTCCACGACACCCGGTTGAGGTCCTGCCAGCGGGTGCCGTGACCAGGCAGCAGCGGGACCTCGACGGCGTAGCCCCGGTCAGCGAGCGCCTGCGCCCACGGCCTCATCGACGCCGGAGACCCGGTGTAACCGTGCACGAGCAGGACGCCTACGGGGCGCCCGCCGGTGAGCTCGGGCCGCGCGGGGAGGGCGAGTGGCGCGGTGGGGGACTGGTGGCCGGAGCCGGCCGGAGCGTCGGACATGGGCGCATCCTGCCGTACTCGCCCCTCGGGCCCAGGGGGCGGACGGGTGCTGGAAGACTAGGGTGTGCCCCATCACACCGTGGTGGGCACGGTCGAACGGCGGCACGACAGGACGAGGGGGTCGGGTTGCTCTACTGGTTCTTCAAGTGGATCGCGATCGGTCCGTGGCTGAAGCTGGTGTTCCGCCCTCGCGTGGAGGGCGCCGAGAACGTCCCGCTCTCCGGCCCGGCCATCCTGGCCAGCAACCACCTGTCGTACGCCGACTGGTTGTTCATGCCCTTGACCCTGCCCCGTCGAGTGACGTTCGTGGCCAAGGCGGAGTACTTCACCACGCCGGGGCTGAAGGGGTGGTTCCAGCGGGGGTTCTTCTCCGGGGCCGGCCAGGTGCCGATCGACCGGTCCGGGGCGTCGGCGGCCGAGGGCGCGCTGGCCTCCGCGCGCAAGCTCCTGGCCGAGGGGGAGCTGTTCGGGATCTACCCGGAGGGAACGCGGTCGCACGACGGCCGCCTCTACCGCGGCAAGACCGGCGTCGCCCGGCTCGCGCTGGAGACCGGCGTACCCGTCATCCCGGTGGCGGTGCTCGACACCGACGTGGTGGCGCCTCCGGGCAAGAAGTTCGGCTCGTTCACGCGGCCGGGCGTGCGGTTCGGCAAGCCGCTGGACTTCTCGCGCTACGAGGGGATGGAGAACGACCGCTACATCCTGCGCGCCGTCACCGACGAGATCATGTACGAGATCATGGAGCTGTCCGGCCAGGAGTACGTCGACATGTACGCCAGCAAGGCCAAGGACCTCTCCCAGAAGTCGGCCGCGGAGGCCAAGCGCGCCGAGCGTGAGGCGCGCGAGGAGCGGGCCGCGGCCGCGGGCGAGCAGAAGCAGGCGTCCTGACCCCGGGTCTCCGGCTGCCGGTCCGCCCGGCCGAGCCGGCCGCGATCGCCGTCGAGGACCGCATGTACCGCTGGCTGGCGGTGCTCCGTGTCGTCCTGGTCGCCAACACGATCGGCCTGAACATCTACCGTGACGGCTTCTCCCGCCCGGTAGTGGCCGGGGTTGCGCTGGCGGGCATGGTCGTCTGGACCTGCGTGATCAGCCGGGTCTACCACGCCTACTCCCGACGTACGACGGGCTGGGTGCTCGCCGACATGGCCGTCGCGCTGGGCGCCATCGCCCTCACCCCGCTCGTCAAGGACCCGGGCTACCACTCGACCCTGCCCGGCTTCTGGGTGATCGGGGCGATGTTCGCGTGGGCGATCCACTGGCACCTGCAGGGTGGCGCGGCAGCGGCCGTCCTGCTCACCCTCGCCGACGGTCTCACCCGCCGCTACGTGACCG
>JAFMQY010000285.1 GCA_017354415.1 Nocardioides sp.
CTGGCAGGTGAGGGCCCAACGGGCGAACCGGTGAGCGGCCCGACGCTCCCGGCTTGCCACCTGCCCGTGCCCCAGCGGGCGACCACGGCGGTCGGCCGGCGGCGGCTCACCGTCCAGCGCGGCGAGCTGCAGCCGGTGCACGGCGACCAGGTCTCGCGTCCCGCTGGTGGCCGAGAGTCGGACGATCAGCGTCGACAGCTCGGCCCGGGCCGCGTCGACGATCTTCTGGTCGGGGTGCGGTGGCGCCGCCCGGGGGACCGTCGACGACGACCGCGGGTCGAGGTCGCAGCCGCTGAGCGTCACCGCGCCGACCACCCCGACGGCACCGCCGCAGCGGAGCACCGCGCGACGGGAGACGGGGGAGCCGGACACGCCCGCGACCCTATCGCCGCGGGTCTACCGGACCGCTTTCCGGCGGGGGCCCGAGGGTGCTCACCCGGTATCGTGAGGTGCGACAACAGCACAGGAGGTCGCGTCGTGAGCCCGTTCACTCCGGACAGCTCCCGGATCACCGATGCGCTCCGCGACCCGCTGTCTGCGCTCGGGCTCGATCTCGAGGCCGTCGAGCTCACGCCCGCGGGCAAGAGGCGCGTGCTGCGTGTCGCCGTCGACAAGGACGGCGGCGTCACCCTGGACGACATCGCCGAGGCGACCCGCGCGGTGTCCACCCACCTCGACGACGCCGACCTGATGGGGGAGCAGGCCTACACGCTGGAGGTCACCTCACGCGGCGTCGACCGGCCGCTCACCGAGCCACGCCACTGGCGTCGCAACCGGACCCGCCTGGTCCGGGTGGCGCTGCACGACGGCGGCCAGGTCACCGGGCGGATCGCCGACAGCGACGACTCCGGGGTCACCCTGGACGTCTCGGGGGCCGCTCAGCGAGTCGAGTACGACGCGGTTTCCAAGGCGCTGGTCCAGATCGAGTTCAACCGACCGACGCACGAGGGGGCCTGATGGACATCGACCTGAGCATCCTGCGCACCTTGGAGCGGGAGAAGGAGATCTCCTTCGACGTCCTGGTCGAGGCCATCGAGCAGGCTCTGTTGACGGCGTACCACAAGACTCCCGGCGCCGTAGAGGAAGCGCGGGTCGAGCTGGACCGCAAGACCGGTCACGTCACGGTGTACGCCGCGGAGCTCGACGACGAGGGGACCAAGATCGGGGAGTACGACGACACCCCCGAGGGGTTCGGCCGGATCGCGGCCACGACCGCGAAGCAGATCATGCTCCAGCGGCTGCGGGACGCCGAGGACGACCTCAGGTTCGGGGAGTTCTCCGGCAAGGAGGGCGACCTGATCTCCGGGGTCATCCAACAGGGGCGCAACCCCGACGACGTGATGGTCGACCTCGGCAAGCTCGAGGCACTGCTGCCGCTCGGCGAGCGCGTGCCCGGCGAGCGCTACCAGCACGGTGAGCGGATCAAGTGCCTGGTGGTGTCGGTCCGCAAGGGGATGCGGGGTCCGCAGATCACGCTGTCCCGCTCCCACCCGAACCTGGTGAAGAAGCTGTTCGCGCTCGAGGTCCCCGAGATCGCCGACGGCACCGTCGAGATCGCCGCGATCGCCCGTGAGGCCGGACATCGCACCAAGATCGCGGTCCGGTCCACGGCCTCCGGCGTCAACGCCAAGGGCGCCTGTATCGGCCCCATGGGCCAGCGGGTGCGCAACGTGATGTCGGAGCTGCACGGCGAGAAGATCGACATCGTCGACTGGTCGGACGACCCTGCGCAGCTCGTCGCGAACGCGCTCTCCCCGGCCCGGGTGAACACCGTCGAGGTCGTCGACGCCGAGGCACGGTCGGCCCGGGTGATCGTGCCCGACTTCCAGCTGTCGCTGGCCATCGGCAAGGAGGGGCAGAACGCCCGGCTGGCTGCGCGACTGACCGGGTGGCGGATCGACATCCGCTCCGACGAGGAGTGAGCACCTCTGGCGGGCGCGAGTCACTCCGGCTGCTCGGCGTCCTGGGCGGGATGAGCTGGACCAGCACCGAGGTCTACTACCGCCTCCTCAACGAAGGGGTGGCCGAGCGGCTCGGCGGGCTGCACTCGGCGCGCCTGCTGCTGCACAGCGTCGACTTCGACCCGATCGCCGCCCGCCAGCACTCGGGTGACTGGGCCGGGACGGCCGACATCCTGGGTGAGGCTGCACGCGGGCTCGCCGCCGCGGGGGCCGAGGGCGTGCTGCTGGCTACCAACACCATGCACAAGATCGCCGACCGGGTCGAGCGTGCGACCGGGCTGCCCCTGCTCCACATCGCCGATGCGACTGCCGAGTCGATCCGGGGCGCCGGACTGTCGCGGGTCGGGCTGCTCGGGACGGCGTTCACCATGGAGGACTCGTTCCTGGTCGACCGGCTGGCGGTCCACGGAGTCGAGGCCCTTGTCCCGCCTGCCGCGGCCCGGGCCGAGGTCCACCGGATCATCTACGACGAGCTGGTGCTCGACGTCGTACGCGAGGAGTCGCGCGCGACGTACCGCGCGATCATGGCCGACCTGGAGACCGCCGGAGCCCAGGGGATGGTCCTGGGCTGCACCGAGATCGGGCTCCTCGTCGGCGCGCACGACACGACGGTCCCCGTGTTCGACTCGACGCGCCTCCATGCCGCGGCCGCGGTCGACTGGATGCTGGGGAAGGACCGCTGACCGCGCGGATGCCCGGGCAGTTCTCGGAATAGTCCGGGGTCAGGGTAGGGTTGAACCAGTGGTTCGCGCATCGGTCACCCCTGCCTCCACGGTCCCGCCAGGGCCCGTCCGGACGTGCATCGGATGCCGGGAGCGGGCCGCGAAGAGCGAGTTGTTGCGGGTGACCGCCGGCTCGGATGCCGACGGTCGACCGGCCGTGGTGCCCGATCCAGCAGCCACCCGGCCCGGTCGGGGCGCGCACCTGCACCCCGCGACCGCGTGTTACGACCTCGCCGTCCGGAGACGGGCCTTTGCCCGGGCGCTACGCCGCCCGGGGGAGCGGCTCGAGACCCGACCGGTGGGTGAGTACCTCGCCTCGCTCACCGATATGACCGACAGCCAGGACTGGAGCAGCGGCTCATGAGCACTCGATGAGTACCTCCCGATGAGTTTGCAACACCCACCCACGGTCTGAGATCCACCCCTCGCGAGAGGGAGGCGGGTCTTGGGCCAGAAGGAGAACAGTGGCCAAGACCCGAGTACACGAACTCGCGAAGGAGTTCGGCGTCGAGAGCAAGTTCGTTCTCGAGAAGTTCAAGGAGATGGGGGAGTTCGTCAAGTCGGCGAGCTCCACCGTCGAGCTCCCCGCGGAGATGCGTTTCCGCAAGGAGTACGGCGAGGACCTGAAGGCCAAGATGGCCACCGCGGCCCCGGAGAAGCCGGCCGCGAAGCCTCCGGCGAAGAAAGCTGCCGCCGCCGAGGCTCCGGCAACGGCGGAGACCAACGGCGCGCCGGCGGCTGCGTCCGTGGCGGAGCCGATCGCCGAGCCCGCGGCACCCAAGCCCGG
>JAFMQY010000167.1 GCA_017354415.1 Nocardioides sp.
CCGTGCACCTCGGCGCCGTGCTGGCGATGCCGACGGTAGGCGTCACCCACCGGCCGCTGATCGCGCAAGGAGGGTGGCCCGACGACCGCCGCGGGGCCGCGAGTCCGCTACGCATCGGCGTCGAGCTCGTCGGGTACTGGGTGCGGACGCAGCCGGGCGTCCGCCCGCTGGCCGTGCACCCCGGGTGGCGGGTCGATCCGGCCACGGCCGTCGACCTCGTCCTGGCCACCTCCGCGCGGCGTCGTACGCCGGAGCCGCTCCGCCGGGCCCGTCATGCCGCTCGGATTCGCCGAGCCGCGTAGCCCGCCGTACGATTTCCCACGACCGCCGCGGGGCCTGACGAACCCCCTCCGATCCGGGAGCGACGCGGGGGTTCCGTGCGTACGACGTGACAGCGAGAGGCCGGCGGCAAGTCGGCGAAGGTGTGGTGGCACAGCGACCTTGCCCCCGCCCACACCTCCAGGGCAGCACTGCAACTGGAGGTCACATGAGACGCACACTCACATCGCATCTGCCCGAGGCGACGCCTGGGAGCCCGGTCCTGCTCCAGGGCTGGGTGCACCGCCGGCGCCCGCTGGCGAGGGTCACGTTCCTGGTCGTCCGCGACCGGACCGGACTGGCCCAGGTCGTGCTCCCGGCCGGCGCCGAGGTGCCGCCCGAGGAGACGCCGATCGAGGTGACCGGGACGGCGACCGCCAACACCCAGGCGCCAGGCGGCGTCGAGGTCACCGACGCGACCGTCATCGCGCTCGCGGAGCCGGCCGAGACGCCGGCCGTCGAGCTCTGGCGACCCACCCTCGAGACCGGGCTTCCGACGCTGCTCGACCACGCCGCGACCACCTGGCGCCACCCGATGCAGCGCGCCAAGTGGGAGCTCGCTGCGGCCAGCCTGCGCGGCTTCCGCGACACCCTGGACGCGCAGGGCTTCACCGAGGTGCAGTCACCGAAGCTGGTCGAGCAGGCCACCGAGAGCGGGGCCAACGTGTTCGAGGTCGACTACTTCGGCCGGCCGGCGTTCCTGGCTCAGAGCCCGCAGTTCTTCAAGCAGCAGCTGGTCGGGATCTTCGAGCGGGTCTACGAGGTCGGGCCCGTGTTCCGCGCCGAGCCGCACGACACCGTGCGGCACCTGGCGGAGTACGTGTCGCTCGACGTCGAGCTCGGCTTCGTCGAGGACCACCACCCCGTGATGGCGTGTCTGCGTGACGTCGTGGCCGGCATGGTCGAGGCCGTGCGGGTGCGCGCCGAGGACGCGGTCGTGCGGCTCGGCATCGAGCTGCCGGAGGTGCTCCCCGAGATCCCGGTCATCCACTTCCGGGACGCCCTCGAGATCGCGGGCGCACCGGCCGACGAGCGCGACCTCAGCCCCGGGCACGAGCGAGCCCTCGGCGAGTGGGCCAAGGCGGAGCACGGCTCGGACTTCCTGCTCGTCGACGGCTACCCGACCGCCCATCGCGCGTTCTACAGCCACCCTGACCCCGCGGACCCGCACTGGTCGCGGTCCTTCGACCTGATCTTCCGGGGTGTCGAGCTGGTCAGCGGCGCCCAGCGCCTGCACCGGTACGGCGACTACGTCCGCACGCTCGAGGAGCGCGGCTACCCGTACGCCCCCTACGCGTCGTACGTCGAGGCGTTCAAGCGCGGCATCCCTCCGCACGGTGGGTTCGCGATCGGGCTCGAGCGCTGGATCGGGCGGCTGGTGGAGGCGCCCAACATCCGCGAGGTCACGCTGTTCCCGCGCGACCTGCACCGGCTCGCGCCGTAGCCGCTCACGCGCACGGGTGGTGCGCGGCGGTGTCACGCGGCCCACGATGGCGACATGGCCACCTACACCGTCAACCCGGACGCCGTCGCGCACTGCCGCGAGCTCATCGGCACGAAGCGCTACGTCCTCGACAGCGACTGGGGCGAGGTCCAGCCCGGCGCCGGTGCCCAGAACGCCTTCCTCGAGCAGCACACGTGGGAGGAGTACGCGGCCTGGCACCTCGGGCTCACCGAGGGTGCCAAGGACGAGACCAAGGCGCGTCACGCGTTCGTCTTCGGCGACTTCCAGCGCGTGCACCGGACCGCGCTGATCGCCTGCGTCTACCGGGCCTCCGAGTGGCGGCACAAGCAGATCGAGCTGGCCGCGCACGATCTGCTCCAAGACCTCGACAAGAGGGCTGGGATCGGCTGAGCAGCGGCGTCAGTGCCGGCGGCACACCACCCGCGAGACCGGCGCGTAGTGCGCGGTGTACGACGAGGTGTGGTCGACGGCCCTCTTGCCGATCGGCGTGAACGAGCGGGTCACGGTGACGTCGAACCCGTCGCGGCCGCCTCGGCCGGCGCAGGAGGCGCCGTGCCGCACCACCCGGCCCGGCCGCACGACGTTCGTGGGGGAACCGTGGCTCGAGGTGACCGTCCAGTGCGGGGTCGACCACAGGGTGACCGTCAGCGAGCCCCCTGTCACAGTGACCGAGAGGAGTACGCCGTACCGCGAACCGCTGGTGAACATGAGGTCATGTCCCTGGCGGAGCGAGGCGTCGCGCCCCATCGGGTAGGTCCCGGAGTACGACCGGTCCACCTTGTGCGCGGTCACCGGCAGGCCACCGAGCCAGGCCGCGTTGAACAGTCCGGTCGCAAGCGCCGCGCCCGGGGGCCCTTCCGGTGTCGCGGGTCCGAGAGCGCGGCGGAGAGAGAACGTCTCGCCGGGCTGGAGCACCGTGCCGTCCAGCCGCCGAGCGGCCGCGAGAAGCCGGCCGTCCTGGCCGCCGGGCAGCCGGACCGTGAAGGACGACACCTTCCTGTGGATGCCGAGGGCGCGAGCGTCCGCGGTGGTGAACGACGCCTTCGCCGGGGTCGATCGGACGCGCGCGATCCGGCCGGGTGAGCGGATCGCGTGGAGCAACGCGGCCGCGACGGCCTGCGGCGCGAAGTCGAGGCCGGGCCGCGCCCTCACCACCTGCGGGCGTCCGTGCACCAGCGCCACGGTGGCGTCCCGTGGCCGATCCGTCGTGTCGCCGGCGAGCTGCTTGTCCGTGACCGCCGCGAGGGCCCGTACGTTCACCGTGGGTTGCAGCGCATGCCCTTCCCGGCGCGCGCCCAGCAGCCGGGCGTAGTCGGCTGGCGCCAGCCGCACCATCGTCTGGCCGAAGCGCAGCGCCACTGAGGCCGCGACGGCGGGGTTGGCGAAGGTGCGGACGAAGCGCTGCACCGAGGTCGCGTCGATCGTGGGAGGCGTCGCGGTGAACTGGAGCCGCACCGTCGGGTCGTCGGTCAGGTAGGCGTTCCAGAACGCCGTGCCCGCCGATCGCCGGTCGAGCACGAGGCCGGGTCGCGGCGGTCGGACGACGAAGTTCTGCCGGTGGAACACCACGGACCCGTCGGTCGCGGTCCGCCCGTCGGTGGCGTCGAGCCGCCGGAGCAGCGCGGCCAGCTTGGCCTGGTCGAGCGTGACCACGGGCGCGTGTGACGTGCCCGCGGTGAAGTAGTCCCAGATATGAGAGGGCCGCCAGCTCCGCTCGGCTCCGGCGCTGCGCACGGTCGCGGCGTAGTCGACGCTCAGGCCGACCTGCCCGGGCCGCACCTGCTGTGACCGTCCGTTGATCGTCACCGTGAACGGCGTGGCGGCGCGGTCGGCGAGCCCCGCGCGGAGCGTTTCGACCGCCGAGGACGGGCTGTGCCCGCCGATGTCGACACCGGCCACGCTGGTGCCGGCCGGGACCTTGTCGCCGGCCGCGAAGTACGCCGCGACGTACCCGCCGCCCGCGAGCAGCGCCAGTCCGAGGATCACGGCCAGGACGACCCGGCCACCCTCACTTTCGCGGCCGGGCTCGTCGTCCCGCCGGGTCCTACGCGCCACGTCGAAATGCTAGAAGCCGAGAAAAGAGCGCGGGTGCGTACGCGCCGATCTGTCCCGCGCTCAGAGCCCGGCGAACAGGTCGGTCTCGAAGCCGTTCGGCCCCGGCTCTCCGGGCCGACCCTTGGCGATCCGGTAGGACTCGATGGCCCAGGCCTTGCTGCCGAGGTTGTTGGACAGCGCGAAGAAGGGCCCCTCGACCGACACCTGCGTGGCGTGGGCGCGGAGGGCGTCAAGCTTGCGGTCGGCGTAGTCGGTGGCGTCGACCTCGGCCGCGATGTCCGCGTCGGGAGTCGTCATCGGGAGTTCGCCGTCGGGGTCCCAGCTCTCGAACGTCGAGGTGTCCCCAGCCGCGCGCAGCGCCCGGATCCCCTGGCGCAGGCGGCTGTCGGCCATCGCGATCCAGTAGATCTTGGAGATCTCCCAGGGCTCTCCGAGATCGCGCCGGTACGTCGGGACGGCCGCGAGCTGGGCGCCGTACATCGCGACCCGGTGGGCCTGGATGTGGTCCGGGTGCCCGTAGTTGCCGAACTGGTCGTAGGTCACCATCACCTGCGGCCGGACCTCGCGGACCACCTCGACCAGGAAGGTCGCGGCCTCGGTCAGGTCGGCGTTCCAGAAGGCATTCTCGGGGACGTCGTCACCGACCCGGGCGTACCCGTCCTCGCGCCACACCATCCCGGAGTCTCGGTAGCGCCCGAACCCGCCGAGGAACCGGTGGTCGGTGACCCCGAGCTCCTTCATCGCCGCCTCGAGCTCGCCGCGGCGGTGCTCGGCGAGCTGGTCGTCGCGGTCGGCCGCGAGATGCTCGAGGTCGGGCACCAGGATCTCGCCCATCTCGCCGCCGGTGCAGGTGACGAGAGTGACCCCACGGCCCTCGGCGGCGTACTTGGCCATCGTGGCGCCGGTCCCGATCGTCTCGTCGTCGGGGTGGGCGTGGACCAGCAGCAGGCGCTGGGCGGGAACGTCGCTCATGCTCCCGACCCTAGGAGCAGGTCCCGGAGCGCGGGGATGAAGGGTCGGTCGGGGTCGAGCCAGTCGACGTCGTCGAGCGCGGCCGGCGCCAACCAGCGGAGCGCGTCATGGTCGGGACCGGCGACCGGCTCCCCGTCGACCAGGCGGCACACCGCGGCCCGCAGCACGTGGGTGTCGCCGATCGGCTGCTCGCCGTCGAGCCATCGGTCGACCTCGACCTTGCAGCCGAGCTCCTCGGCCAGCTCGCGCACGAGCGCGGAGTCGGGGCGCTCCCCCTGGTCGACCTTGCCGCCTGGCAGCTCCCACCGACCTGCGGCGGCGGGTGGATTCGTACGGCGGGCGGCGAGCAGCCGCCCGTCGCGGACGACGGCGGCGCCGACGACGAGGGATCGGGTGTGGATGCGGTGGTGGTCCTCCACGGTGCCGTCAGCGTAGGGCTCGTCGCGCGCGATGTGACCCGTGGGTGAGGCACGATGAGCGGTGTGACGACCCGACAGCCGCGCTGGGTGTACGACGCGGGAGACGAGCCAGACCCCCGCTTCTCGCTGGCGAACGAGCGCACGTTCCTGGCCTGGGTGCGGACGGCGCTGGCGATGTTCGCCGGAGGGGTGGCGCTGCATGCGCTGGAGGTGCCGAAGACCGCATGGCTCCGAGGGCTGCTGGTCGTCGTCCTGATCGGCGTCGGCGCGCTGATCTGTCTGTTCTCCTTGGTCCGGTGGGCCCGCGTGGAGCGGGCGATGCGGCTGCGCGAGCCGCTCCCGGCGTTCGGCCTCGGGATCGCGATGACCCTGGCCCTCGTGCTGGTCGGGATACTGCTGATCGTCGTCCTGGCCTAACCGACCCAGAAGACCTTGTACGCCAGGAGCGAGTGCGTCCGGTGCGGGCGGGTGCTGCGGCCGACGATCGGATGACCTGCAGCCTCGACCGACGCGGCCCAGGTGTCGAGGTCGGTCTCCTCGTTGTACTTGCCGATGATCAGCCGTCCGCCAGGCTCGAGGAACGTGAGCAGGTGGTCGACGTAGGCGGCGCGCCGGTCGTCCGGGACGTACTCGAGTCCGGTGCGCACATAGTCGAAACGGCGCGGCGGGACCCAGGTGGCGGCGTTCGCGGTCCAGATCCGGTCCGCCCACTGCGGGCAGCGGTCGCGGGCCAGGTGCGCGATCGCCGGCGAGATGTCGACGCCGTACGGCTCCAGGACCAGCCCCGACTCCAGGGCCCAGTCGCGAATGGTCTGCATCAGCAGGCCGTTGGCGCAGCCGACATCGAGGAACGAACCGTCATGGTCGACGGCATCGAGGATCGGGCGATGGGTGTAGGCCCAGGTCTCGGCGTCACCGCCGTGGCCCGACCCGGCCTCCGGGGTCGCGGCTCCGACGTACGCCGGCTCGACCATGGCGCGCATCGCGTCGTGCCAGCCCTGCTCGTCCAGCTCACCCCGGCGGTACGCCGCGTCGACGGCGGCGACCTCCTGCCAGGCTCGTTCCTTGGCGGCCTCGAGGTCGGGGTCGGTCACGCCCCCCATCCTGCCCAGCAGGTCGGCGTGGCGTCAGGCGGCCCGGTGGGCCGTGAGACGGCGGAGGAGGGCTCGCGGCCCCGAGTCGGCGTGGCTCGGACGACGGATCGGGAGCAGGTCGGTCCTGCCCTCATGGACGGCGATCATGGTGATCGCCTCCTCGTCGTACTCCGTCGCCAGCCGCTCGGCGCGGCCGAGGTCGTCGTCGGCGACTGCGAGGTTGATCGCCTCGACGTATCCGTCGTGCAGCGCGTCCAGGTCGTCGATCAGGCGGGACATGGTGGTTCCCTTCGGAGTGCTTCCCTGTCGGAGACCAGTCTTCCGAAGTTCTTTGGATCGTTCCAATCGCCATGATGTGATGTCACTCTCGTGCGTCGCCCCCCCTCGCAGGAGGCCGGCCGCGCCGCGGCAGCGGGCCGGCCTTCTGGGGCATCCGACCGGCCTCGGTCAGGGCGCGGCGGAGCAGCATCTCGACGTGGGCGTTCAGGCTCCGGTACTCGTCGTCGGCCCAGCGCATCAGTGCGTCGTGGACGGCCGGGTCGACGCGCAGCAGGACCTGGCGTCGCGGGCTCACCGGTCGCTCGCGTCCGTCACGTGTACAGGGAGCCGGCGTTCACGATGGGCGACGGCGGCTGGTCGCCGCACAGGACCACCATCAAGTTGCTCACCATGCTGGCCTTGCGCTCCTCGTCGAGCTCGACCACGTCGTGCTCGGCGAGTCGACCCAGGGCGAGCTCGACCATGCCGACCGCGCCTTCGACGATCCGGCTGCGTGCGGCCACGACCGCGTTGGCCTGCTGGCGCCGGAGCATCGCCTGGGCGATCTCCTGGGCGTAGGCCAGGTGCGAGATACGCACCTCGACGATCTCGACGCCGGCGATCGACACCCGTTCGGCCACCTCGGCCGCGAGCTCTCCGGCGACGACGTCCGTGCTACCGCGGAGCGTGGTCTGCCTGTTCTCCCCGCCGTCGTACGGGTGCGTGTTGGCGACGTGCCGCAGAGCGGCCTCGGCCTGGACGGAGACGAAGTTCTCGTAGTTCTCCACGGCGTACGTCGACCGCGCGGTGTCGGCGACCTGCCAGACGACGATCGCCGCGATCTCGACCGGGTTCCCGTCGCTGTCGTTCACCTTGAGCCGGTTGGTCTCGAAGTTGCGGACTCGGACGCTCACACGATGGCGGATGGTCAGCGGCAGCACCCACCAGAAGCCCGGCCGGCGCACCGTGCCGACGTACCGGCCGAAGAACTGGACGACCGAAGTCTGGCCGGGCGGCACGACGACCAGCGACAGAGCGACCAGTACCCCGATGACCAGCGGGACCCAGACCCATCGGGAGCCTGCGTTGACCGCCAGGATGATCCACCAGATGCACAGAGCGACGACGACCACGCCGAACCAGCCGTTGAGCGCCAGGGCGGGCCGTTGGCTGATCTCGACGCGCGCTCCCTGGTGGCCGACCGGGGTGTGACTGTCCCCGGTGGGTGGGGTGGCCGGCGGGATGTCGGACATGGCGTCCTCCTGACACGAGAAAAGTGATAGCACTTTGATAGCACTTTTCGGCGTGCCTGCCAAGAGGTTTCGCTACGGCGCGACGACCGGACCGTTCCACGACCATCGGGGCAGCGGCAGGTCCGAGGGGACGTCGTCGGCGCTCTCGTGGTGACTTCCCATCAGCTCGACGCCCCAGTGGAACCAGTCGGTCAGCGCCCGCCGCACCCGCGGGTCAGGGTCGATCGCTGCGTCATCCAGGGCGAGGGCGAAGCACACCTCCGCGCGGCGGTCCATCTCGTGGTGCTCGCCGTTGCCGGAGTGCATCCGGAGCACCTCGCTGTGGTCGCCCATCGTGTCGGAGAAGGTCGACGGACCGCCGAGCTGCTCCGCCCAGTACGCCGCGAGCCGGACGTCGTGGTCGTCGCGGTAGCCCTGGCTGAACGCGTGGCTGACCACCTCGTCCGCGAGCACCCGCTCGTGCCAGGCCCGGGCAAGTCGCAGCACCGCATCGGCGCCGCCCATCGCGTCGTACACCGTCTGCTCCATGCGGTCATGCTGGCACGTCGCACCCTCGCCCCGGCGACTCCCGACTGCCAGGATGGAGCCGACCCGTCACTCCCGGAGGTCCGCGATGAACAAGGCGCTGCTGAACTCACTGACCGAGGCCGAGCGGCGGTTCGTGGCGGAGACGTCGTCCGAAGCTCTCGCCCGCCTCGACGAGGACGAGGTCCTCGCACTGCACACGCGGGCCCGGCGGATGCGCGACAAGTACGTGAAGAACTACCGGCGTGCGGCGGGTCAATCGGTGGCGCGCCGGGGTGGGCGAGGCATCAGCTACGAGCGGAACCAGCGCGACCGGGGCAAGGCCGAAGTCTTCGAGACCTCCCTGGCCAAGGTGAGCCGGCGCCTGGGGGCATTGGCCGCACGGTCGGCGGCGGAGCTCAAGAAGGAACGGCTCGAGGCTGCCCGGTCGGGCGGCTCCGGACCCGCGAAGAAGCCGGCAGCCCACCCCGCCCGCCCCCCCACGAGCC
>JAFMQY010000286.1 GCA_017354415.1 Nocardioides sp.
TCCAACCGTTTCGTCAGGGACTACCCGGGAAAGGGGCCGTCACCGGGGTGGGTGGTTGACCGCAGACGGCTACTCCGGGAGAGAGACCGTCACGAGGGTGGAGCCGGGGTGGGAGTCGAGGGAGACGGAGCCGCCGTGGGCGGTCACGATCGCCTGTACGAGTGCCAGGCCGAGGCCGGCGCCGCCCTCGGTGCCGCGGGTGCGGGAGACGTCGCCGCGGGCGAACCGTTCGAAGGCATGGGCCGCGAGGCCCGGCGGGAAGCCAGGGCCGTCGTCGTGCACCGAGAAGCCGTACGGCGTGCCGGTGACGGTGACCGTGGTGCCGGCCGGCGTGTACTTGCGGGCGTTGGTGAGCAGGTTGCTGACCACCTGGTGCAGACGTCGGACGTCACCGGTCACCTCGATCGACTCCTCGGGCAGCTCCAGCTGCCAGCGGTGGTCCGGCGACACCACGCGCGCGTCGGAAACCGCCTCGACGAGCAGCCGGGACAGGTCGACCGGACGGCGTTCGAGGGGGCGGCCGGAGTCGAGCCGCGCGAGCAGGAGCAGGTCCTCGACCAGCGCGGTCATCCGGGCCGACTCCTCCTCGACCTTGCCGAGTGCCGTCCCCACGGTCGGAGCGTCGTCGGGGCGCCGGCGTGCCAGCTCGGTGTAGCCCGCGATCGTGGTCAGCGGCGTCCGCAGCTCGTGAGACGCGTCCGCCACGAACTGCCGCACCTGCTGCTCGCTCTCGTGCCGCGCGTGCAGCGAAGACTCGACGTGCGCGAGCAGCGTGTTCAGCGCCGCGCCGACCTGGCCGACCTCGGTCCGCTCGTCGGTGAGCCGCTCCGGCACCCGCTCCGCGAGTTCGATCTCCCCGGACGCCAGCGGCAGGGCGGCCACGGTGTGGGCGGTGGCCGCGACCTCTCGCAGCGGCCGCAGCTGACGGCGTACGACGAGCGCCCCGGCCGCGCCTGCTGCGGCCGTGCCGGTCAGCACGAGTGCGAGCTCCCAGACGACCAGCCGCGAGATCGTGTCCTCGACCTCGGTGGTCGGCAGGCCGACGAGCAGCATGTTGTCCGAGGTGCCGACGGCGGCCACCCGGTAGTCACCGAGACCGCCGAGCGAGACCGTCCGCGGACGGCCGTCGGTCGGGACCGCCTGCAGCTCGCTGAGCTGCGCAGCAGTGAGGCTCTGGAAGCGGGTGCCGCCCTCGGTCTCGCCGGACGTCAGGACCCGGCCGTATCCCGTGTTCCCGACGTAGCGCACGGTCAGGGTGTCGACGGCTTGTCCGCGTACGTAGTCGTTGTCCTGGTCCGGGTCGGGCGGGAGAGGTGCTCCGGGCCCACCGGAACCATTGACCTCCGCCTTGACCGCGATGGCCAGCGACGCCTGCACCTTGTCGTCCAGCTGGCCCATGAGGTAGCTGCGCAGCACGAGGGTCGTCGCCAGTCCGAGCAGCAACGAGACCAGTGCCACGAGCGCGACGGTGATCAGCACCAGGCGCGAGGTGAGGGACGCGAAAGCTGTGCGCATCGCCTCAGCCGGTCGGTTTCAGCACGTACCCCGCGCCGCGCATGGTGTGGATCATCGGCTCGCGGCCCGCGTCGATCTTCTTGCGCAGGTAGGAGATGTAGAGCTCGACGACGTTGGCCTGGCCGCCGAAGTCGTAGTTCCAGACCCGGTCGAGGATCTGTGCCTTCGACAGCACCCGCTTGGGGTTGCGCATCAGGAAGCGCAGCAGCTCGAACTCGGTGGCCGTCAGCGAGATCTCGTCACCCGCCCGGCGTACCTCGTGGCTGTCCTCGTCGAGCTCGAGGTCACCGACGATGAGCAGCGCCGACGACTCCGCCTGCCGCGCTCCCGCACGGCGCATCAGTCCGCGCAGCCGCGCCACCAGCTCCTCCAGCGAGAACGGCTTGGTGACGTAGTCGTCGCCGCCCGCCGTCAGCCCGGCCACCCGGTCCTCGACGGCGTCGCGGGCGGTCAGGAACACGACGGGTACGTCAGGGTCGGCCGCCCGCATCCGCCGCAGCACCTCGAGTCCGTCGAAGTCCGGCAGCATCATGTCGAGCACGACCGCGTCCGGGGCGAACGACCTCGCGGCGGAGACCGCATGAGTCCCCGTGTACGCGAGCGAGACCTCGAACCCCTCGTAGCGCAGCGCCATGCCGACCAGCTCGGCGATGTTGACCTCGTCGTCGACGACCAGCACGCGCAGGGGTGAGCCGTCGGGCCGGGTGAGCTCCATGGCCGCAGTCTTTCCTGAGTCTCTGTGCGTTTCCTGTGAGAACTCTGTGCGCGGTTCAGGAGGACTTCTGACCCGGCTCACAGGCCCGGCACAGTCGTGCTTCGGACACTGCCGGCATGACCGACGACCAGACCCACCCGATCAACCCCGACCCGGAAGCGCCCCCACCGCCCGACGTATCCCCCACAGACCAGCCGACCGGCCCACCGAGCGCACCGCCCGGCTTCCCGGCGTACGGCGGCACGGCCCCGCCTCCCTACGCGATGCCGCTGCGCGCGGGGGCCTATCCCGGGTACGCCGTGCCGGAGCGGCCGCGGTTCGTCGACCAGGTGCTCGGCATCCGGGCCGTGATCGCGGTCGCCCTGGCCTGTCTGCTCATCGGCGGCCTCAGCGGCTGGATCCTCGGCCGAGCATCCGCCAACGGCGTCGACGGCTTCGGCCGAGGCCCGGGCGTCTTCCAAGCGCCCTTCCCCGGCGGACAGCAGCCGAACTTCGGCCAGGGTCCGAGCCAGAACGGACGCTGATCGCACCCAACCTCCCGGCCCTTGCCGCCGTTCCACTTCACAGCAAGGGTTTCTCCTCGGGAGGTGCGGATGGCCGATCGGACGGACTTCAGCGAGTACGTCGTCGCTCGACGATCGCTCCTGTACCGCAGCGCCTGGGTGCTCTGTGGTGACGCACACCAGGCCGAGGACCTCGTCCAGCAGGTGCTCACTCGGTTGTACGTCGCGTGGCCGCGGGTGGCGCGGATGGAGTCCGTCGACGGCTACGTCCGGACGATGCTGGTCAACGCGAACGTCGACCGGCTGCGCCGCCGACGCGAGCATGTCGGCCTCGACGGGTTGGGCCAAGCTGTCCACGACGGCGACCGGGACGCGCTCCTCGACCTGCGCGAGGCGTTGCTCGGGCTCGCACCGGGCCAGCGGCGGGTGGTCGTGCTGCGTCATCTGTGGGACCTGTCCGTGGAGGAGACCGCCGCGGCGCTCGGCATCGCGCCGGGCACCGTCAAGAGCCAGACCGCCGACGCCGTACGCCGGCTGCGAGAGCTGCTGGCACCGCACGGCGAGGAAGGACAGGCCAGATGAACGAGATCCAGGACCTTCTGGAGAGGATCGACACCCCAACAACCGATGTCGCCGCAGACGTCGCCCGCGGGGTGCGTGCCCTCCGGCGGCGGCGCGGCTGGCAGGCCTCGGCGGCGGTCGTCTCCGTCGCCGCAGTGGTCGGCGTCGCCTC
>JAFMQY010000056.1 GCA_017354415.1 Nocardioides sp.
AGGCTCTGGCCCGGATGACTGCCTGCGTGCAAGCCCATCCCAGCGCCTACGCCACGGGTGCCCTCGCCCTGGCCCGCAGCCGAGCGGGCATAGACGAGCCGCGCACCTGCCTGCGGGAGGCTCTGGACGGGTTCACCCGTGCCCAGCTCCCACTGGAGGCCGCGCTGTGCCGCCTGGCTCTCGCGGAGTCCTACCGAGATGACGCGCCACAGGTCGCCGCCTCGGAGGCCAGGGCAGCCCTGGGCGAGTTCGAGCGGCTTCGAGCGGCCCGTGGGACCGACTCCGCGGCCGCCTTCTTGCGGCAGATGGGCGAGCGTGTCGCGCCACCGCGCCCGACCGGCGGCTCGCTCACGGTCCGCGAACGGGAGATCCTCGGCCTGCTCGGAGACGGCCTGTCCAACCCGGAGATCGCCCTACGGCTCTTCATCAGCCGCAAGACAGTGGAACACCACGTCAGCAACATCCTCACGAAGCTGGCGCTGCCCAATCGCGCCGCCGCCGCCGCGTACGTGGTGATGCACGAACCAGCCGAGGGATAGGGGAGTTCCCCGATACCACGCCGGCCGTCACCCGTCACGATCGGCTGAATCAGCGACGGCTCACCTCAGCTGGGAGGCACACCATGTACGACGCCATCGTGATCGGAGCCCGCGCCGCCGGAGCCCCCACCGCCATGTTGCTGGCTCGCAGCGGCTACCGGGTCCTGCTCGTCGACCGGGCGACCTTTCCCAGCGACACTCTGTCGACTCACATCGTTCACGCCCCGGGAATCGCCGCCCTGGCGCGCTGGAACCTCCTCGACGAGGTTACCGCCACCGGCTGTCCGCCCATCGACTCCTACACCTTCGATTTCGGGCCTCTTGCGATCCGCGGCACGAGCCGGCCGGTCGACGGCATCGCCCGGGCCTTCGCGCCACGGCGCACCGTGCTCGACACCCTTCTCGTCGAGGCGGCAGCTCGAGCAGGGGCCGAGGTGCGACAGGGCTACAACGTGGACAGCCTTGTGGTCGAGGACGGGGTCGTGGCCGGCATCAGGCATGGCGGAGGCGTTGAGCGGGCGAGGATCGTGATCGGCGCCGACGGTCGGGGCAGCCGCGTGGCCCGACAGCTGCAACCCACCAGGTACAACACCAAGCCCAAGCTGCAGTACAGCTTCTACACCTACTTCAGCAACCTCCCGCTCGACGGGCAGGAGAACCACATCCGGCCCCACCGCGGGTTCGGATGCGCCCACACCAACGACGGACTCACCATGATCGTGGCGGGCTGGCCCTACGCGGAGGCGCGGGCATACAAGTCAAACGTCGAGGACAACTACCTCGCAACGCTCCGCATGGTCCCGGACATGGCCGATCGCCTCGCGTCAGCACGACGCGAGGCGCCGTTCCTCGGCGGCGCGGTCGCCGGCGGGTTCCGCAAGCCGTACGGTCCCGGGTGGGCGCTGGTCGGAGACGCCGGTTACGAGATCGACCCGATCACCGCCCAAGGGATCAGCAACGCATTCCTCGACGCCGAGCGCTGCGTCGCCGCCATCGACTCCTGGCTTGGCGAGACCACCCCGTTCGGCGAAGCGATGACCGCCTGGCAGGGCGAACGAGACACCCGCGTCACCGCGATGTACGAGTTCACCTCACAGCTCGCCACCCTCGAACCGCCGCCGCCGGGGATGGTGCAGCTGTTCCAGGCGATCCAGAGCAGCCAGCGCGACCAGGACGACTTCGTCAGCGTGGTGTCCGGCGCACTGTCACCGGCCGACTTCTTCGCCGAAGCCAACCTCGCCCGGATCCTCGGTCCGACCGGCACACCGGTGGGCTGACGACGCGGCGGCGATCGAACAAGTCCACGGACCCTGCACGACGACATTCCCGCCGGACAGTGTGGCGCGCGGGCGGACTACCGCAGGTGCGTACCCACGATGGCCAGAAGTCTCCCCGACTCCCGCAATCACTCCGGTCGCTCGCAGAGGAGATAGCGGTTCAGAACCCCGGTTGGACCACGTCAACGGGGTGCGTTCGGATAACCGTCTCGAGAACGTGCGGTTCTTGTGCCCGAACTTGCCATTCGCAAACCGACACCTACGCCGGCCGGAACCGAGGGAGTGGCCAAGACGGAGGAGGCTAGCCCGAAGAAGCTGCGTAGCGCGGCGGACGGCGCGCATTGGTTGGTTCCGCGTGTGGCTCACAGGGCGCCTCTACGATCCACGTCGCAAGACCAAAGGGCTACCGCCATCGCCAAGTCATACGGAGAGACCAAGAGGCACGGCGTCACCAAGATCGCCACCATCGGTGCGACTGCCATCATCGCCTCCGCCACCGCGGCTACCGCCGCAGACACCAGTGGCCTGTTCATCGGGAAAGGCGCCGTGCAGACCGCCCTGGGCTACAACAACGCGGATTGCAGAAGGCGTCGACGGCAGCACCCTGGTGGTCACTGCCAAGCAGCCGACGACCCAGTCGCTCGTGCAGGACGCGACGCAGCTGGGCTCGCAGGTCGGTTCGCAGGTCGGCACCCAGTCGGCGACCCAGGTCGCACGCAGGAGGCCACGCAGGTCGTGTCCCAGGACCTGACCTGCACGAACACCAACGGCAGTGGAACCAAGACGTTCCAGCGTGACGGTGTCCGCGACGGCAGCCGTACCGGCATCCGTGAGGGCGAGCGTGTCACGACCCGCAAGGGCAGCCGGGACGCCAGTCGTGACGTCACCCGGACGGGCAGTCGCGCCGGTGTCCTCACCGGCGCTCTGAACTACACCCTGGACGTCGACGTCCGCAGTCGAGCAGCCAGTACACCGGCTTCATCGTCAAGGGCCGGAAGGGTGACCCGACCTACCAGGCCGGTGACACGACCTAGAACGGCCCGACGTTCGGAGACTGGTCGTTCGGCGGCTGGAACTTCGACGACGGGTCGATCAGCCCTACCAAGTTCGGCCTGGTGTCGCTTGCGATCACGGCCACCGCAGTACCCGCCTCGACCGCCGCCGGCGCCGGTCCGTCCGACTGGCCGATTTTCGGCCAGAACGTGAACACCACCGCCAGCGCACCCTCCACACATCTCGGCACCAGCAATGTCTCGGCATTGAAGCCGAAGTGGACGTTCACCACCGTCGGCGACGTGTCGGCTCGAGCGGCGGTCTCGGGCGGGGTGGCCTACTTCCCCGACTGGTCAGGTCACCTGTACGCGATGACGCCGCCACCGGCGCAACGGTGTGGAGCTTCGCCGGAGGGCGGACCGGGATCCCGCACACCGGTCCACTGAGCACCGACGGCGGCCCAGGGAAGCTAAGTGCCACCGTGGGCGGGGTGGCACCTGCTCTCACGTGACGGCAAGGGTCACCAACACCTGATGTCGGAGCGCACCGCTCGTGCCGGTGATGACCAGCGTGTAGGAGGTGCGGGGGGTCGACCTGTCCGTGCGCACCGTCATCGTGGTGCTGCCTGCGACTACGACCGTCTTCTTCGACCAGGAGATGGTCGACCTGCTCGGAGCGCCGGCCACACTCATCGCGACCGAGCCGTTGAACCCACCTGCGCCTGTGACGCTCACCGTATACGTCGCGGACTTCCCGCGAGCGATCGTGGCCGTCGTCGGATTGGCGGTGAGATCGAAGTCGCTGCGCGGCAGGACTACGAGGGTGACGGGCGCGGAGTGGGTGAGCGTCCCGGACGTTCCGGTCACGGTCAGTGGGTAGCTGCCCGGCGGGGCCGAGGGCGACGTGGTGACGGACAAGGTCGACGAGCCGGATCCGACCACGTTTGCCGGGCTGAGCGTCGCCGTACCCACGGACGCGGGAAGGCCCTCGACACTCAGGTCCACCGTCTCGGTGAAACCGTTGAGTGCACCCACCGAGACGCCGTACGACGTGCCGGTGCCGGCGACCACCGAACGCGAGGCAGGACTGGGAGCGAGTCCGAAGTCGGGTGGTGGATCGACCACCAGGGTCGCCGGTGCGGAGTGGGTCGTCCCGCCCGAGGTCGCCGTCACGGTGAGGGCGTACGACCCTGCGGCGACGGCTTCGCTGGTGGTCACGTCGAGCTGGGCGGTGCCGACACCGCTCGTGATGACCGGCGGAGTGAACGTCGCGTCGGCTCCGGCGGGAAGGCCGGACGCCGAGAGCGTGACGTCGCCATCGAAACCGCCGAGAGAGCCGACGTCGACACTGAACGTGGCGGTGCCGCCCGCGACGGTGCGCACCGACATCGGCGAGACGCCCACCGAGAAGTCGGGGGCGGACACGGCCGACTCGTACGCCGCGAGCACGTCCAGCCGGCCGTAGCCGGTGTCGTCGTCGACTCCAGGCGGGCCCAGGTCGACCGCACCTGCGGTGAGGGCGTTCTGCTGGGCGTCCGCGGAGCCGGCCAGGCCCGGTAGGGCGCTGAGCAGGAGCGCGAGCGCGCCGGCAACGTGCGGCGCGCCGACCGAAGTCCCGGTGTCGGTGATCCAGCCCTGGAACAGGTCCGAGGTCCGGATCGACGTGTCGGGCGCGGCGAGCGCGGGAGCAGTCGCGCCGGCACACGGTGAGGGGCCTCGGCTGCTCGCGGGGTCGACGACGTCGGATCCGTCGACGCCGGCCACAGCGAACGCCTCCGGATAGTTCGCCGGGCTCGTGATCGTGCCGGACTGTGGCCCGTAGTTGCCGGCCGCGAACACCGGCAGGATCCCGACCGCGCGTAGGTTCTGCAGATCCTGCCGGAAGTCCGGCACACAGCCACCGGCCGATATGTCCCATGAGTTGTTGACGACCTGGGGAGCGTCCGCCGTGTCGGGATTGTGGTCGGGGTCGAGCAGCCACTGGAAGCCCAGGTGGATCGCGGTTGATGTAGTGGTCCCCCGGTCGTTGTAGAGCTTGACCGCGATCCACGTCGCGGCCGGTGCCATGCCGATCGAGGTGCCCCCGGCATCGCCGCCGACCATGATGCCCATGGTCTGGGTGCCGTGGCCGTTCACGTCGGTCGGGGTCGTGGGATGCTGGCCGTTCGGGTCGTACCAGCTGTTGCTCCCGCCGCGCCAGCTGCCGGCCAGGTCGGGATGGGTGACGTCCACGCCGGTGTCCATGCTGGCCACGACGACGCCCTGACCACGGAAGCCCAGATCCCACATGGCCGGTGTGTCGACCTGGCTGAGGTTGGCCTCGACCGCGGCGGTGGCGCTGTCGAGGGCCGGGTCGGGCTCGGGCGCGACGAGGACTCGGTCGGGCTCGACGGACGCGACGTCCGGACGGTTGGCGAGCGTGGCCAACACCTGCGGTGTGGCCCGAAGGCTGATCGCGTTCTGGATCCACAGCGGTTGGACGTCGGCGACCTGTCCTGCGGAGAGTGCCGACGCGAGCGCGTGCAGTACGGCGGGCTGGGTGTTGGCAGCCGTCGCCCGGAGCGCCTGTTCGGCCGCACGGAGCCGCGCCAACCGGGTCGTGTGAGGTCGCGCCGGGAGATGGGCCTGGTCCTGGAGCACGACCACGGCGGGGACGAGCGGGTCCGAGGTCGCGGCGCGGGGAGATGCCTGTGCCCGCGGCGCGGCGTATGCAGTCGTCGCGAGAGTGGTCGCGACCAACGCGGTCATGAGCTTCATCCCTGTGCCTCCTGGACGTTCTTCCGCACCACGAGTCGTCGACGGAGGTGCCCGGTCAACGGCACCAGCGCGACCGCTCCGAGCAGAGCCAGCGCGAGCGGGGTGGTGTACGACGCGAGCGGGCGCGCGTCGGACGCGGGAACCAGGCGCGGCGGCGAGGCCAACCGCCACCTGAGGGGTACGTCGTACACAGTGCCGGAGCGTGCGATCAGCACCTCCGCCGAGCGCAGTCCGGATGCCGGGATGCGGGCTGTTCCGACGTACCGCCCCGGCTCGACCCGCGTGAGCCGGATCGGATCCGTTCGGTGGGGCAGCCGCAGTCGTACCCCGTCGATCGGCGAGGGTTCGGGGCGCAAGCTGCTCGCCGCCAGCACGGTGAACGCGTTGTCACCGGGGCGGTCCGGCGAAGCCGAGGCGCTCACGACGAGATCGGCCTGGTGCCCGTCCGTCACCGGCCGTGCGCCATCGGCCTGGACGAGTGGCACCCGCGGTGAGGGCAGGGTCTGGGCAAGCAGTGCCGCCACGAGGAGGGCCCCCGATCCCACGGCAGCCTCCATCACCACGAGTCGACGACTCAGCCTCCCCCCGGGCTGGTGCAGCCGGCGATGGTTCACCAGCGCGATGGCCAGGACGACGGCCAACAGCGCCCCCTTGGCGAGCACGCCGCGCCCGTAGCCGCTCTCGGCGAGAGAGGAGGGCAGGCGCACCTCGCGTCCGGCGGCATAGAGCCCGGTGGCGGCGACCGCGACGACGCTCGCCGCCACCAGCCGGGAGAAGGCGCCCCGGGTCGAGCGAAGAACGGCTCGCCCACCCGGCATCAGGGCGATCAGCAGCGCGGGCAGCGCGCCGAGCCAGACCAGGGCCGCGGTGATGTGCACGGTCGTGACCAGCAGACCTGCCGTGTCGAGCGACGCGGCGTGGCTGCGCAGCGCTTCGATGAGGGTCAGGGTTGCCACGAGAGTCGCCACCACGATCAGGAGTTCTCGTCCAGCGGGGCGGTCATCGCCACGTAGGGCCACGCACCGGCGCAGGAAGATAAGCGCGAGCGCGAGCAGCACGACGAGCTGCAGCAGCACGAGGCGTCCACCAGTGGTCCGGGTGAGCAGCTGGCCGAGGCCAGACGGCCCACCTTCCACGGCGACGTCGACCAGGGTGGCGGGCAGCGCGAGAAGCGCACAGCCCGACGCGACCAGGAACAGCCTCCAGCGTCCGGTCAGCAGCGCGGCCGCCGACCTCGGATCCCCCGACAGGGGGTGAGTGCTCGGTTCCAGTACCAGCAGTACCACCGCCAGTGCGCCGAGCACTCCCGCCAGCAGCGCCAGCCTGATCCACCGCAGGACCACGCCCACAGGCAAGGGCACCCAGGATGCACGCGGCGTCGCGACGTGGGCGAGAGGCTTGTTCCCACCCACGTTGAACGCGACCACGCCGCTCGTCCGGTGCCCGTCGTCCTCAGCGAGTACCGACCACACCACGGCATATGCACCTGAACCGAGTTTCGGCAGTACCACCTCGACCAGGCGCTGGTCGACGCCCGAGGATCCGGCGCGGACGCCGTCGATCCGATGCCCGGATCCGTCCATCAGCTTCACGGAGGTGAACGGCGCCGCGACGTCCTCGGAGAACCACAGGCGGACCACGGGCGGAGCGCTCCCGAGTACGGAGCCGCTGGCCGGGTCGGCGCGGACGAGCGTGGCGTGAGCCGACGCTGGAGCAGCGCCCAGCAGGACGGAACCCATCGAGGCGGCCAGCAGCGCCAGCACCCCGGTGAACCTCTTCACGAGACTCCGCATCGTCCCCCCATCCAGGCCCTTCAGCAGCCCTACTGCACGGTGACGTGCTCCACTTCGACGTTCCCGAGCAGGACGGTGACCTTGCTCCCGCGCTGCACGAGGTTCCCCTCGTCGACGAAGATCAGGTAGTAGCTCACGGCGGTCTTGAAGGCGCCGGAGTGGAAATGCCCCATCAGCAACTGGTCGAGGAACAGCCCTGACGGCTCCCCGACCAACGCCGGTGGCGTGCGCGGATCGTGGATGGCTGCCGCCTTCTCCGGGTCCAGGACCTGGAACCGGAGGTCGAGCAGCCCTCCCCCACCAGTGACAGCAAGCCGGGTCAGCCGCACCCCGAGCCGGTCCGGCAGCTCGTTTGCGGTGACGCTGGGACGGGCCCAGTCCGGTGGAGGTGCGGTCGGGGCGGCGTGGCTCGAGGTCCGGTCATGGACGACCGTGAAGACGTCGTACGCCGTCACGACCAGGAGCGCCCCGAGCAGCGCACCGACTGCCCGCAGCCACCATGGCTGCCGGGACCGACCTGGTGCTGGGGGCCTCGAGCCGATCCCTGGAGCGGTTGCCGTTTCCATCGTCTAGAACCTGGTCCGGCATCCGGCTACGGGTGGATGAAGGTCAGCATGCCGCCCGGGGCGGGTGTGGGGGCAGAGGGTGAACCAGTGGTCGGACCGTTGGTGAGGTGCAACTGCCGGTTGAACAGCGCGAACCCGGCCGTCACGGGTGGTGTGATGTCGGGCATCTGGATGAGGGTGTCCTCGGTGCCGCCGGCCGGAATCGTCTCGGCTGCGGCATCGAAGGCTTGGGGCAGCAGATGGGCGTCACGGGCGACGACATGCTCGTGGAGGCCGAGCAGCGCCATGCTGGTGTTGTCGAAGCCCGCGTTGAGGTAGCGCACGAGCAGCGTCTGTCCGGGCGAGGCCTGGATCGGGTCTGTCTGCGGGTAGGACTTCCCGTTGATCATCCAATAGGTCGGGAGGTAGTCGTTGAGGTCCGCCGCGTCAGGATCGGCGTTGAAGGCAGGGTCGATCTCGCTGAGCACAAGCACCGCCTCGCGGTCGAACGCGGTCTCCGGTCCGTAGGCCTGGCCGGCCGCCGGCCGCACGACGAGCGCGCCGTAAAGGCCCATCGCCGTCTGTCGTCCGGCATCCCCGCTGCTCTCGTAGAGGTAGGTCCCCGAGTGCGCGGCAGCGTAGCTGACCTGGACGGTCGGGTTGCCGTCGCCGTCGGTGCCCGTGGACTCTGCGGTGGGCTCCAGACCCGGCACCTCGGGTACCGGGGTGTGGCCGCCCGGGAGCAGGTTGTGGACGACCAAGGTGAGCGTGTCGTCGGTGGCCGCCTCGAGCTGCGGACCGGGCACACGCGCGGGGACGCCAACGCAGCTCCCGGTGGTGTTGTCGGGCAGGGCGAAGCCCCAGAAGGGTACGTCGACTGCAGTGGGATCGCCGGGAAGGGCCAGGGTTCCTGGTACGGCGCACAGGTCGATGGTGACCGATGCCGCCGTGGCGCTCGACCCGGTAGCCGCCAGCCCCGCCGTGACCAGTGCGGTCACCAGGAAGCCGCGCGTCAGATGCCTTCCGGGCCCGTTGCCCATCAGCCTGTGCATGGCCACTCTCCTCACGTCCTTCTCCCGTCACGGCGCGTCGTAGACGACCTGCATGAAGTTGCCCCACGTCGCGAACGCCGTCGGGCTCGGCGCCGTCCACCGCTCGGTGTGGACCAAGACCCGCACCTGTCCGGCATTGGCTCCGGTGCCGATGTAGTCAGCCGACGGCCCGTTCGTCGTCCAGGTACTGCTGATCTCGCTGGAGCCGACCCCCTGCGGCTGAGCCGGCGGAGCGGGCAGCGTCACCCAGCCAGCCGAGGTGGCTGTCGAGCAGCCCGCCGCTCCGGCGATGGTCCAGTTGCAGATCTTCACGGTCTGTTGCGGCAGGTTGGTGCTGAGCGCCGTGCACGTGGTGCCGGTGGTGGTGGCGCAGTTCTTGCCGCCGTAGGTGACCTTCAGGTTGGTGGCACCGGCCGGCACCGATGTGAAGCCGGCGTACCAGTCATTCGCGAGCGCGGTCACCACAGCGCCGGTGGCGTGCGTGGCGGCCGACGTCCCTAGCTGGTGCCGAGCGACCGTCCAGGTGGTGCTGCCAGCACCTGCGGTCACCTGCATCACCTCGTTGTCGATGCGGACGTAGTACTGGCCAGATGTCGGGAAGCCCGCGGCCGAGGCGACGGTGATGGTCGTCTGCGTGGCGTTCGTGGAGTTCGGCCGGGTCGTGGTCTTCGGGTTGACCTGGAAGTACGTCGCGTCCGCGGCGGCGAGTGCGGTCACGCTGCCGCTCTTGACCACTCCTCCCGGCAGGACCGTGGAGCTCGGAGCCGCGAAGCAACCTCCGGACGGATCGACGCGGAGCAGCGTGCCCATCCCGCCGAAGCCCTCGTCGAAGTTGGTGAACTCGTTGAGCGCGTGGCTGTGCCAGGGGAAGTACCACTCACCGCACACGTTCTGCTGGGTTGTTCCCGAGGGCAGCGTGCCCTTGTAGCCCAGGTACGGCGAGCCGGCGTAGAAAGTGTTTCCGTCCTTGAACGTGAGGTTGCGGTAGTTCGGCTGGGCGACAGGCAGCGGGTTGGTGTTGGGGTTCCAGTTGTCGTGGTTGGTCTGGTCGTCCCACTTGAGGAGGAAGTCCTCGGTCTGTCCCGATCCGATCGTCTCACCGAAGTGCTCCGTGCGCGCGACCTGGCGACCGTCCTGGGCGATCTGGATCGTGTGGTTGCCGTGCGGGTGGAACGGGTGGTTCGACAACCCGACGTTGAGCAACCTGATCAGGGCCGGCCGGCCGTCCGGTCCGGTCGGTTGGATCCGCACCATCGCGCCGTAGGGCTGGGTCGGCAGCAGCGCGGAGCCGTTGTCCATGATGGTGTCGGGGAACGAGCGGCCGTTGATCGTGAAGTAGCGGTCGCGCTGCGCGTCGAAGTCGTAGTTCGCCCCGGTCTTGACCGCGTGGTGGAGCTCTGGGTCGATGTCCGCGAGCAGCAGGATGAACTCACGGGAGCGGTCGTACTGCGTGGTGTCGTCGTACGCGCACGGTGCCGCTGCCGCGGGGCAGGTTGTGGTGTTCGGCCGGATGACCAACGCACCGTAGAGTCCCATCTCGATCTGCTTGGCGACGTCCGAGCCGCTCTCGTAGATGTAGGTCCCAGGCTGCGAGGCAGTGAACGTGTAGCTGGCCGAGCCATTGTCCGAAGGCGACGCTGCGGGCGCCTCGGAGGTCAGAAGTCCTGGTGTGCCATTGCCGGTCACCTCGCTGTCCTGACCTGGGAACACAATCGACGTCGGCTCCGACAGAGTGTTGGTCAGGTTGACCCGGATCGTCTCGCCTTGCGTGGCGCACAGCACCGGGCCAGGGCTCTGGAAGGAGCCGTTGTCCGGAGCGTCTGCGTTGGCGTAGCTCCACATGAACACCGCGTTGCCATCGGGAGTCTCGATGTCGCCTGACTTCGCCACCAGGTTGAAGGTGCGGGTCGACCCCGACAACGTTCCGTCCGTGCAGACCATGCCGACCGCCGGCGCATCGGCGGGGATTGCCTCGGCATGAAGCTGCCCGACCAACGCCAACGCCGCACCGAGCGTGAGCACCAGCCCGGGCCGTCGGACTCTCTGCCCGATCGAGCGCGCCCTCGGGCGCACCACCGGGGGCACCGTCGTGGATACCATCGTGGGCTTCCTTTCGCCGCGCGCGTCGCTCATGGGAATCAGGTGTAGGTCTGGCTGACGACGGTCTGAGCGGGAAGCGGGCCGCCTTGGTAGACGCGGACCTCGGTCATCATTCCGCCGGGACCCGGCTGGCCATCGTTGGACAGGCGCCGCCAGTCGCGGTTCTTGAAGTAGTAGACGTTGTGGGGGCCGACCGAGTCCGTCTGCACCTGCAGGCTCGGGTTGAATGCCGGTGCCGTGAACAGCACGTCCCGCGCCTCGCCGGGACCGATGTAGACGGTGTTGGTCTCGTAGGACAGGTCGGTCGAGCCGTTCCTCAGGAGCGAGGCGTCCTGACCTACGACCTTCATCGTGATGCCGGGAAGCTGCATGGCGTGCTGCTGGTAGCCCAGATTCGCGATTCGCAGTAGCGCCCGTTCCCCGGGGTTCAACTGGATCAGCGAGGAGTTGGGCTGGCTGTGGTCATCGGTTCCCAAGGTGGTGTTGGTGGTGGTCATCGAGTCGCCGTTCGGCAGCACCGTGTCGGGGTAGCAGCGTCCGTTGATGATGAACCACTGCGGGTCGTAGTTGGTCGGGATGCTCTCCTGAATGTCCCGGTCTCCGTCATGGAAGTGCGCCCACACCTCGTTGAGCAACAGCGCGAAGTGCCTGTTGTATCCGGTGGTGCCGTCCCCGTCGTTGTAGGCGAAGCTGGTGAACCCGCCGATGGACGACCCGTCCTGGGTCGGCCGCACGAAGACGATTCCCGTCATGCCCATGTGCACGTGCTCGACGTCCTCGAAGTGGCAGTGGTACATGTACGTGCCCTCGCGGTGCGGCCGGTAGAAGTACGTGAGCTGCCTGCCGATGGGCACCGCGACCGAGACCTCAGGCACGCCGTCGTTGAGCGGGGACGGGATGTCGAAGCCGTGCCAGTGGATCGTGTGCGAGTCCGTCAGGTCCGGCCGCTGGACCAGTCCGAGGTTGGTCAGCGTGATCTTGATGTCGTCGTTCTGCAGGAAGTCCAGGTGAGGTGCACTCGTCTGGGCGTGTCCCTTGTAGGTGCTGATCAGCGACGAAACGGACGCGTTGGGGTCGACCTTGTCGAACCCGAAGATGTAGAGCGGGTCGTCCTCCCGTCCGGGAACCGTGACATAGCCGTCCGTGGCAGCGAGAGCCAGCGTGGTGGTCGCACCAGCTGCCGGTGGCATCAGGAGTCCCCCGAGAACACCGCCACCGGCGCCGGCGCCCACGGCGACGGTGGCTCCGATCCCCACGGACCTCAGGAATCCTCGACGGTCCATACCGCTGAGTCGCTCGGGCATCACGCGCTCCTTTCCCAGACCCGCGGCCCTAGTTGCCCTGCGTTGCAATCGGGACCGGCACCCCGAGCAGCTCATCGGCACCCTGGTCCCACGGCGTGGTGGCCCGGAGCGTCCGCAGCTGCGGCCGGTACTGGCCGTCGAAGTCTCCGAAGCCGTTGTCCAGCAGCGGCAGCCCGCCTGGAGCCGCGACCGCAGCAGCCGAGCACGCGTTGAGGTTCGCCGGGACCGGGGTGTTCGAGCACCGCACGCCGCGGTCGATCGCAGGCGATCCCGCCCCGATGTGGTAGTCACCGGTGAGCCCCACCGGCGGGTCGGCACCCGTGATCGTGACCGCCGCCTGCTGCGGATCCAGGCGCGAGCCGCTGACGGCGAGCTCGAGCGTGAAGGGGGCGACGAAGCCGGGGTCGGCACCGATCTGGTTGCCCTGGCCGCCCGGGACGGTGCCCTGCGCGCCGTCCGCACCGAGGATGTTGCCGTTGGTCAGGTCGGAGTACCGCGGCCTGAACGTGTCGGCGGTGTTGGTCGTGCCGTGGATCTCGAAGTCGATGAAGCCCTGGTCGACCAGCGCCGCTCCCGGCCCGAACTGGTCGAGCGTCATCGCGTCGTTGTTCCAGAAGACGTTGTTGAACAGCGCCACCGGGTTCGAGAAGTCCGGACGCGACCCCGCGTTCGGGTACTGCGCGGCGTATCGCGGGTCGCCCTGCCAGGCAGGTTCGTTCGCCTCACTCGTCAGGCCGGCGCCGTGCGGCACACCGATCGCGGAGGACTCGGACGAGCCCGTCGTGACGTTGGCCGAAACTGTGTTGTTGACGATGCTGGCGCGGGACGAGTCGTCGAGCATCATCGCGCCACCCAGATCGGCCGCAAGGTTGTTCACGATCATGTTGTTGCGGATGTTCACCTGCTGATCCAGAGCATTGAGCAGGAAGATGCCGCCGCCGTCGTCGAGGGTGCTCGTGTTGCTCTGGATGAGGTTGCGGTCGACGTTCACCGACCCCGATCCGTCGCCGAGCCCACCACCGGCCGGAAGCTCGCTCTCGATGGCGATGCCGCCGCCGCTGTCGACAGCTTCGTTGTAGTAGACCTTGTTGTCGTGGATCTTGCCGTTCGGGCTGAGTCCGATGTGCGAGATGCCGCCGCCGTACTCCACGCTGAAGTTCGAGCAGACGATGTTGTTCGCGACGTCGTAGTTGTTGGATCCGTAGAAGATCCCGACTCCGCCCGAGGTCGTCAGCCCACCATTGCCGATGATGCGGTCGTGAGCGATCCGCACGTTGTAGTTGTGGCTGCCGTGGACGTACAGCTGGCCGAGCCCAATCCCGCCGGCGATGACGCCGCCGTTGTTCTCGAGCACGTTGTTCGTCAGCTGCATGTTGTTGGCACTGGCCTGCAGCTGGATGCCGCCGGCGCCGTCACCGTGGCCGGTCATCAGTCCCAGTCCGTCGATGCGGGCACCACCGAACCCGGCACTGTCCTGCCCGGCTGGCAGGGTCGGCACGTCGTAAGCCGTGGCGGTCTTGGCAACGACGGTCATGTCGGCTCCCCGGAGCACGGTGCTCGGCGCCCCACTCGTGAAGTTGGGAAGCATGTACGGCGCGTGCGTCGTCACCGTGTCGTCGAAGCCCGAGAAGTTCTGCTGGAAGAACCGGCCGTCGATGACGGTGCCCGGGATGTTGAACCGTGGGTCCTCCGGGTCCCGGCCCTGGAACTCGTGCGCGCCGATGATGCCGCCCGGGCCCAGACCCTGGATCTTGAGTGGCTTCCAGACGAGCACGTTCTCGTTGTAGGTACCTGGCGAGAGCACGAGCAGACTGCCGGCCGCCGCAGTGTTGATCGCGTCCTGAAGAGCGGTCGGGTTCGTGCCTGCGGGTGGTGGCGGCGGAACGTTCACGACCGGCGGCAGGTACGAGACCGCGTTCGCCCCGGTGCCGTTGGAGCCCCGCACGTGAATGGTGAGGCCGTTGACGCTGGACACCCCGCCCCCACCGGGATTCGTGTTCGCGGTGATGATGGCGAGCTGCTTCGGCCCGGGTCGGAACGTTGTCGTGTTGATCGCCGGCACGTTGATCACGATCGTGTCGGGCGTGCTTCCCGTTCCCGGAGTCCAGGTCGCGATTCCACCATTGGCTCTGGTCAAGGTGGTGACATCGCCGGTGCGGGCGTCGGTGAGCGTGACCCGCCCGCCGGTTGCCCCGGTCGCGCCCGCGATGCCGATGAAGTCGCCGTGGATCGTGATCTGACGGCTACCGGTCGGGTTGACCACGGGCGTGGAAACCTGGAGGAGCTCGGGCCGAGCGGGATCGGAAGGATCAGGCGCGATCCCGCCCGTTGCACCGGCCGGGTCCTGGCACGCGGTCCCCGAGATCGGGTCCACGGGGGTGTCGAGCTGATCCGTGAGCCCGGGCCACACCTCGAACGGCGTGTTCGCAGTGAGCAGGTTCGGGTCGTAGTTTGCGTTCGGGTGTGCCTTGGTCCCAGGATCGTCGACGACCGCGATGTACATGCCGGGGCAGGGCCCCTGCGGGATGGGGCAGTTGAGCGTCTCGGTCGAGGGAAGCAGCGCCTCGTACGCGCCGTCGGCGCTCGTGTTCACCGTCTTGATCAGCCGCCACTGGTTCGGGTCGAACGGCTGGTTCACGTTGGGCGTCGCGCAGTCGGTGCCGCCGTCCTGGCAGACCGTGTCGACGCGGGCGTAGATCCCGATCGGGATGTTCGCGATCGGACGGGGCTCGCCGTACCAGTTGGACATCTGGTTGCGCTCGAAGTAGATGTCGTTGAACACCTGGCCGACCACGCGACCCGGCTCCGCCACGTCACCGATTCGGTTGTCGCTCGGGTCCTCGCCGTTCGGATCGGTGCGGAAGTTGGTCATCAGGAAGAAGTCGGCGTTCGCGTTCTGCTGGTTCTGCAGCACCACCAGGTGCTTGTCGCACAGTGGCGCGAACGGGCTGCCGCTGATCTGGACCGAGACACCGGTGCCGTCGGCCGTCGCCGCGTGGTTCATGGTGAAGCTCGTCCCGGCGACGACCGAGACGATCTTCGCACCTTCGGCGATGCCCGGACCCACGACGAACTTGCCGACATCGGAAGCCACGGCGGCCGTGTCCGCGACCGTCGCGGAGCCCGCGACGGTGTCGACGGTGTCGGTACGCATTGACTGGTCGCCTGTATAGCTGGTGCTCCGGGGTGTCAGCGTGGACTGGTCGATCGCGTGCATGTCACCGGTGCACGGCGGTGGCGGGATCTGCGGTGCGAAGTGGTTGCCGAGGTCGACGTTGACGTCCTCCTCCTTGACGATGCGGTAGAGGCATCCGTTCGTGTTTCCGGGAACGGTTCCCTTCGCGGCGGTCACATTGACGTCGCCCTGCGGCAGGTCGGGGTAGTTGCACGGGCGGCCGTCACTCTGGTCCTGCGGCACCACGACGTGCGTGATGTAGTCGCCCGCGACCAGTGGGACCGGGCCCGTTCCACCGAGGCAGGTGCCGTCGTCGGCCGCCTGGTCGTATCCGTCAGGGCAGTAGTCGGCGAAGGCGTAGCCGCCGTCGAAGGCGCCCTCCTTCGTGTGCTGACCGGCCAGGGGCACCTCGAGGCAGTTCGGGCCGATGTCCGGGTTGAACTGGCCCGTGACGTCATTCCCGGCCTCGTCCCGGATGGGATTGCAGCTCTGCGAGAAGCCGGGGTTGCCCGGATCCACCGGATCCTGGCTGGCGTTGGGTTGCTGCCAGTGGTCGGTCACGTACTTGTTCACCACGATGTCGTCGTCCGTGTTGGGCACCCCGTCCGGACCCGGCGTCTCCAGGTAGACGGTCACGTCGGGGATGGCCGGCTCGTAGTCCTCATGAGCCTGGAACCGCGCTTCGAACTCGTTGCGGGTTGTCGCGAAATACGTGATGCCGACGATCTGGCCGGGCGTGCCGGCCGGGTAGTCGCGCTTGCCCCAGTCGACGGTGGCGCGGTGGCCCTCCAGGATCGACTGGTTCATGAGCAAGCCGCCACCCTGAGAATTCGGGATACAGGGGTCGACCGGCGTGCCGTTGACCAGACAGGACGGCGTCACGTCACCGGTCAGTTCGTCGTGTACCGACGCACCCGGGTCGGCCGAGAAACGCGCGAAGCCCTGCTCGTTGATGAACCACCGGCCAAGCGCGCCGCCTTCAGCCGTGGGGTACTCGTAGTCGCCGTTGGCGTTGGTGAACGTCGACTCCTTGATCGAGCCGTCACGCCACCGCTGGTCCATATCGGTGTTCGGGATGGGCGCGTCGACACCGGCGTCGTACTGCCCGTTGCCGTTACGGTCCTTGTAGACCTTGCCGTTGAGCCAGCCGAACCAGCGGGAGACGCCGAGCCCGACGCTGCCGTCGTCTCCGGTGTCGTTCATATCGACGGTTTGGCCGGGATCCACATGGACGGGCTTGAACCGCATGATGTAGCTGAGCTGCTCGTCCCACACCGCCAGGTTGTAGTCCCCGGCCGGGACGTTCTGGATGTCGAAGTTGCCGTTTGCGTCGCCCTGACCGACGAAGACGGTCTGGTCCGTCGAGGCGTCCGACAGCGCAACGAACGGGTTCTCGACTGGGTCCGTGAAGGTGCCGGTCTTGTATGGCGCCCACTCCACCCAGTTGCGGGCAGTACCCGTGATCTCCCCGCTTCCGGGGTTGGTGAACGGCCGTGGCGAGCACACGAAGCCGAACCAGTATGCGGTGCGGACGTTCGGGGGCTCCCAGAGCTGCTCGCCGGGTGCACCGGTCCCGTCGGCGCCCTCTTCGGTCGGCGCCATCAGGTTCAGTCCGCCGTCGATCGTGGTGGTCTGGTACCACTGACTGTCCGGGTTGTTGTTGCAGGGCCCGTCCGGCGGGTGGACGTCGATGAAGTACGTCGCGGGACCCAGGTCGTCGATCTCGGCGAACCCGAGCGTCGCCGCGTCGCTCGATGTCTTGCACACGCCGCCACATAGCGGCTTGTTGTTGTAGTCAACCGTGACCGCGCTGCCGGTCTGCTCCTCGAGCCCGACCTGGAACCCGCCGAGGCCCGCCTCCTCGGTGTCGGGGGCGCCGTTGGTCCACGCGTTGTCGTTGAACACGAAGACGCGGATCTTGCCGAGTGGCAGCGGGTTGGCGTCGCTCTGTGTCGTCAGGTCGACCCGGACCGTATCGGTGCCGTCGGCGGCGGCGTCAGCCGGCAGGTTGAGGTAGGCACCCCACATCTTGTGGTTCGGGGCCCGTACCGAGATCAGATACCGCCGGCCGCCAGGGAGGTTCACGGTGTTGTGGTCCTGGTCGCCTTCGCTCACGATCGGGCTGTTGCTCTCGGTGCTCAGGGACTGGGGGTCGGACGGAAGCTTGGTGTTGTCGACGTTGACGATGAAGTTGAAGTTCGCCAACCGGTTGCCAGAGGCGAAGTCGTGCGCATCGACGGTGACGGTGCAGCCGCCCGCGGGACAGGCGGAAGCGGAGTGCGCCGGTGCCGCGGCCGTCTGGACGGCGAGCGGCACCAGGCCTGCGGCCACCACCCCGAGGACTGCGATGAGCACGCTTCGGATCGATCGCCGAGAGGTCCCCCTGATGCGTGAACCGGCTGCGTCTTGGTCGCCCACCTGCCGCATGCCTGCCTCCTCATGACCGAGGTCTCGCCTTCGTGCAGCCCGCACGACGGCGGTTGCACCTTGTGAGCAATGCGACGCTAGGCAGATCTGCCAGTCCGGAGGCCGGTCATGACAGGTCCGTCACGAACACGTCATCAACCCGCCGGGGTCTGTGTCGACGACACGTGGAGCAGCGCGAGCCGAGAGGGGCCACGGGCCCGTTAGCCCACCCACACCCGCGGCAGGCTGAGCTCGAAGACGGCGCCACCTCGAGTGTTGTTGTACGTACGGACCGTGCCACGGCAAGCACGGGCTGTGGCAAGCGCCATCGCGAGACCGAGTCCGCTGCCGTTCGGTCCCTCTGGGGGTCGGCGGTGCCAGAACCGCTCGAAGACGTGGTCGAGGTCGTCCGGCGCGATCCCCGGGCCGTCATCGGAGACGCGGAAGGTGCACTCACGCGACGAGGCGAGCCCCGACAGCTCGATACGGCCTCCTTCGGTGGTGAAGTGGACGGCGTTCTCGACCAGAGCGTCGACGGCGAGTCCGAGCCGCTCGCGGTCAGCCAAGACGACCGCCTCGTCGTCGGTGCAGACGATCACCCACTCGCGACGAGCGCCGGCGGCCCAGTTGCTTCCCAGCTCGAGGAACAGCTCTCGGAAGCAGACCGGCTCGGAGGGCAGCACCTCGCCCGCTTCGAACTGGGCGAGCGCCAGCAGCCTGTTGGACAGCAGGGTCATCCGGTCGAGCTGACGCAGGGCCACGCCGACGTCCTCGCGGGCCTGTGGGACCACCATCTCCCCCTCAGCGAGCTCGAGGTGACCTCGGGCGATCGTCACCGGTGTCCGGATCGCGTGGGAGGTGTTCCGGAAGAACTCGCGCTGTCGCTCGAGCATGTCGCGTTGCTGCTCGGCCATGACCTCGACCGCGACCTGCGCCGCGGCCCGGCGTCTCGCATGCCAGACCATCGCCACCACCAGGGCCGGCATCAGCCAGATCTCGGCCAGCTCCGGGCCATCGATGTAGTTCTGCAGATAGTGGATGTACATGATGGCGCCGGTCGATGCCGTCACGGCGGCGATCACGACCATCGTCGGACCGACCGGCCACACGCGGAACCCGTAGACGATCGTCAGGCTCAGGAACAAGAAGTGGTAGGGGATGGTCTCCTCGCCCGCCTTGATGTGCATCGAGATCAGCATGGCCACGCAGAACGAGAACAGGCCGAGGTCGACGAGCCGTCCGGCCCTTCCGGAGGGGATCCGGAGGGTGGGTTCCCAGCGCTGCAGGAGAGCGCTAGCCGCTCTGAAGCTGATAGCCGACATTGCGCACCGTCCGGATCATGGTCTCGGTGGGCTCGCCACCGAGCTTGTGACGCAGTCGGGCCACGCAGACGTCCACCACGTTCGTGCTCGGGTCGAAGGCGTACCCCCACACCTCGGAGAGCAGCTCCTGACGGGTGCACACCCGGTCGACCCGCGTCATCAGGTGGCGTAGCAACTGGAACTCCCGCTGCGACAGCGGCACCGTTCGCTCGCCGACATTCATCGTCCGCGCTGTCACGTCGAGCGTCACCGAGCCGACCTGCATCCTGTCCGACCCGGAGCCGTTCAGCGGCGGCCTCCCGGGATGGCGCAACCGGGTCCGGACGCGAGCGAGGAGCTCACGTACGGCGAACGGCTTGGCGACGAAGTCGACCGCCCCTGCGTCCAGCACCTCGACTCGGGCCTTCAGGTCAGCCACAGCCGAGAGGACCAGGATGGGCACCTCGGGATGGCTCTTGGTCATCGCCGAGAGGATGGCGTGGCCGTCGACTCCCGGCATCAGCAGGTCGAGCACGATGAGCTCGGGAGGTTCGGTCATCGCCATCCGGAGACCATCCGCCCCGTCGAGAGCGACCTGGACCTGATGCCCGTCGGTCTCCAGAGCGCGGCGTACGAATCGAACCAGATCAGGCTCGTCATCGATCACGAGTATGCGGGACATTACGCCGCCTCCCCCGAGCGCTCGTTGCTGGGCGCCCCCCGTGGGTCCCTGTCCTACTCCCGGCAACCATTAAGCGTCATTGGTGACGTGTGTCAATGACCCAAAAGGACCACGGGACGACCGGACTGACGGGATCACCGTCCGGTGCCCGCAGTCGTCACCTACAAGCTTCGGTCCGTTCCGCCACCATGGACTTCCCTCATCAGCACCGAGGGCCTTTCGGAGGCCCTACGCCGGGTAGGTGCCGGCCGAGATGGCTGCCGCGACCTTCAGGAGGTTGGCATGGTCCAGCGCGACGCCCGGCAGCCTCGCGTTGAACCTGGCCATCAGGACAGCGTGGACCCGCTCGACGTTC
>JAFMQY010000287.1 GCA_017354415.1 Nocardioides sp.
CTGCGCGGCGCGCTCCTCGCCGACCAGGGCGTCGTACGTCGCGACCGCGCTTCGGCCGGGATGGGAGAACCGCACGTCCTGAGCGAGCTCGTCCACCCGGTGCGCGGTCACGAAGACCGAGCCGGCGGTGGGTTGGACACGTCCGGACAGGACGCCGAGCAGGGTCGACTTTCCAGAACCGTTGGCGCCCGATACCAGGAGATGCTCCCCGGCGGTGACGTCGAGCCGGTCGAGACGTAGTCGTCCCGCCACCTCGAGGTCCCGCAGCTGCACGACGCGGCCACCGGCGCCGGTGCCGGTCAGGCCCGCCCGTAACCGCAGCTGCGGACGCGGTTTGCGCACCTGCTCACGCTCGGCGAGCTCGAGCCGTCGGTGGGCGTCCCGTCTTCGCCGGGCCACGGTGCGCTGCACGTTCGCGCCCTTGAACCCGTAGATGTGCTTGTCGTTGTCGCGGGGCGGGCGGTTGTGGGCGACCGCCGACGCCTGGATCTTCGTCGCGGCGCGCAGCCTGCCGAGCTCCTCCTGCTGGGCGGCGTACGTCTCCTCCCAGCGGCGCCGGGCCGCGGCACGGTGCTCCTCGTACGCCGTCCAGCCACCTCCGAAGCGGCGCCCGCCCTGGCCGTCCGTGCCGAGCCCTCCATCTGGGCGGGGGTCGAGGTCGAACAGGTCCGTGCACACGTCGTCGAGCAGGACCCGGTCGTGGCTGGCCAGCAGCACGACCCCGGGCAGGTCACCGAGGAACGTCGACAGGAGCGCGATCGCCTCGTCGTCGAGGTGGTTGGTGGGCTCGTCGAGCAGCAGGCAGCCGGGCCGGGTGGTGATCAGGGTCGCGAGGGCGAGCCGGGTCCGTTGTCCTCCCGACAAGGTGCCGATCGTGCGGTCCGGAGCAAGCGCCCCGAGCCCCAGCCGCTCGGCAGCTTCCTCGGCCCTGCGGTCCGCGTCCCAGGCGTCGTGGGCGATCGCACGGTCGATCGCGTCGGCGTACGCCGCCTCCGCTACCGCGTCCGTCGCGTCGGACAGCTCGGCCGAGAGCCGCTCGACCTCGGCCACCATGCGGTGCAGCGGGGCGAGAGCCCCTGCGAGCACCTCGGAGACGGTCTGGCCGTCCCCGAACGGCGGCTCCTGGCCGAGCATCGCGAGGTCGGCCGGCCGGTCCACGGTGCCGGTGACCACAGCCTGACTCGGAAGGGTGCCGGCGATCGCTCGGAGCAGCGTGGACTTTCCCGAGCCGTTCTCACCGACCAGGCCGATCCTGCGGCCGGGCTGGGCGGTCAGGTCGATGCCGTGGAGCACCTGGCGGGTGCCGAACCAGACGTCGAGGTCGGAGACGCGGAGCGTCGGGATGGTGGTCGCTGACATGGCGAAGCCTTCGCTGCTGGAGAGGAGGACTCGCCGGGCGGTGCCGCGGGCGCGAGTCGGGTCAGCGTGCGATCCACATGATGCGAGCAGCCTACGGTTCGCCCCCGAGGGTGTCCACATGGTTTGGCAGGCGCCAGACCTGCGCGTGAGCGTTCTCCGGATTGTTTCGGGTGTTTGTTGGGTGGTCCAGCGAGTACCTCAAGCGGCGGTGACCCGGCGGGTGGCGGTGAGGGGAGGGTGACCAGGAGCCCACAGTCACCAGCACTGATCAAAATCTGGAACGGCAGCCACCCCCGACCGGACACCCGAAAGCCCCGGAAGGATGGACCATGTGCGGTCGTTTCGAGACGGGCGCGGGGCGCCCTCCTCAACCACCGATGGGCGTACTTTTCCGGGTCCGGCGATCCCGGGGGGTGGTTTCGAGACGGGCGCGGGGCGCCCTCCTCAACCACCAGAGTCGGCCGGATGGACCACTTGCGGTGGTTTCGAGACTGAACTCGGGGAACGCCCTCCTCAATCACCGATGGGCGTGCGTTTCCGGGTCCGGCGATGCCAGGGGTGGTTTCGAGACGGGGGACGCCCCTCTCAACCACCAGGCCCACCGGGCGACCGGGGGTCAGAGGCTGTGCAGGAAGTCCACGAGACCGGCGAAGTACGTGTCGGCGTCGTCGACCAGTGCGAGGTGGCTGCCGTTGGGCGAGTGGTGGTAGCGACCGCGCGGGAGCTGCTCGGCCATCCACCGCAGATGGGCGGGGTCCATGGTGTCGTGCTCGGCTCCCATCACCAGCGTCGGCACCTCGATGTCGTGCAGGTCGGCGGTGCGGTCCCAGTGCTCGAGCTTCCCGCTGGCACCGAGCTCGCTCGGGCCCTGGAGCGGCACGTAGATCGCCTTGTTGATGTGGGCGAAGCCGCGCAGGACCGGGTCGGGCCACTCCTCCGCAGGCATGCGGCACACGTGGTGCACGTAGTGGTGCTCCATCAGGAGCGCGTCGTACGACGGGTCCTCGGTCTGACCGGTCGCCTCGAGCCGCTTGATCTCGGCCAGCGCTCCCGGGTCCATGCGCGGCATCAGCACCTCCTCGGCGTACCGGTTGTACGCCGGGATGCTCGCCATCATGTTGGAGATCACCAGGCCCTTGAGGTGCTGCTGGTGGGCCAGCGCGTACTCGATCGCCAGCACCCCGCCCCACGACTGGCCGTAGAGCACGAAGTCGTCCGGGGTCAGCCCCAACCCGACTCGCACCTGCTCCACCTCGTCGACGAACCGGTCGATCTCCCACAGTGAGGGCTCGTCGGGCTGGTCGCTGAAGAACGACCCGAGCTGGTCGTAGAGGTAGTACTCGACCCCGGCCGCGGGCAGGTAGGAGTCGCACGACTCGAGGTACTCGTGGGTGGCGCCCGGCCCGCCGTGCAGGAACAGCACCTTGAGTCGCGGGTTGTTGCCGAACCGCCGGGTCCAGACACGGAACTCTCCGAGAGGCGTGGTCACGGGGACCATCCGCACCCCGCCGGCGATGCGGTCGGGGCGTCGGGAGGAGTCCAGGTAGTCGCTCACCGGCCGAGCATGTCACGGCGCCTCCGTGACTCGGGACGGAACGGTCCTCAGTGGCCCGAGGCTCGGCACGCGCAAGGCGCGCGTGCTCATCGCCGCGCTCGCCGCCGCGCGAGGCGCAGGTGTGAGGGGTATGTCGCCTACCACCTGATCCGGCAGATGTCGGTCAGTAGTGAGAGCCGCCCCGGATCGGGCCGGGCCGGCCGTCGGGGTCGTGCACGACGCCGAGAGGAACGCGAGCCCAGGCCCGCGTGAACGGCGAGAGCACCGGCACGGGGAGAGGGCGGAGGCGTCCGGGGGGCCGCTCCCCCTGCCGGCCGCCGGCGTGCCAGGCCTCCAGCCGTTCGGCGCTCGCGGCGTACGCGTCGTACATGCCGGCCGGGTCGACGCAGTCGGACATCACCTCGCGCAGGCCGCGCTCGGACACGTCTCCGAGCCGGTCGAGGTGCTCGGCCGCGAGCGTGAGCCGCAGGTCCCGGGCGTGGTCGTCGTCCAGGACAACCGCGGTCAGCTCGGAGTCGTGGGTCCACGACCGGCGGTTGAAGTTGTCG
>JAFMQY010000168.1 GCA_017354415.1 Nocardioides sp.
TGGTGGACCAGGTGTGGTTCGGGTTGCCCGACCACCCGTCGTACGGGTCCTGCTGGGCGACCTGGTACGGCAGCGAGCTCTTCACGGTCCACCCACCGTTGCTGGAGGAGAACTCAGTGAGCGCCGGCGCGCCGAGGTACGTCCGGATCTGGCCGGCCGTCTTCGCCGTCGCCTCGTTGGTGGTGGGGTACTCGGCCGCGACCCCGCCGTACACCTGGCAGGCGGCTGTGTCGCAGAGCTCGTAGAGGTCGCTCAGCGGCTGGCCCATCTTGTACGCCGCGTACGAGCGCGCCGCGATCGCCTGGGCTCGGAGCGCCGCCTGATGCCACGACGGGAAGGCCTCACTCGGGACGACTGCGCGCACGTAGTCCTCCATCGAGACCTGGTTGACCGTGATCCGGTGCGGAGCGGACCCACCGCGTGTCGAGGTGCGGGACTGCAGAACGCCGCGGTACGGAGTCGGTCCGCTCGGCAGCACCAGCTTGATCGGTTTGGCCGCGCTGAACTCCCCGTCGCCGGTCAAGGTACGCCACACGTGCCAGGAGTCGGTGAGGTAGGAGACCTTGGCGGGGTCGCCGGACTTCGAGGACATCCGCCAGCGGGTCGCCTTGGCGATCTTCCCCGAGGTCGGCACTGCGAAGGTGCTGCCGTTGCCGAGATCGCGGACCTTCAGCCCGGCCTGGTTCACGACGGTCGTGTTCTGGTCGGTGTCCTCGCTGATGAGCACGCGGACCTTGCCCTGGAACGTCCCGGCGCGGGTGTTCGGGTAGTAGAACTTCACGATCTGCTTCGCTCCGAGCCCTTGGCGTGCCGCGCCCTCTGCGCCGTACTGGCTCATCCCGCGGCCATGCCCGTAGCCGTGGCCGACGATCTTGAGGGTCGCATGATCAGGGACCCGGAACTCCGGCGTCGTCGTAGCCCCGTCGGCGGCCGACCCTCCGGCGACGAGCCCGCCGACGAGGGCGAGAGCGGCGAGCAGGGGGGTACGGCGTGGCATGCGTGTGTCCTTCGTGGTTGGGGGGATGGGGGCGTCGGGCAAAAGGGGGTCTAGGTGAACACGAAGGTCAGACGCGATGCAACCTGCGGGCGGCCTCGGCGACGGAGCCACTGATCGACGGGTACACGGTGAAGGCCTGGGCGACCTGGTCGGCCGTGAGCGACTCGGCGACCGCGATCGAGACCGGATGGATCAGCTCGCTGGCCCGCGGGGCGACGACGACTCCGCCCACGATGATGCCCGTACCGGGCCGGCAGAAGAGCTTCACGAAGCCGTCGTGGACCCCTTGCATCTTGGCCCGCGCGTTGCCGGCCAGCGGCAGCATCAGCTGGTTGACCTGGATCTCGCCCCGGTCGACGGCCTGCTGCGACCACCCGACCGTGGCGATCTCGGGCGCGGTGAAGACGTTCGACGAGACCGTCTTCAGGTCGAGCGGGCTCACCGCGTCGCCGAGGAAGTGCCACATCGCGATCCGGCCCTGCATCGCGGCCACGCTGGCCAGCATCAGGACGCCGGTGCAGTCCCCCGCGGCGTACACCCCCCGGGCGGTGGTGCGCGAGACGCGGTCGACCCGGATGAAGCCGCGGTCGTCGGTGTCGACGCCCGCGGTCTCCAGCCCGAGGCCTTCGGTCTTCGGCACCGAACCCACCGCGAGGATGCAGTGGGACCCCTCGACGACGCGGCCGTCGGTGAGCGTCACCGTCACCGTGTCGCCGTCGCGGGTCACCGACTCCATGCGCGACCGCCCGAGAACGTGCATGCCACGCCGGGTCAGCACCTCCTCGAGGACAGCCGCCGCGTCGGCGTCCTCCCCGGGCAGGACCCGGTCTCGGCTGGAGACCAAGCTGACCTCGGCACCGAGCGCCAGGTAGGCACTGGCGAACTCCGCACCGGTCACGCCCGAGCCGACGACGATCAGGTGGGACGGCAGCTCGGTCAGGTCGTAGACCTGCTCCCAGGTCAGGATCCGTTCGCCGTCCGGCTGCGCCTCCGGGGTGGTCCTCGGCGCGGCTCCGGTCGCGAGGAGGACCGCGTCGGCGGCGAGCCGCTCCTCCCCGTCGCTGGTCTCGAGAACCACGGTGTCGGCCCCGTCGAGGCGGCCCCGCCCCTCGACGACCCGGACCCCTTCCTTCTCGAGTCTGCGGACGATGTCGTGGCTCTGGTCGGTCGCCAGCTGCTTCACGCGGGCGTTGACCCGCGACAGGTCGACCCGGACGCGTGGTCTCGACGCGGCTCGACTTGCCTGACCGTCGGTGGTCAGCTCCACGCCGAGCTCGGCCGCGCCCTCCACGTCGGTCATCACCTCCGCGGTGGCGATCAGGGTCTTGCTGGGGACGCAGTCGGTGAGGACCGCCGACCCGCCGACGCCGTCGGAGTCGACCAGCGTCACCTCGGCACCGAGCTGGGCCGCGACCAGCGCAGCCTCGTAACCCCCGGGTCCGCCGCCCACGATCGCGACGCGGGAGGTGCTGGCGGCCATGGCGTCATTCTTGCAGCCGCCTCAGGCCCGTTGAGTTGGCCGCCCCGGCTCGTTGAGTTGGCCCTCCCGGCTCGTTGAATTGGCTGTCGCGGTTCGTTCAATTGGCTCTCAGGGCGCCGAGGGAGCCCGGAGGGCCAACTCAACGCGCCCGGAGGGCCAACTCAACGCGCCCGGAGGGCCAACTCAACGCGAACTCAGAGGTTGAGCATGTGCCCGGCGATGCCGTGGACGGCCTCCTTGATCGACTCGGTCAGGGTCGGGTGGGCGAAGACGTTGCGGGCGACCTCGTCGGCGGTGAGGTCCCACTTCTGGGCCAGGGTCAGCACGGGCAGCAGCTCGGTCACCTCGGGGCCGATCAAGTGGGCGCCGAGGATCTCGTTGTACTGCGAGTCCGCCACGACCTTCACGAACCCGACCGCCTCGCCGAGACCCTGCGCCTTCCCGTTGGCCGAGAAGGGGAACGTCGCGGTCTTCACGTCGTACCCCATCTCGCGAGCCTGCTCCTCGCTGTAGCCGAAGGAGCCGATCTGCGGCTGGCAGTACGTCGCGCGCGGGACGAAGTCGTAGGCGACCGGCATCGTCTCCGCACCAGCGATCGTCTCGGCGGCCACGACCCCCTGCGCCTCGGCCACGTGGGCGAGCATCAGCTTCCCGGTGACGTCGCCGATCGCGTAGACGTGCTCGACGTTCGTGCGGCAGTAGTCGTCGATGACGATCGCGCCGCGCTCGGTCGCGACGCCGAGCGCTTCGAGGCCGTAGCCCTCGAGGCGCGGCGCGAACCCGATGGCCTGCAGCACCTTGTCGGCCTCGAGCACCTCGGACGACCCGTCCTTCGAGACCGTGACCTTGACCTTCTCCCCGGACGCGGCGCCAGGATCGGAGATCGACTCGACCTTGGTGCCGAGCAGCACCTTCACGCCGAGCCGCTTGAAGTGCTTGAGCAGCTCCTTGGAGATGTCGGCATCCTCGGTCGGCACCATCCGGTCGAGGAACTCCACGATCGTCACGTCGACGCCGAAGTTGGCGAGGACGTAGGCGAACTCCACACCGATCGCGCCGGAGCCCGCGATCAGCACCGAGTCCGGAAGCTCCGGGTCGAGGATCTGCTCCTCGTAGGTCACGACCCGCTCGCTCAGCGTGGTACCCGGAACCAGCCGGGTGGTGGCGCCGGTGGCGATGACCAGGTCGCTGTAGGTGTACGACGCGCGGCCGCCGTCGTTGAGCTCGACGTCGATCGTGCCGGGCTGACCCGCGTCGATGGGACGAAGCGTGCCCCAGCCGTCGACCTCGGTGATCTTGTTCTTCTTCATCAGGAAGTGCACGCCGCGCACGATCCCCGCACTCACCTTCCGGGAGCGCTCGTGGGTCGGGCCGTACGCCATCGTCGCCTCACCCTGGATGCCGAAGACGTCCTTCTCCCGGGTGATCACGTGAGCCAGCTCGGCGTTGCGCAACAGCGCCTTCGACGGGATGCAGCCGACGTTGAGGCAGACGCCGCCCCAGTACTTCTTCTCGATCACCGCGGCGGTCTTCCCCAGCTGCGCGGCCCGGATGGCGGCGATGTAGCCGCCCGGACCCGCCCCCAGGACGATGACATCGAAGTGCTGGATCTCGGGGGGTTGATTCCCGGATGGCTGCTCGGTCACGCGCTCCACCCTAGTGATCCGGTCCAGTCGTGCGAGGCCGGGTTTGCCAACCGGTCAGCCGATAATCTGACGCCGTGCCTCTCTACGCCGCCTACGCGTCGAACCTCGACCCGCGGCGCATGGGCCAGCGATGCCCGCACTCGCCGCTCCAGACCACGGGCTGGCTGACCGGCTGGCGACTCACCTTCGGCGGCGAGGACTTCGGCTGGGACGGCGCGCTCTCGACGATCGTCCAGGACCCGATCGAGCAGGTCTACGTGGCGGTGTACGACGTGACCCGCGAGGACGAGTCCAACCTCGACCGCTGGGAGTCGACCGACACCGGTCTGTACCGCAAGGTGAAGGTGCGGGTGTCGACCCTGACCGGCGAGCTGCTCGCGTGGACCTATGTCCTCGACGCGTTCGAGGGCGGGCTGCCCAGCGCGTCGTACCTCGGTGTGGTGGCCGACGCCGCGGAGGCGGCGGACGCTCCCGCGGACTACGTGGCCGCGCTGCGGCTCCGACCCTGCCGCTCGACCGGCCTCTGACGTCGTCCAGCCTGTCGAGACCATCGTCCCCTAGGCTCCCTGCGTGACCCCCACCGAGCAGGCCCGCGAGGCCGCCGCCACACTGGCTCGTCTGACCGGCGTCGACCACCACGACGTGGCACTGGTGCTCGGCTCGGGCTGGCTCCCCGCTGTGGACGGCCTGGGCGAAGCCACCGCCGAGATCACGACCACGGACCTGCCCGGCTTCTCGGCCGCGGCCGTCGCCGGACACGCCGGGAGGATCCGGAGCATCAGCGCCGGCGACCGACGGCTGCTGGTGTTCCTGAGCCGGACCCACTACTACGAGGGCAAGGGCGTGGCCGCGGTCGTCCACCCGGTGCGCACCGCGGCCGCCGCAGGCTGCCGGTCGATCGTGCTCACCAACGGCTGCGGCGGCCTGAAGGAGACCTGGAAGCCCGGCACCCCGGTGCTGATCCGCGACCACATCAACCTGACCGCGCGGTCCCCGATCGAGGGCGCCCACTTCGTCGACCTCACCGACCTCTACTCGGCCCGACTCCGAGGGTTGTGCCTCGAGGTCGACCCGAGCCTCGACCAGGGCGTGTACGTGCAGTTCCCCGGACCGCACTACGAGACCCCCGCCGAGATCGAGATGGTCCGTCGGATCGGCGGCGACCTGGTCGGGATGAGCACGACGCTGGAGGCGATCGCCGCCCGCGAGGCCGGGATGGAGGTGCTCGGCATCTCCCTGGTCACCAACCTCGCGGCCGGCATCTCCGGGGCGCCGCTCGACCACGCCGAGGTGCTCGAGGCCGGGCGCGCCGCGGCGGGCCGGATGGGCGACCTGCTCGGGCGGATCGTTCCGCGACTGTGACCCGGCGGCCCGACCCGTCGGTCGGGGTCTTCACCACCCTGCTCGCAGAGGACGGCCGGGCCATCGCCCTGCCCGCGCACGTCGCGCGCCTCGCTGCCAGCGTCCGCGAGCTGTACGGCGTGACTCTCGACGAAGACGCGCTGGACGGACATGTCCTGGCGGCGGCCGGGTCCACCGACGGACTGCTCCGGCTGCGGGTCAGCTATCGCCCCGCCGAGGCGCCCGACCCGATCGAGGTCACGGCCACCCCACTCCCCGAGCGGCCGCGGGGCCCGTGGCACCTCGTCGTACGGCGAGTGCCCGGCGGCTGGGGCGCCCACAAGTGGCTCGACCGGGACCTGCTCGCTTCGTGGACCGACCCGGCCGACCCGGACCTCGACCCGCTCCTGGTCGACGAGCACGACCAGGTGCTCGAGACCGGCAGGGGCAACGTCTTCGTGGTAGGCGAGGGCAGGGCGGCCACGCCTCCCCTGGACGGGCGGATCCTGCCCGGCGTCACCCGGGCCGCTGTGCTCGGGGTGCTCGATGAGCTCGGGATCGAGCACGAGCAGCATCCGGTGCCGCTCGAGGAGGTACGGCGCGCCGACGAGATGTTCGTCAGCAACGCGGTGGTCGGGGTGTGCCCGGTGACGTCCTGCGAGGGCGTCGGCTCCTGGCCGGTCGGCCCGGTCACCCGGGCGGTCGCCGAGGCCCTGGGGCGATGACCGTCCTCGACGTCGTCGTGGTCGACCACTACGACTCCTACACCTGGAACCTCGTGCACCTGGTCGCCTCGGTGACGGGCACCCTGCCCACGGTGCTCGAGCACGACCAGGTCACCTCCGACGAGGTGCTCGCGTTCAGCCACGTGGTGCTGTCCCCCGGCCCGGGCCACCCGTCGGACCCTCACGACTTCCGGGTCGGGCGGGAGGTCGTACGCCGAGTGGCGGGCGGGGTGGAGGTACCCGTGCTCGGGGTGTGCCTCGGGCTGCAGGGGATCGTGACCGCACTGGGCGGCACCGTGGCCCGCGTCGAGCCGGCCCACGGGGAGATCGCCCTCGTCGACCACGACGGCACAGGCGTGTTCCGGGAGGTGCCCAGTCCGTTCCGAGCCGTCCGCTACCACTCGCTCGCCGCCGTGGAGCTCCCCGGCGACCTCCGGGTGACCGCCACCGCCGAGGACGGCAGGGTGATGGCGCTGCGGCACCGCACGCGTCCGCTCGAGGGCGTGCAGTTCCATCCTGAGTCTGTGCTCACCGAGTACGGCCGGTCCCTCGTCGCGAGCTTCCTCGAGGGGCGCCGCGATGCCTGACGGCGCCGACCTCCTCCGCACGATCTCCGGACGACACCGGCGCTGCTTCTGGCTCGACCGGGTGCACCCGCACGGCTGGCCGGGGCTCGACCCGGTCCTCGGGTGGCTGGCGGACGACGACGTGTCGCTCGGGTACGACGCCGCGAGTCGCTCCGTCACGAGGTACGCCGGCGGGCGGGCGGAGGTCGTCGGTGACGACGTCTTCACCGTGCTCGAGGCCGAGCTGAGGACCGGGCCGGCCGACGCGCTCTGGGTCGGCTACCTCGGCTACGCCGCGCGTCCGGATCTACCGGCCCGGTCGGCGTCGGGCCTGCCGGACGCCGTCTGGCTGAGGACCGATCCCCGGCGGCTGGTCACGGTCGACGCAAGGGCGGACACCCCCCTGACCCCGGCAAGCACGGCCGAGACAGGCCCGCTCACCGACGAGACGGCGTACCACGTGGCGTACGGGACCGTGCAGGAGCACCTCCGGGCCGGGGACAGCTACGAGGTGAACCTGACGTACCGGGTCTCGGTCGCCGAACCGGTCGACGCGGTGACGGCGTACCTGACCCTGCGTCGGCGCAACCCTGCGCCGTACGCGGGGTTCCTCCAGCACGACGTGGACGGCGCTCGAGGCTGGCTGCTGAGCTCGAGCCCCGAGCGGTTCGCCGCGGTCGACGCCGGCGGGCAGGTGGAGGCCCGTCCGATCAAGGGCACCCTGCCCCGTGGCCGAGACGCGGAGGAGGACGCGGCGCTGGCGGAGCGGCTGGCTCGCGAGCCGAAGTTCCGCGCCGAGAACCTGATGATCGTCGACCTGATGCGCAACGACCTCAGCCGGATCTGCGAGCCGGGCACGGTCGACGTACCGACGCTGATGACCGTCGAGTCATACCCCTCGGTGCATCAGCTGGTCTCGGTCGTGACCGGGGATCTGCGACAAGACGTCTCCACGGTCGATGCCCTGCGCTCCGTCTTCCCCCCGGGGTCGATGACGGGCGCGCCCAAGCTGCGCACGATGCAGATCATCGAAGCGGTCGAGAGCTCGGCGCGCGGGGTCTACTCCGGCGCGTTCGGTTGGCTCCGCCCGGACGGGCGCGCGGACCTGGCCGTCGTGATCCGCTCGCTCACGACGGCCGGGGACGGCACCTGGACCCTCGGCACCGGCGGCGCCGTCACCGTCCGCTCCCACCTGGCCGACGAGCTCGAGGAGTCCTACACCAAGGCGCGGGCCCTGCTCACGGCACTCAGGTCGCGCTGATCCCGATCCGAGCCTCACGGAACCCGTCGACGAAGAGCGCGTGATCCTCACTGACCCGCGCGGCGTAGGAGACGCGTGCGGGTCCTGGGCCATCTTCCGGTACTTCGCACGGAACGCTGCCGGGGTCTGCGGCCATCAACGGGGCGAACGCGCCGTCGAGGGTCTCGATGATGTTTCGGGTACGGCGTTCCTGCTGCTGGGTCCGCGACATCCCCCGACCCTAGGCGAGGGGCGGCAGGTCGAGGCGGGCCGCCATCCGCTCATACGCGCGCGCGGCGTGCTCGCGCACCCACTCCTCGGAGTCGTGCAGCACCGCCACCACGGCGTCGACGTGCTCATTGTCGCCGACGACCCCGAGCGTGCGGACGGCGTTGGCGCGCACGCGGGGAAGCTCGTGGCGGGTCAGGGCCGCAGCCCCCGGGCCGGCGCCCGCGACGTCGTACTTGGCCGAGACCTTGAGGCACATCTCCGCCGGCCGGTAGTGCTCGTCGCCCAGCCCGGCCACCACCGCGTCGGTGGCGCGGTCGGACCAGCAGTAGAGGAGCCCGCGGCCGCCCCAGGTGCGCACCCAGAAGTCCTTCCAGGACTCTCGATCCAGGAACTTGTCGTGCTCGGAACCGGTCAGGTAGCGCAACTCCGGGACGTACGCCGTCCGGTCGGCGCCGCCGAGGAGGTCGATGCAGACGTCGACCAACCGCTCCCGCCCGACCAGCGCGTCGAGCTCCCGGATCAGGGTGGCGACGGGCCGCCCGGGGTCGGCCGGTCGCGGGAGCGAGGTCATGGCCCCGATCATGCCGCGGCCCACCGCCC
>JAFMQY010000057.1 GCA_017354415.1 Nocardioides sp.
CCCTGGTCGGACCGAGCGTCGTCGACCTCACCTGCGGCATCGGCGGCGACCTGGTCGCCTTCGCCCGGGCCGGGCTCACCGCCGCGGGCATCGACCTGGACCCACTCCACGTCGAGGTGGCACGTGCCAACCTGGTCGCCCTCGGGCTCGCCGGGGCCGTCCAGGTCGGGGACGCGACCACGCTCGACGTCACCCCCTTCGCCACGGCGTACGCCGACCCGGCGCGCCGCAGCGGGCGCGGCCGGTCCTTCCACGCCGACGACTGGATCCCGCCCTGGACGTTCGTCGAGTCACTGCTCACCGGCCGTGCTTGTGTCAAGGCCGCTCCCGGCATCCCGCACAGCCTGGTCCCGGAGGGCGCCGAGGCCGAGTGGGTCAGCCACCGCGGCGAGGTGAAGGAGGCCGTGCTCTGGTCGCCCGCGCTGGCAACCGCCGCCCGACGCGCGACCGTGATCGGCCGCAGTGGGTTGGCGACGCTCACCGAGGAGGACGATGGGCCGGCGGAGGTCGGCGGTGTCGGTGCCTACCTCTACGAGCCGGACGGGGCGGTGATCCGAGCCGGACTGGTCACCGCGGTCGCCGTCGGGGTACGAGGTCACCTGCTGGACTGCAAGATCGCCTATGTCTCCGGGGATGCGGCGTACCGCACGCCGTTCGCCCGCACCTACCGCGTCCGTGAGCAGCTGCCGTACCGCGAGAAGCAGCTGCGGGCAGCGCTGCGGGCTCGGGGCGTCGGCCCGCTCACGATCAAGAAGCGCGGCGTCGACATCGCCCCGGAGCAACTGCGCAAACGGCTCGCCCTCCGCGGCGACACGCCCGCGACGATCGTGCTCACCCGCGTGTCTGGTCAGGGCACGGCACTCCTGGTCGAGCCGATCTAAGGGTGTTCTGACCGCGGCGCCACCAGCTCCCATCCCCAGTCCCACTGGCCACATCGCCGACGCGTTCCTGTCGCGTTGCGGTGGTTGCAACGGGCGACAAGCGACGGGATCCCCGGTGAACCGGGGATCCCGACACCGACAGTCGCACCGGCTCAGACCCCCAGCCAGGCGAGGACCGCCAGCACCCGGCGGTTGTCGTCCGCCGCGAGAGGCAGGTCGAGCTTGGTGAAGATGTTGTTGGTGTGCTTGCCGACCGCCTTCTCGGTGACGAAGAGGGCACCGGCGATCGCGGCGTTCGACCGGCCCTCGGCCATCAGCGCCAGCACCTCGCGCTCCCGGGGCGTGAGCCGCTCGATCGGTTCTTGTCGCGCCATCACCGCCGACACGACCTGCGGGTCGAGCACCGTGCCGCCACCGGCAACCCGGCGGACGGACTCGACGAACTCACCGACGTCCCCGACCCGGTCCTTGAGCAGGTAGCCGATCCCGCCCTGGCCGCTGGCGAGGAGCTCGCGGGCGTAGATGCGCTCGACGTACTGGGACAGGACCATCACCGGGAAGCCGGGGCGCTCCGACCGCACTGCGACGGCCGCCTTCAGTCCCTCGTCGGTGTGCGTGGGCGGCAGCCGTACGTCGAGAACCGCCGCGTCGACCGTCGGGTCGGCGAGTGCGTCGGTCAGCGAGTCCGCGTCCTCGACCGCGGCCGCGATCTCGAACCCGTGTGCCTCGAGGATCCGGATCAGACCGTCCCGGAGGAGGGCAAGGTCCTCGGCGAGGACGAGTCGCACGGCACCTCCAGCGTGACCAGGGTCGGCCCGCCTCTCGGGCTCGACACGGTCATCGTGCCGTCAAACGCCGCCAGGCGTCGCGCGACCCCCCGCATCCCGGTGCCGTCGGAGGGGTTCGCACCGCCCCTCCCGTCGTCGCCCACCACGACCGTGAGCACGCCCTCGGACACCGTGAACTCCACCCAGGCATGGTTCGCCACCGCATGCTTGGCGACATTGGCCAGGCACTCGGCGACCGCGAAGTACGCCGCGGACTCGACGGGCGGAGGCAACCGCTCGGGCACCTGGCCGGTGACCTCGACCGGAACGGCCAGGTCGAGGGAGAGCGCCCGGACCGCGGACACGAGTCCTCGATCCGCCAGGACCGGAGGGTGGATGCCGTGCACCACCGCCCGCAGGTCGCCGAGCGCCGCCCCGGTGGTCTGCCGTGCCTCGCTCAGCATCTTCCGGGCACCCTCGGGGTCGCGCTCGACCAGATCCTCGGCCATGCCCAGCGTCATCCCGAGTCCGGCGAGCCGGGCCTGGGCACCGTCGTGCAGGTCGCGCTCGATCCGGCGCAGCTCCGTGGCCGCGTGGTCGAGGGTCTGGTTCCGGGTCTCGGTCAGGACCACGACCCGCTGCTCCAGGCGCTCGGTGGTGCCGAAGGTGAGGAACCACCGGTCGATCCGGCTGCGGGCCACCATGATCGGACCGACCCCGAACCACCAGGCGACGCCGGTGACGACGAGCACGAACAGCACCAGGACGACCAGCGAGGTCACGACGGCCAGTGGAAGGGCCGCGAGCAGCCAGGCGAGGTCGCGCCAGCTCATCGGGTCGGACGCCTGGATCCTGAGCCGCTGCATGGCCGAGGCACCCTCGGTCGGCCGGTACGGCGCGGGGACCGGTGAGCCGAGTACCCCGGCAGCCATCCGCCGGTGCCGGCCGGCCAGCCACCGCGCCGCCGGCACCGTCACCATCAGGATCGGGATGCCGACCACGACGGCCGCGAGGGCGAGCCCGGCGACCTGGAGCACGAACAGCACCAGCGCGGGAACCGCCAGCAGGAGCTGCAGACCGGCGTACCCCGTCATGCTCAGGCGCCCGGCGTTCGTCACGGGGCCAGTGTGACCGATCCGGTCGGCGCGGACAGTGGGCCTAGGCCCACCCCCGATCCGGGTCCTGCCACTCCTGATCCTGGCAGCGGATTTCTGGACGCTGGACGGGTCCTGACCATCACGATCCGAGGAGCCCGCCATGTCACCTCACCGCCCCCACCCGGGACTACTGGCCCGAGTGCCGCTACGCGCTGCTCGCTGGAGCGCGACCCACCCCTGGCGCGCGATCGGCGCCTGGTTCGCGTTCGTCGCGGTCGCCGTCGCCCTCGCGGCGTTCATCCCGACCAAGCAGACCACCGACGCCGACTACCGCATCGGCGACTCCGGTCGCGCCGCCGCGATGCAGTCGGCCGGCCACTTCGCGAACGACCAGATCGAGAACATCCTGATCCAGGCGCGCGACGGCGGTCCGCCGCCCGCGCGCGAGGTCGCTCAGGTCGCCGACCAGATCAAGACCGACCTCGCCGGCGTGCGCGGCGTCACCCACGTCACGCCGCCCCAGTGGAACGCCGGCCACGAAGCGGCGCTGATCGAGGTCCACGTCAAGAGCACGATCGACGACGCGAGCCAGATCCAGGCCCGCACCGCGGCCGTCGCCCGCGCGCACGCCGACCTCAGGGTGCGCGAGGCCGGTGACATCTCCGTCAACACCGCCATCAACGACCGCGTCGCCACGGACCTCCACTCCGCTGAGGGGATCAGCCTGCCGATCACGATCCTACTGATGCTGCTCGCCTTCGGCGCCCTGATCGCGGCCGGCGTCCCGGTGCTGCTCGCGATCACGTCGGTCGCAGCCACCATGGGCATCGCCGCACCCCTGTCGCACCTCATCCACGCCGAGCCGACCGTGACCAGCATGATCGTCCTGATCGGCATGGCGGTGGGCGTCGACTACTCGCTGTTCTACCTCAAGCGGGAGCGCGAGGAGCGGGCGAAGGGTGCGACCACCCTGGAGGCCGTCGAGATCGCTGCCGCAACGTCGGGCCACTCGATCGTGGTCTCCGGCGCGGCCGTGATCGCCTCCATGGCCGGGCTGTTCATCGTCGGCGGTGCGACGTTCGACTCGCTCGCCTCCGGCGCGATCGTCGTGGTCGCCGTCGCAGTGATCGGCTCCGTGACGGTGCTCCCCGCACTGCTGGTCAAGCTCGGTCGCTGGGTCGACCGGCCCCGGCTGCCGCTGCTGTGGCGGGTCAACCGGCGGATCGGGCAGGGCGGCATCAGCCGCCGCATCCTGGCTCCCGTCGTACACCGTCCCGTCGCCGCCCTGGTCGTCTCGGTGGCCGTCCTTGCCGCCCTGGCCGCACCGGCGCTCGGCATAAAGATCCACGACGCGAACCTCGACACCCTGCCGAGCTCGATCCCCCAGGCGCAGACACTGAAGGCGGCAGCCGCCGAGTTCCCGTCGCAGGGCTCGACCGCGGTCGTCGTGGCACGCGGGACTGCTGCCCAGCACGACCAGATCGTGCACGACCTGACTCGTCTCGGGTCGACGGCCGCAGCCACTCGGTGGTTCGACGAGCCCGGACAGCACGCCATCGAGACGTCGCCGGACGGCAGAACGGTGCAGATGACCCTGCCCATCCCGTACTCGTGGTCCGACGACCGGTCCGGCGAAGCCGTGCAACAACTGCGCGACCACCTCATGCCGGACGCCTTCGCCGGGACTCACGTGAAGCCCGCCGTAGGTGGGGACGTCGCGGAGTCACTCGACTTCGCCACGCACCAGTCGAGCCGGTTGCCGTTCGTGATCGGGTTCGTGCTGCTGCTGACCCTGGTGATGATGACCCTGGCCTTCCGCAGCCTGGTCGTCGCCGCGATCTCGTCGGCGCTGAACCTGCTCTCGGTCGGTGTCGCCTTCGGGATCCTCACCCTGGTCTTCCAGCACGGGTGGTTCGCCGGGCAGCTCGGGTTCACCAGCGCCGGGTTCGTGGTCGACTGGATCCCGTTGTTCGTGATGGTGGTGCTGGTCGGGCTGTCGATGGACTACAACGTCTTCGTCCTGTCCCGGACCCGGGAGCACGCGACGGCCGGGCTGCCCACCCGGCTCGCCGTCCAGCGCGGCATCACCGACACTGCGGGCGTGGTCACCAGCGCCGCCGCCGTGATGGTCTCGGTGTTCGCCATCTTCATCACCCTGAGCATGATCGAGATGAAGATGATCGGCGTCGCCCTCGCAGCCTCGATCCTGATCGACGCGACCCTGATCCGGTTGGTGATCCTGCCCGCCGCGCTGGTCCTGCTCGGTGAGCGGGCGTGGTGGCCGGGCCGCATCCGCCGCCCGAGCGGCGAGCTCGTCGAGACCGAGCCGGAGCTGGTCCGGGCGGGCTGAAGCCCTCGTCCGATCCCCGGTCGCCCTCGCAGCGGCCGGGGACGCGGGCGAGCAGAGGGGGTACGCCGGCTGGCGGGCGCCGGCGTACCCCTGGGACCGGCTCTGACAGGATCGAGCGGTGACACCGGACGACGGACGCGGCCGCTGGGTCGCGCTCATCGTCTGCTCGAGCGCGATGTTCATGACGCTGCTCGACGTGAGCGTCACCAACGTCGCCCTGCCCTCGATCTCCAACGCGACCCACGCCGGCAACTCCGAGCTCCAGTGGATCGTCTCCGGCTACACGCTGGCCTTCGGCCTGGTCCCCGTCCTCGGCGGCAAGCTCGGCGACGACCACGGCCGGCGGGTGATGTTCCAGGTCGGGGTCGGCGGCTTCGCGACTGCCTCCCTGCTGTCCGGGCTCGCGCCCACGGCCCTGGTGCTGATCGGCGCGCGCGTCATCCAGGGCCTCTTCGGCGGTCTGATCAACCCGCAGGTCTCGGGCCTCGTGCAGCAGATGTTCCGCGGCGCCGAGCGCGGTCGCGCGTTCGGCGTGCTCGGCACGACGGTCGGCCTCGGGACCGCGATCGGCCCGGTCGTGGGCGGGTTGCTGATCGCGCTCGGCGGCCCGCACCTCGGGTGGCGGCTGGTCTTCTACATCAACATCCCGATCGGCCTCGCCGTGATGGTCCTCGCCCGGCGGCTCCTGCCGGCGCCCACCGAGAGCATCCGGCACCGGCTCGACATCGTCGGGGCCGCCCTCCTCGGCGGCGCGACGTTCTGCATCCTCTTCGCCTGCGTGGAGTACGACGCGCTCCACGACGCGCGGCTGGCCTGGCTCGGCGTTCCGGCCCTGGTCCTGTTCGTGCTGTTCTACCGACGCGAGCGGAGGATGACCGACGAACGACGCGAGCCCCTGGTGGACTTCCGGCTGTTCCGGCGTCCGTCGTACGTCGCGGGGATCACGCTCGCGCTGACGTTCTTCCCGGCGATGGCCGGGCTCCCGCTGGTGCTGGCCATCTACTACCAGCGGGGCCTGGGCTACACCGCCCTGCAGTCGGCACTCGGGGTGACCGCCTTCGCTGTCGGCAGCGCCATCTCCGCGCCCCTGGCGGGACGCGTCGTCACCCGGGTCGGGCGGCCCTTGGTCGTGGGTGGCGCGATCACCTTCGGCATCGGGGCTGTCGCCCTCGCGCTGATCGCCCCGCACGCGCCGAACCACGCCGCCCTCGCCCTCGCAGTCCCCCTGTTCGTGATGGGCTGCGGCCAGGGGGCACTGATCACGCCGAACCAGACGCTCGCCCTGATGGATGTCGACCCGCTGATGGGCAGCACGGCCGGCGGCGTCCTCCAGACCGGACAGCGGATCGGCCTGGCCATCGGCCAGGCCGTGATCGGCACCGTGTTCTTCAACTCCCTGAGAGGCACGGGTCCCGAGGCCTACGCCACCGCCCTGCGCCACGCGGTGGTCGCGGCGATCTGCTTCATCACGCTGGCCGTGGCGATCGGCGTGCACGACCTGCTGCGGGCCCGGCGCCGTACCCTCGTCTGACAGGCGACCCGCAGGTCCCTCGCACGACCGAGGGCCGGTGTCCCCCGCGAGGACACCGGCCCTGTGTGGACCGCTGAGTCAGACGTGCGCGCCCACCGGCTGAGGCACCGCGGCCACAGCGTTCCGGGCCCGGCGAGCGTGCCAGATCCCGAAGCCTGAGAGCAGGAGCAGGATCGCGGCTGCCACCCAGGAGACGATGGCGCCGATGCCGGCGATCGTGCCCATGGTGGCGAACGCGTAGCCGTAGAGCAGCAGGCCGCGCAGCGTGCTGCCCATGAACATCGTCTGGCGCAGCTGTCCCAGCTTCTGGCACGAGGCGGTCTGGGCCTTGGCAGGGTCGGAGCACTGCTGCAGGTACTGACCACTGACCTCCGAGTAGGACTTGCCACCCGAGGCCTCACTCAAGTGGACCTTGATGTAGTGGTCGGCGTAGGCCTTGGCCTGCGGGCCGGTCGTCATCTGCTGGCCGGCGTACGGGGCCAGGGCGTTCTGGTCGGCCTTGGGCAGCTCGGAGAGACCGGTCTGGGCGGTCGGCATGGTGATGTTCTGGTCGGAAAGCTGGGAGGTCACCTCGTCCTGGATGAACGAGTGGGCCCACCAGAGCAAGCCACCGGCGACGAGAAGGACGACTGCGAGCAGTAAGCCTGCGCCGGAGATGAGCTTGTCGAGCGTGGCGCGCATGGTGTTTCACCTCTTCGTACGGGGGCCGGTCCTTCCGGCTTCCCGGGTGGTTCCACTCTCGTATCGCGCCGAACCGGTGCTCAGAGGCCGACGTCACGGCGGAGGTGGTCAACGGTCCCCCGCTCGCGGGACCTATGGTGGATCCGTGGAGGACGACCTCCCCGCAGTCGCGGCGGGCCGGCTGGCCGTGCTCACCGGCATCCCCCGACACCAGGTCCTGGTGGTCCTCGGCTCGGGTTGGGGACCCGCCGCGGACGCGTTCGGCCACCCGGTGGCGTCATTCCCGATGACGGACCTGCCGGGCTTCGTGGCACCCACGGCCGAGGGTCATCGCGGCACGATCGCGTCGTACGACGTCGACGGCGTGGCGACCCTGGTGCTGTCGGGCCGGACCCACCTCTACGAGGGACTCGGTCTCCGGCCGGTCGTGCACGGCGTACGCACGGCGGCGGCCGCGGGCTGCACCGTCGCCGTGCTCACCAACGCCAACGGGTCGCTCCGCGCAGACCTGGAAGTGGGGCAGGTGGTGCTGGTACGCGACCACCTGAACCTGACCGCGACCTCGCCGATCGAGGGCGCCCACTTCGTCGACCTGACCGACTGCTGGTCTCCACGTCTGCGCAGGCTCGCCAGCGAGGGCGACCCGGGGCTCGTCGAAGCGGTCTACGCGTGGCTCCCCGGTCCGCATTACGAGACCCTGGCCGAGGCCGAGTGGATCCGCCGACTGGGGGCCGACATCCTCGGGATGTCGACGGTCCCGGAGGCGATCGCGGCGAGAGAATGTGACATCGAAGTGCTCGGACTCTCGACGGTCACCGCCGTCGAGGGCGACGATGCGGGGATCGACCCGAGCGAGGTCGTGGCGGTCGCCGAGGCGAGCGCCACCCGGACGGGCCCGCTGCTGGCGGACCTGGTGAGGAAGGGAACATCATGACCACCGTCGACGAGACCTCGCCGACTCCGTCGGACCCCGGCACCCCTGAGGGGTCGACCAGGACCCGCCGCCCGGTCGAGATGAACGGGATCAACGTCATCACCGAGGACGAGCGGCACGGCCGGCCGGCCGGACTGTTCTGGCCGTGGTGCGCGTCGAACATCTCCGTGCTCGCCGTGTCGTACGGCGCGTTCGTGCTCGGCTTCGGCATCGGTCTGTGGCAGGCGATCGCGGCGACCGTCGTCGGCGCCGTCGTGTCGTTCCTCCTGGTCGGCCTGGTGTCCATCGCGGGCAAGCGTGGCTCGGCCCCGACGCTGACGCTCTCGCGCGCGGCGTTCGGTCGGTACGGCAACACCCTGCCGTGCCTCGTCTCCTACGCATTGCTGGTCGGTTGGGAGACGGTGCTGGTCGCGCTGTCGACCCTGGCGACCGCCACCGTGTTCGAGCGGCTCGGCTGGGCCCACGGCAACCAGACCAAGGTCATCGCGTTCGTCGTGGTGGCGCTGATCATCGTCGCGGCCGGGATCATGGGCTTCGACCTGATCATGCGGCTGCAGAAGTACCTCACGATCGCGCTGATCATCGTGACCGCGGTGTACATCGGACTCACCGTCGACCACATCCATCCGTCGACACTGAACGACATCCCGCACGGCCCCACCAGCGCGGTGATCGGCGCCGCGGTCCTCGTGATGACCGGTTTCGGCGTCGGGTGGGTGAACACCGCCGCCGACTACTCGAGGTACCTCCCGCGCAAGGCGTCGACGTTCGGGGTGGTCTGGTGGCCGACGTTCGGCGGCAGCCTGCCCGTCGTCCTCCTGGTCATCTACGGGATCATGCTCGCCGGCTCGGACAAGGCGCTCAACGCCGCGATCGGCTCCGACCCGATCGGCGCGCTGACGACGATCCTGCCGACGTGGTTCCTGCTGCCGTTCGCCATCGTCGCCGTCCTCGGGCTGGTCAGCGGTGCCGTGATGGACATCTACTCCTCGGGTCTGACCCTGCTCACCCTCGGCCTGCCCGTGCAGCGCTGGATGGCGGCCGCGATCGACGGGGTGCTGATGGTGATCGGCGCGACCTACATCGTGTTCTACGCCACCAGCGACTTCGTGACGATCTTCGAGGCGTTCCTGATCATCCTCGGAGTGCCGATGGCCGCGTGGTGCGGGGTCTTCCTCGCCGACGTGCTGATGCGACGACGCGACTACGACGAGCCGTCGCTGTTCAGCGGCAGCGGGGTGTACGGGCGGTTCCGGCTCAGCGCCGTGCTGTTCATGGTGCTCGGGACCGCCGTGGGCTGGGGGCTGGTGATCGACACCACCGGCGCCGGGAAGCACCTCGGCTGGCTGGGCTACTTCCTCGACGGCTTCACCATCGACGTCGGGAACTACCACCGCACCTGGTTCGACCTGGGTGGCACCGGCGGCAACTGGGCCTACGCCAACCTCGGTGTCCCGATCGCCCTGGCGATCGGGTTCGTGGGCTACCTGGTGTTCGGGTTCCTCGGCGTACGCCGTCAGGAGCGGGCCCTGCGTCGGTCCGCCGAGTCGTCATCGGAGTTCGCGGGAGTCTGACGTTTTCGGGTCGTCCGCCTCACACCGTGCTCTAGCACCCCGTCAGGCGGACGACCCGTTTCAGAGGACGACCACGGAGCGCAGCACGCTCTGCCCTTCTCCTGGGGCGTGGTGCATCTTCTCGAACGCCGCCTCCACATCACCCAGTCCGATCTCCTCGGAGACGAATGCGTCGAGGTCGAGCCGACCCTGCTGGTACAGCGAGACCAGCATCGGGAAGTCGCGTGTGGGCAGGCAGTCGCCGTACCAGGACGACTTCAGCGCCCCGCCGCGGCCGAACACGTCGATCAGCGGGATGTCCGGGATCCGCATGTCCGGCGTCGGCACCCCCACCAGGACGAGCGTCCCGGCCAGGTCGCGGGCGTAGAAGCCCTGCTTCCAGGTCTCGGGCCGGCCGACCGCGTCGATCACGACGTCGGCGCCGTTGCCGCCGGTGAGCTCCTGGATCGCGGCGACCGGGTCGGTGTCCGCGCTGTTCACGGTATGCGTGGCGCCCAGCTTCTGCGCGCCCTCGAGCCTGCGGGCTTCGACGTCGACCGCGATGACCGTGTCCGCACCCGCCAGCGCGGACCCGGCGATCGCAGCGGAACCCACACCTCCGCAGCCGATCACCGCGACGCTCTTGCCGCGCGAGACGCCGCCGGTGTTGATCGCCGCGCCGAGGCCGGCCATCACTCCGCATCCGAGCAGTCCGACCGCGGCCGCGCGAGCTGTCGGGTCGACCTTGGTGCACTGCCCGGCGGCCACCAGCGTCTTCTCCGCGAACGCGCCGATCCCGAGTGCGGGTGACAGCGCGGTACCGTCGGCGAGGGTCATCCTCTGGGTGGCGTTGTGGGTGGCGAAGCAGTACCACGGCTCCCCGCGGTTGCAGGCCCGGCAGTTGCCGCACACCGCCCGCCAGTTGAGGATCACGAAGTCACCCGGGGTCACCGACGTCACGTCGTCGCCGACCGCCTCGACGATCCCGGCCGCCTCGTGGCCGAGCAGGAACGGGAAGTCGTCGTTGATCCCGCCCTCGCGGTAGTGCAGGTCGGTGTGGCAGACCCCGCACGTCTGCACCTTCACCAGCGCCTCTCCGAGTCCGGGATCGGGAACGTGGATCGTCTCGATGCTGACCGGCTCGCCCTTGGCGCGGGCGACGACTCCTTGGACCTGGTGCATGCAACCCCTCCTGAACGACTGTGCAGCCACCCTAGGAGGTGTACGGCCCCTCCCGCGAGCGGCGGCGTGACCGACACCTCGATGCAACCCTTCGCGCGCCACGCTCGTCCACGGAGTGACGGCGAGCAGGATGGGGACGGCGCATGCAGCACACCATCGCCAGGGAGGGCCCTACGGGCAGCTCATCACGCGCGCAGGACGACGAGTTCGAGGCCTGGCTCGTCGCGCGGGAGCGTGCGCTGCAGCGGACCGCCCACCTCCTCAGCGGCGACGTGCACACGGCGGCCGACCTCGTCCAGGAGACCCTGGCCAAGGTCTACCTGTCGTGGGACCGGATCCGCGACCGCGACAGCGTCGACGCCTATGCCCGCCGGGTGCTCCTCAACGAGTACCGCACCGCCTGGCGTCGCCCGGTACGGCGCCGCGAGCAGGTCACCGACCAGGTGCCTGACCGCGCGGCTCCCAGACAGGAGTACGACGACCAGCACGACCTGGTCTGGCGCTTCGTGGGCACGTTGCCACCCAAGCAGCGCGCGGTGCTCGTGCTGAGGTTCTACGAACAGCTGACCGAGGCAGAGATCGCGGACCTGATGGGGATCTCGGTCGGCACCGTGAAGTCGCAGAGCAGTCGCGCGCTGGCGGCACTGCGCGCCACGCTGCACGACCACCCGGAACTCACCGGTGACGTGGAGGAGGACCGATGAACCCCGAGGACCTGCTGACCGAGGTGCTGCGGGAGCGGACCGAGGACACCGACTACGCGTCGACCCCGCTGGCCACCGTGAGCAAGCGTGCCGGCGCGATCCGCGCCCGGAGGCGTCGTACGGCGATCCTCGCCGCCGCCGCGGCCGTCGCCGTCGTCGTCGTACCAGGTGCGGTCTGGCTCAACCGATCTCCGAGTTCGTCGCCCGGACCCTCGCAGCAGGTGACGACCGCGCCGACCCAGTCGCCGAGTGCCCCCAGCAGTAAGCCGCCGACCGTGGCGTTGAACAGCCTTCCCCAGGGGCCGAAGCCGAGGGTGGACTACATCGACGGCAGCACCTTCATCGGCATCCTCGGCGAGCGGGTCACCCTTCCGCCTGGGACGGAGTCCGTGGTGCGGAGCCGCGGAGGCGGGCTGATCGTCGCCACCGCTCGACGGTCCCCCGAGCGGGTGTTCACCGACGGCACCGCGGGCAATCTGGAGGGCCTGGCGCCGGGGAACGGCTCAACCACGAACGACCTCGGTTGCGGGGCGACGCGCTTCGCCTGGAGCGTCGACGGGACGCTGTCGGCGTACTGGCAGATGACGGGGTGCGACCCGACGAGCGGTGGAAAGCTCTTCCTCGGCGCTCTCAGCACGATGAGCCAGGCCGGACCACAGGGTTGGCCGACACCGGCGGGTGAGGTCTACCAACCGGTCGGGATCCTGGGCGGCGCCGCCGTGGTCGTCAACGTCGTCACGCCGCAGGGCGTGTCAGCCGGCGTGTGGGTCGTCGACCCCACGGGTCGGCACCGGATCCCCGGGCTGGAGGCGGCCCTGTCCGTCAGCGGCTCGACGGGCGTCGTCGCGGGAGAGCAGGCAGACGGAAACAGCGTCGTGGTCGACCCGAGCTCCGGCGAGGTCCGCTGGTCCGCACCGCCGGGCTGGGTGCTCGGGAGCTTCTCCTCGGACGGGGCACACATCGTCGCCCGAAAGGCCGGCGGCGGCGTCTCCCAGTACGCCGTCTTCGACGCCCACCACGGTGGCCGACTGCTCGACGTACCCGCGATCGGCGGCACCGAGGTCCTCCAGACGGCGTGGGGCAGCGACGGGGCGCTGATGCTCGTCGTCGACGACCATCAGAGCTCGGCCATCGTCCGGTGCACCCTGGCCGGCCGGCTCAGCATCGCGGCTCCGGCCAAGCCCGACGGCGCGGTCGCCCACTATCGGTTCGTCACCACCTCCTGAGGGTGCCTCGACTGCCACCATGGCAACCTTCCACCTCCGCATCGCGTCTTGGTCGTGACGCGAGGAGGGGGACATGGACCGACCACCCGCAGACGGGACGGGGACAGTGGCCGTGGCCGACCGGAGGGGGGCCCGCGACGCCGACTTCGCGGCGTACCTCGCCGCGCGGCAGCCGAGCCTGCTGCGTACGGCGTACCTGCTCACCGGTAACCGGCACGACGCGGAGGATCTCGTCCAGACCGCGTTCGCCAAGCTCTACCTGTCGTGGGACAGGGTGCGCAGCCACGGCTCGATGGACGCCTACGTCCGCCGGATCCTGGTCAACGAGCACAACTCGCTGTGGCGCCGCGCCTGGAAGAAGCGCGAGCACAGCGCCGAGGAGGAGACCCTGCGCCGATTCGACCGGCCGCACCACGACGAGCCGGACGACGGCACCGGAAGCGCGCTCTGGGAGGTCGTGCAGACGCTTCCCCGCAAGGCGCGGGCCGTGGTCGTGCTGCGGTACTACGAGGAGATGAGCGAGGCCGAGACCGCGGCCGTTCTCGGGATCTCGGTCGGGACGGTGAAGTCCCAGGCCAGCCGGGCGCTGGCCACCCTGCGCGAACGCGCACCCCATACCCTCGACCCCCGTGCGCGCGAGGAGAACGACCGATGACCGACGACCTGACGAGCACCCTGTCGCGGGAGCTGGCGGAGCAGGCCCACGCGATGGACGGCTCGACGCTGCACCTGACCGACATCAAGGGCCGGGCGCGCTCGATCCGGCGCCGGCGTACGGCGACCGCGGTCGCGGGCGCCGCGGCGGCACTGGCCCTGATCACCCCGATCGCGGTGATCGCCGACCACACCGGCGGGAGCCGGAACAACCCGATGCCGCCGGCGACGCAGGACGTGTCCCCGAGTCCGACTCCGCCGGCGGGACACCAGCCGGCACCCGGCGCCCTCGACGTCTCGGACCTGCCGACCGGTGACGCGCCCCGCGTCGAGTACCTCAGCGACGGCAACGTGCTCCGCCACACCGACGGCAGCATGGTCAGCGTCGACACGACGTTCCCGATCAGCTCCTTCGCGGTCCTGGCCGACGGGACCCATCTCTGGGTGACCGCGCACAACGGCACGCCGTACGTCGAGGTCCAGGACCCCCAGGGCCACCTCCACGACCCCATGCCCAGCGGATGGGCTGTGAGCGTGAACAAGTCGCACACCGTCGGCGCGTGGGTGCGCCCGGACGGCCAGGTGATGACGTGGAACGCAGGTGCCACCGAGCCGGTGGCCTACCGTGACCCGGTTCCCGCCTCGGATGACCTGCGGATCGGTCCCGTCCTCGGTGACGGCTGCGGCCCGCGCCAGTCCTGCGAGGTCCACGTCAACGTCTCCGAGCGGCGCACCGGCGCCTGGCAGCCGTGGCTGGTCGACGTGAATGGCACACAGCCGCTCCTCGACGGCGGCTACCGATTCCTCGCGGACAGCTCCGAGTCCGGGCTCAGCATCGGCCAGACGGAGATCACCGACTCCGGGTCCTGCTCGACGCTGCTCGGCGGCGGCGAGTTCCAGGGCTTCCAGACGTGCCAGCACACGCTGGAGTCGTTCTCCCCCGACGGGAACCTGATCCTGGGCACCCCGGCGTACCAGGACGGAGTCGGGAACGGCGAGATCGCGATGTACAACCTCCGGGGCACGATGCTGTTCAACCGGCACAGCACCGCGAAGACACAGGCTCACTACCCGAGGGCCGAGTGGGAGGACGGCACGCACGTGCTCGCGCCGGTCTTCCAGGACGGCCAGTGGTCGATCGTCCGGATCGCCTCGGACGGCTCGATGGAGTACGCCGTCCCACCGGTTCCAGGCCAGGACGTGGAGGCCCCGTTCATCCTCCCGACGAACTGAGAGTGCCTATGCCACGACCTCGGTCAGCGGCTGGGACGAGTCGGCCGGCAGGTCGAGCGCGGACGGGGCCCGGCCGCGGGCGACGAGCTCGGTACCGAGCGCGGCGACCATCGCGCCGTTGTCGGTGCAGAGTGCGGGCCTCGGGACCCGGACCCTGATCCCCTTCGACTCAGCCCGCTCGGTGGCCATGGACCGGAGCCGGGAGTTCGCGGCGACGCCGCCGCCGATCAGGACGTCCTCGATGCCCTGGTCGCCGGCGGCATCGAGCGCCTTGCGCACCAGGACGTCACACACGGCCTCCTGGAAGCTGGCAGCCACGTCGCTGACGTCGATCGCGCCCCCGTCGCGCTGCTGGGTCTCGACCCAGCGGGCGACTGCGGTCTTGAGTCCGGAGAACGAGAAGTCGAAGCGGTGCCGCTCGAGGTCGCGCCGGCTCGTGAGACCGCGCGGAAAGTCGATGGTGACCTGACCCTCGCGGGCGGCCCGGTCGATGTACGGGCCACCGGGGAACGGCAGCCCGAGCAACCGGGCGACCTTGTCGAACGCCTCCCCCGCCGCGTCGTCGATCGTCGAGCCGAGCGGGTCGACACCGCTGGTGACGTCCTCGACCCGGAGCAGGCTCGAGTGGCCGCCGCTCACCAGCAGGGCCAGGCACGGCTCGGGCAGTGCGCCGTGCTCGAGCTGGTCGACGGCCACGTGGGCCGCGAGGTGGTTCACGCCGTAGATCGGCTTGCCGAGCCCGATCGCGAGTGCCTTCGCCGCGGCGACGCCGACGAGCAGGGCACCGGCCAGCCCCGGGCCGCTCGTCACCGCGATCGCGTCGACGTCGTACGGCCGAACGCCAGCGGTCTCGCAGGCGCGCTCGATCATCGGCACCATCGCCTCGAGATGGGCCCGGCTCGCGACCTCGGGCACGACCCCGCCGAACCGGGCGTGCTCGTCGACGCTGCTCGCCACGGCATCGGCAAGGAGTGTGTGGCCGCGGACGATCCCGACACCGGTCTCGTCGCAGGACGTCTCGATGCCGAGGACCAGAGGCTCGTGGGGGTTCACGGAGCCCATTCTGCCGAGGGGTCGTGGCCGAGGCTGAGGCACAGTCTCACGAGCTCGGCCGACGGCGGCGACGTGCCGGGGTCAGAGCCGGGCCTCGTCGCGGGTCGGCTGGAACAGCTCGACCAGGTTCCCGGACGGGTCGGCGACGAGGACCTGACGGCCACCGATCCCCTCGATCAGCTGGCTGCGCAGGGTGACGCCCGCCGCCTGCAGCCGCGCCATCTCGGCCTCGACGTCATCGACCTGGAGGGTGAACCGGTTCCACCCGCCGGGCTCCGGAACGCTGCCGTCGGCGAGCTGCCGACCACCGCCGCCCTCAGGGTTGGGTGCGCTCAGCAGGAGCCGGAGCTCGTCGCGGGCCAGGATCGCGAACGGCGGGGCCGGATGCATCACTTCGGTGAAGCCCAGCTGCCCACAGTAGAAGCCGATGGCGGCGTCCACGTCGTCCACGATGTACCGCACGCTGATGCTGCTCATGTGTCGCCCTCCGAGACGTCGAGCACGTCGCGCGCCAGCACGATCGCGGTGGTGCCGTCGGCGTAGTAGCGCGGACGCCGGTCCAGCTCAGTGAACCCCTGCCGGGCGTAGAACGCCAGGGCACCCGCGTTGTCGTCGCGCACCTCGAGCAGGATCCGGTCCGCGTGCCGCGTCGTGGCCTCCCGCTCGACGTGGGCGAGCAGTGCCGATGCGACACCCGTACGACGGTGGGTCGCCGTCACCGCGATCCGCTGCAGCTCGGCGACGTCGGCGACGACGCTGACCGCGGCGTAGCCGGTCACCGTGTCGCCGAGCACGGCCACCAGGAACAATGTGGTGGGGACCCGGCCGGCGACCCCGTCGGCGACCAGGGACTCCGACCAGGCGTCGCGGCCGAGGGCGTCCCGCTCGAGTGCGGCGACCGCCGCGACGTCGTCGGGACCGGCGGCGCGGATGACGACGCGTGGCCCCGACGTCACGGTCAGGACACCCGCTTGGGCGCGCCGGGTGCGATGGCGTCGGGCCGGCGCAGGTAGAGCGGCTCAGGGTCGTGGAGCTCGGCCAGCTCGTCGGCGACGGCACGCGCGAGCCAGGCGGCGCCGGGCAGTCTCGGCTCGATGCCGGCGGGGAAGGCATCCGGGTACAGGGTCGGGCCCTCCCCCGCGACCGGGTCGTCGGTGGCGGCATCGGCCGGGCGGACGACCTCGGGTCCGTCCAGGCGCCGGCCGTGGTCGTCGTAGTAGGCGAGGTAGACCTCCTTGCGGCGGGCGTCCGTGGCGACCAGGAAGTCGCGGCCGACGGGGTTGCTGCCCAGGGCGGCCTCGAGTGCGACGACGTCGAGCGAGCACACGCCGTACACGGGGATCTCGAGGACGAAGGCCAGCGTGCGTGCTGTCATCAGCCCGACCCGGAGCCCGGTGAAGGGGCCCGGCCCGACACCGACGGCGACCGCGGTGAGGTCCTGCCGGACGATCCCCGCGCCGGCCAGCGTCGCCTCGATCAGGGGAGCCAGCTGCTCGCCGTGCTTCATCCGCTGCTCCGACCGGCGCTCGGAGACCACGGCCTCCCCGTCGTGGAGCGCGACGGTCACGTACGGCGTGGCCGTGTCGAAGGCGAGCAACACCCGTCCGAGGTTACTGAGCCCCCGCTGCTCAACGCGTCGGCAGCGCCCGCCAGTGGGTGGTGACCCGGGGTCGGCCACCGTCGTCGTCGACGAGGTGCAGGGCGAGACTGGGCGGTGCGCCGTACCAGAGCCGGTCGAAGGGCTCCGCGTCCGAGGTGACGGTGGAGACGACACCACCACCGATCAGCAGCGGCCGGTCGGCGAAGGTGGTGGTGCCCATCGTGTGCGCATGCCCCACCAGGGTCGCGGCCACCTGGGGGTGGTGGTCGAGTACGGCGGCGAGGGCGTCGCCGTCGACCAGCCGGATCGGGTCCATCAGCTCCAGGCCGATGGTGGTCGGCGGGTGATGGAAGCACACGAACGCCGGCGCGTCGGACTCGCCGAGACGGTGGTCGAGCCAGTCCAGCTGCTCGTCCCCGAGACGTCCCTCATCGACGCGTTGCCCGTCCACCGCGTCGATCAGCGAGTCCAGCATCACGAAGCGGTAGCCGCCAGCCTCGACGACCGACCGTGCGGACACACCGAGACACTCCACGAAAGCGGTCCGCACGTCGTGGTTGCCAGGGCACACCGCGACCGGTCCCGGCCAGCGGTCGAGCCAGTCCCTGGCCGTGGCGTACTCCGCGGGCTGCCCGTGGTCGGCCACGTCGCCGGTGAGCAGCAGGACGTCGGGCCGGGGTGACATCGCCAGCAGGTGGTCCATCACCGCGGCAGCCCGGCCCGCAGGGTCCTGCACGGCGTTCCCGAAATGCGTGTCGCTCACATGCGCCACCACGAACATGCGTCCACCCTGGCACGCGATGGGGCTGCTCAGGGCGTGAGTTGGGGCGCCGACAGCCAACGGCGTCCGACCGGCGCGATCCGCACCCGTCGCGGGTCGGGACCGTCCGCGTGGTCGACCTGGTCGGCGACCGCGCGTTCGATCCGCACTTCGACCCGGTCGTCCGCGAGGCCCTCGGCGATGCCCTCGCCCCACTCGACCACGGTCACGGCCTCGTCCAGCGACGTGTCGAGGTCGAGGTCGTCGAGCTCCGCGGTGCCGCCGAGACGGTACGCATCGACGTGCACCAGCGCCGGACCGTCCCCGAGCGACGGATGCACCCGCGAGATCACGAACGTCGGCGACGTGACGGCGCCGCGCACGCCCAGGCCGGCGCCCAATCCCTGGGTGAACGTCGTCTTCCCGGCGCCCAGCTCGCCCGACAGCACGACCACGTCGCCGGCGCGCAGGGTCTCGGCCACCATCGTCCCGAGGGCGCGCATCGCGGCGGCGTCGGGCGCGTCGTACGTGCGGGGCGCGGGGCGCCGGAGCTCGACGTACGGCGACGTGCCGCCGACCGGCACGAAGCCGTGCTCGCGCCAGAACTTGCTGGTCCCCGGCAGCTCCTCACGCGCGAGAACGGCCACCTCCGCGTACTCCTCGGCGCCCGCGAGGGCCTCGAAGACCAGGTCGGTGCCCACGCCGTGGTCGCGGACCTCGGGCAGCACGCCGACCCGGCGCAGCCACAGCGTCTCGCCGTCGGGGTCGAGCAGCAGGGCACCGACACTCCGTCCACCCTGGGGCCCGTCGTCGTACGACGCGACCAGGCCGCCGTGGGCGAGCTCGGCCGCGATCGACTTCTCGGTCTCACGGAGCGCGTCGGCGGGCGGGTCGAGCGGCGGGCGGGTCGCGAACGCCGTGCGCACGATCTCGAGCACGGTCGGCGCCGCCTCCGGGCCGACCCGACGGATGGTGGTCATCGATGGTCGACCTTGTCACCGGCTGCAGCCAGCAGCCGGTCGAGCTCCTGGTTCACCTCGTCGTACCGCTCCATGATCACCAGGTGTCCGGCTCCCTCGACCTCGAGCAGGGTGGACCCCACGATGTGGGCGTGAAGCTTGCGGGCATGGCCGATGGCGGTGAACCGATCGGCGGTGCCGCAGATGATCGTGGTGGGCACGACCGAGAGCGCATGCACCGTCTCGAACTTGTCGAGCGTGGCGAAGTTCGGGAAGAACTCCGCGACGACGTCGAACGACGTGGAGGAGATCATCTGGTCGACGAACTCGACGTACGACGCCGGTACGTCGCCCCCGAACGCCAGCTCGTCAGTCGCCACCATCGCCACGGACCGGCCGACCCGCCGGAGCCCGTCGACCGTGCGGTGCCCACGGCCCAGCAGCGCCACGAGCCGATGGGCGAGCTCACCGCCCACGATCGACGGCATCATCGGCACCAGGATCCGGTGGGGCTCGAGGCCCCCGGCCGTCGTCGAGATCAGGGACACCCCCACGATGCGGTCGCCGAACAGCTCGGGATGCTCCTCTGCCAGCGCGATGATCGTCATCCCGCCCATGGAATGGCCGACCAGGACGATCGGACCCTGCGGGACCACCGTGTCCAGGACCGCCTTCAGGTCGTGGCCGAGCTGCTCGATCGTCGCGTGCTCGGGGCTGGAGCGTCCGGAGCGGCCGTGGGAGCGGTGGTCGTAGAAGACCGTCCGCACCTGGCCGCGGTAGGCGGCGCGCTGGAAGTGCCACGAGTCGAGGTTGAGCGTGTATCCGTGGATGAACACCACCGTCAGCTCGGGCACCTTCGAGCGCCGCTTCCCCTCGTCGTACTCGTCGACCTCGACGTGCAGGTCGATGCCGTCGTCGGTGACCACCGAGATGGGCTTGGACCGGAGCGAGCCGAACGGCGTGTGGTCGCCGGCCCCGCGGCGGGCGATGAC
>JAFMQY010000288.1 GCA_017354415.1 Nocardioides sp.
GGCCGGCGGCCGCGACCCGGGCCGCGCGATGTCGTGCGACGGCGGCGCGCGTCGCCTGCTCGAGACCCTCGCGGGTGAAGTACATCCGGGCCGCGTCGTCACCGAGCTTGGCCGCCGCATGGCGCCGGAGCTCGACCTGCTCCAGCGCTGCCGCGACACGCGCGGCCCTCCCGTCGCCCGAGCTCCCCGAGCTCCCTGTCCCGTCGGTCGAGTCCATCGAGACCAGGGCGCGGAGCTGCTTCTGCACCTGGAGCGGCGTCCCCTGGGCCGCCGTCGCGGCCGCGAGCAGGCCCTGGCCGTGATCGGTCAGCAGCCACCGGAACGTCTCCAGGTCCACGACCGCACCGTAGCCGCCACCATGGCGGTCAGTGCCCGCGGAACGCCTCCTCCAGCCACCACGACGGCTCCTGGTCGGCGACCTTGGCATCGACCAGCATCGGCCGCGGCCGGCAGGCGTCCAGCCAGGCACGGACGGCGTCGAGGTCGGCGGGTCTGCGGACCGTCACCGCGTCGAGGCCGAAGCCGCGTCCGATGGCCGCGATGTCGGTGTCCGGGAAGACGACGGTGTGGAGGGGCGCGCCGTCGGGACCGAAGTGGTGCACCTCGGCGCCGTAGGCGTGGTCGTCGTACACCACGACCAGCATGTCGAGCCCGAGCCGGACCACGGTCTCGAGCTCCATGGCCGACATCAGGGCGCCCCCGTCACCGAGCGCGGCGACGGTCAGCCGTCCCGGGCTCGCCACGGCCGCACCGATCGCGGTCGCCAGCCCGAGCCCGATCGACTGGAACGCCTGGGTGAAGCAGAAGGAGTGGTGGTCACGGACGCGCAGGTAGGCGGACGGGTAGCCCATGAAGTTGCCGGAATCCACCGCGACGACCCGGGCGTCCGGCAGGAGAGCGTCGAGGTCGCGGCTCAGCGTGCGCGGGTCGATCCGGCCGTCGCCGGTGAGGTCGTGGTACGGCACGGTCGTCCAGGAGATGCCCTCGTCGAGGCGGCGGCGGACCTGGTCGGTGCGGTAGCCGGTGCGCGCGTCTCCGAGCCGGTCCGAGAGCGCACGCGCGGTCACCCCGACATCGCCGAGCACGCCGAACGTCAGCTCCCGGTGGGCGCCGAGTGCCTCGGGGGTGTCGTCGACCTGGACGACGGTCGAGCCGGGGGCGATCAGCGTCCCGTGGCGCATGGTCCACATGTTGAGGGCGCAGCCCCAGCCGACGATGAGATCGGCGTTGGCGATCAGCTCGGCAGCGCCGGGGGAGGCGAAGCCGCCGGACACTCCGAGCGACCACGGATGGTCCGCGAAGAGTCCCTTGGCCACGGCCGACTCGGCCAGCAGCGCGCCCGAGGTCTCGGCCACGTCGGAGACTGCCGAACCTGCACCACGAGCGCCGCGTCCCGCCACGAACACGGGGCGCTCGGCCCGTCGTACGGCCTCGGCGAGGCGATCGACGTCGTCGTCGCTCGGTCGTACCTCGTCGGTCGAGCCGCCGCTCCCGTCTGTCGGGGCCGTCTCGACCATGGGGGCCTCCATCGCCTGCACGCGGAGCGGCAGGTTCAGCACGACGGTACGACGCGTGGTCACCGCGGTGCGGACGGCCGCGGCCGCGGACTGCGCCGCGGTCGCGGGGTCGTCGACCTCGAATGCGAGAGCCCCCACGGCCCCGGCCAGCGCGGCCTGGTCGACGAAGAAGTTGGAGCGCGGCTCGGTCACCTCGGCGGCGACGACGACCACCGGCGTCCGGCTCTTCGCGGCCTCGGTGATCCCGGTCATCGCGTTGGTCAGGCCGCAGCCCTGGTGCACGGTCACCGCGGCCGGCCGATCCGTCGTACGCGCGAAGGCGTCGGCCATGGTGGCGGCGCCACCCTCATGCCGGGCGGCCACGAAGCGGGCCCCGGCGGCGACCATGGCGTTCGTGACGTGGAAGTTCCCGGAGCCCACGACTCCGAAGACGTGGTCGATCCCGCTCTCGACCAGCGTCCGGCCCACGACCTCCGCGACGGTTCGCGATGGACCGGGCACGGTCAGCGCTCGACCAGCGCGACCGTCCGGGCCGGAGCGCCGGACCCGGTCACGATCGGCAGGGGACCCACGACCAGCAGCGCGCCGGTCGGAGGCAGGGAGGCGAGGTTCTGGAGCTGGGTGAGTCCGTACTTGCCGCTGCCCATGAGGTAGGAGTGGCACGGGAAGGGCGGCTCGAAGGAGTGGGCGGCGCCGGCGTCGGTGCCGACCGTCTCGACGCCCACCCCGATCACCGGCGACTCCTCCGCGACCCAGCGCGCGCACTCGATGCTCATGCCGGGTGTGTGGGGGCCGGTCTCGTTCGCGTTGATGAACCGCTCCTGGCTGTCGGACCTGGCGTCCCAGCCGGTCCGGTAGAGCATCCACCCCCCGTCCGGCAGTGAGCCGTGCTCCTTCTCCCAAGCCTTGATGTGGTCGACCTCCAGGAGGAAGTCCGCGTCATCGGCGCACTCGGCGCTGAAGTCCAGGACGACGGCCGGGCGGATCAGGTGCTCGACGGGCACGCTCGCCACGTCGTCGCCGTCACGACCGGTGACCCAGTGGTTGGGCGCGTCGAAGTGGGTGCCGGTGTGCTCGCCGCTGCGGAAGTTGTTCCAGTACCACGCCGGGCCACGGTCGTCGTACCGGCTGATCTCCTCGAGCTCGAACCGCGCGGTCTGCCCGAACTCCGGCGGCAGCTGGATGATCGGGGTCTCGGCGCTCAGACGAGCGGTCAGGTCGACGACCTGGACCGAGCCGCCGGCGAGGGCGTCGGAGAGGGCGGACAGCACGGAACGCTCGGGCATGGGGGCTCCTCGGGGCTGTGGGGAGGCGACGGTGGTGTCGTGCCGACCGTGCCACCGCCGCGCGTCGGGCACAACCACCCGGAACGCGCGACGGGCCCCGTTGGCACTCGTTGTCGGTGAGTGCTAGTTTCGGCGTTGGCACTCTCGACCCGAGAATGCCAACCGCTTGCCACGACGGACGACCCCCGCGACGGCGTACGTCACCGCAGGCTCCCACGTCCGGGAGCGCGCCGCTCCCCGAGCTCACTCAGCAGAGTTCGTTATCCAAGAGTTCTACACAGTGGAGAAAGTGGAGGTCGACATCGTGTCGGTCAACATCAAGCCCCTCGAGGACCGGATCGTCGTCAAGCCGCTCGAGGCCGAGCAGACCACGGCCTCCGGCCTGGTCATCCCCGACACCGCCAAGGAGAAGCCCCAGGAGGGCGAGGTCCTGGCGATCGGTCCCGGCCGCATCGACGACCACGGCAACCGCGTCCCGCTCGACGTCGCGGTGGGCGACAAGGTCATCTACAGCAAGTACGGCGGCACCGAGGTGAAGTACGGCGGCGACGACTACCTCATCCTCTCGGCCCGCGACGTGCTGGCCGTCGTTTCCTGATTCGTCTGTCGGGTCGTCCGCCT
>JAFMQY010000007.1:0-15809 GCA_017354415.1 Nocardioides sp.
GCTGCGGCGGCTCGCTCGCTCCGCGCTGGCCTACCACGTGGTGGTCTGCGACGACGTCCTGACCACCGGAGCGACTGCAGCCGAGGCACAACGGGCGCTCCGCGCGGTCGGTCTGCCGCCCCTGGCCGTGGTGGCCGTCGCCGCCACCCGCCGGCGTACGTCGGTCGGCTGAGCGCCCCCGAGGCGGGGCCGCGGGCGCCTCCACAGGTCCCGTCCGGAGAGTGACCGAAGACGGTTCCACGATCACCGACCACGGGCTAGCGTCTGTACATGGAGTCCGTCCGGGTCCGTGGTTGCGTCGTTCCGGCGCCCCGGTCGCCCGGGGCCAGGAAACGACTAGCCGATGCCAGTCGCAGGCGAAACGGCCCACGTAAGGCGAGTCCTCGCACCGATGTGCTGTGCACTCCGGGCGGTGGCTCGCCGATCACGGTGCGGCTTAGTCGTAAGTCCTGCCTCGCAGCCTCCGTCATATACGGGGACCTACGGGAGAAGGCCAGTAGTGGCATGCAAGCCGCGACCGTCTCAGCAGGCGGGTGTGGGGAAGAAGACCAGGTCGGCCGGACGGACTCCTCCAAGCCGCGCCTCGACAGGGGAGGGCGCGACCTCACCCCCGTTTCCGTACACCTCAGGAGGATTCCATGGACGTGGTGGTCACCGGACGGCACTGTGAGCTGTCGGAGCGCTTCCGAGACCATGTCGCCGACAAGCTCGGCCGACTGGAGAAGCACGACCACCGGATCATGCGGGTGCAGGTCGAGGTCCAGAACGAGCGCAACCCTCGCCAGGCGGACCGGGCCGTCCGCATCGAGCTGACGGCGTACTCGAAGGGACCGGTGATCAGGGCAGAGGCAGCCGCCGTCGACAAGATGGGCGCACTCGACCTGGCGGTCGACAAGATGGCGGCCCAGATGCGCCGCGCCAACGACCGCAAGGTCCGGGCTTTCCGCAACCGATCGCCGATGTCGACGCTCCCGGTGAACGACGTCAGCGTGGAGGACGAGCGGGACGCCGTTCCCGAGCGCAAGGTCGCCTCGATGACCGTGACCGGCGAAGGACCCCTGGTGGTGCGCCAGAAGATCCACTCCGCGCGCCCGATGACACTCGACCAGGCTCTCTACGAGATGGAGCTGGTCGGGCACGACTTCTACTTGTTCGTCGACCACGACACGAAGCGGCCGGCGGTCGTCTACCGCCGGCGGGGCTACGACTACGGCGTGATCTCGCTCGACGTGGACGGCACCGGCTGACCACACCGCATGGCCCGTACGGGTCACGGCGGCGGGTCGCGGCCTGAGCCAAACGGCCCATAGCGGCCAGGGACCGTGTCATGCTTACCTGCGTGTCCGTCCCACAGTCCACTGACGCCGAGCCGATCCGCGTCATCATCGTCGACGACCAGGAGCTCTTCCGCCGCGGACTGACGATGCTCATGGATGCCGAGCCCGGCCTCGACGTCGTCGGTGAAGCAGGAGACGGCCAGACGGGCATCGAGCTGGCCGGACGGGTCGCTCCCGACGTCGTACTGCTCGACGTGCGGATGCCCAAGGTCTCGGGGATCGAGGCCTGCGTGGCGATCAAGGAGGCGGTCCCGGCCGCCAAGATCATCATGCTCACCGTCTCGGACGAGGAGTCCGACCTCTACGAGGCCGTGAAGAGCGGCGCCAGCGGCTACCTGCTCAAGGACTCCTCGATCGACGAGGTCGCCCAGGCGGTCCGGGTCGTCGCCGACGGTCAGTCGCTGATCAGCCCGTCGATGGCGGTCAAGCTGATCGACGAGTTCAAGCAGATGTCACAGCCCGACCGCGGCCCGGTCTCGACCTTGCGGCTCACCGAGCGTGAGCTCGAGGTGCTCCGGCTCGTGGCCCAGGGGCTGAACAACAAGGACATCGCCAAGAAGCTGTTCATCAGCGAGAACACCGTGAAGAACCATGTCCGCAATATGCTCGAGAAGCTGCAGCTCCACTCGCGGATGGAGGCCGTGCTCTACGCCGTACGCGAGAAGATCGTCGATCTGCCTTGACCTCGCAGTCGTGCTCGAGGAACGAGGGCACGACGTGGGCGAGGGCAGATCGAGCAAGCGACGCGACTGAGGGACGAAGTCGCGCGAGCGGGTCGAGATCCGGTGACGGTGCCTGGGGCGCCAACCGTGGTCCGACAGGCTCGACCGACGGCGTCTGCCCCTACTTGACGACGCGCCAGGTCGCCATCATCGAGTCGTCCTCGTGGTCGAGCATGTGGCAGTGGATCATGAAGTCGCCGGTGTAGTCGGTGAACTTCGCCGCCACCACGACTGCCTCTCCGGGGTCGAGTCGCCAGGTGTCCTCGTAGCCGCGCTCCCACGGCGGCGGACGCCTGCCGTCGCGCGACACGGTGAGCCACTCCTCCTCGTGGAGGTGGACGTAGTGGGTCATGTCGCTGGAGTTGTGGATGCGCCACTTCTCCACCGTGCCGAGCCGGACCCGGTGGTCGACCCGTCGGGGGTTGAAGCGTCGGCCGTTGATCGACCAGTAGGCGCCGTGCTTGTCCTTGCTCACCCCGAAGTCCCAGGTCATGGCCACCTTCCTCGGGATCCGCAGGTGCTCGACCTTCCCGAGGGGGTCGGGAACGTGCACGTGCTGGACCGGCTTGTCCCCGCGGACCCGGAACTGCATCAGCACCGCGACGTGGCTGCCGGAGCCGCCGACGACTCCGTCGCTGCGCGGGATCGACTGGAGCAGCACGCTCTTGCCGCTCAGCTTCCGGAAGTCGACGAGCACGTCGGCTCGTTGTGCGGGTCCCAGCAGGATGTCCTGGCGGGTCACCGCATGCGGAAGCAGCCCCGAACCCGTGCCGATCTGCTGGAAGGCCCGGCCGTCGGACAGCGCGAAGTCGTAGCTGGAGAACAACGAGGTGTTGAGCAGACGTATCCGGTAGATCCCCGGCCGCACCCTCTTGTACGGCGCGAACCGGCCGTTGACGAGCACCTGAGAGCCCACGGTCCCGCTGGGCGGGTCGGTCATCGACATTGCGTGGTGGAACGGGTTGGTGAGGCGGTTGTCCTTCGTGAAGCTGCGTTCGGTGACCGCCAGCGGGATGTCGTAGCGGCCCGTCGGGAGCCCGCGCTTCGCGTCGCTCGGGTCGGTGGTCAGGAACATTCCCTGCAGCCCCCGCCAGTTGTTGCGAGCGGTGACCATCATCCGGTGGTCGTGGTAGAAGCGCAGCGAGGCGGGGATCGGCTCGCCTGCGTCTCGCAGGGGCCAGTCGTAGGTACGCCGCTGCCCGTGCCGGATCAGGTACCGGGCCGGTTGGCCGTCGTACCTCGAGGCCTGGTGGCCCCCGTGCTGGTGGATCGTCACCGCGCCCGCCGCCTTGGGCAGCCGGTTCACGAACGTCACGCGGGTGTCGCGCCCGGTCGGCCGGACGATCGTCGGGCCGGGGAAGGTGCCGCCGTACGTCCACATCGGTGTGCGCGGCCCGTGGGGGAGGACCCGCACCAGGGCCTTGCGCATCACGATCCTCAGATGGCGCCCGTGGAGTCGCGGCGGCTGGTAGAGCGGCTGCTCGAACTTCGGCACGGTGGTGACCGGGCCGCCCGTGCCGATGGTGAGCGAGCCGGTCATGGCGGGGTGGAACCGGCAGTAGAAGTCGTAGACCCCGTCGGTGAGTGCGGAGACCGGGACAGACCTGGTCGCGCCGGGCGGGATCACCACGTTGAACAGCGGCGTGCCGTCGGTCCCGATCGCGACCGAGGTCACGCTGTGCTTCATCGTCGTGTTGTTCGTCACCTGGAGAGTTCCGCCCGGAGCCAGGCTGACATTCCTCGGAACGAACTTCCCGGCGAACCTCGCGGGCTCGATGGTGATCGTCGCGGAGGTCGGCAGGGTCGGCGTAGCGGTCGGCTCGGAGGTCGTGGCGGTGGTCGGCTCGGAGGTCGTGGCGGTGCGGCCCGTCATGGCCGTGGTCGCCGCGACCGGGTGGACGGCGGCAGCCCAGACGGCGGTTGCGAGCGTCGTCGCTGCGAGCACCGCGAGCGCAGAGCTCACCGCGACCATGGACAGCGAGACCGGCATCCGGGAGCGACGTCGTGGCACGACGGGATTGTGGGTCCTGACCCACGGTCGATCCGTCGGATCGGCAAGAAGATCATCCTCGAGGCGTACGGCGTTCCTCCCTGCGGCTGAGTCCGGGAGGGCATGTCGGCGTCGATGGCTAGGTTCGCCTCTGTGCGCACGCTGTCCCAGGCCCAGGCCCGACGGATCGCCCTCGCCGCCCAGGGCTTCCTCGATCCGCCACACACCCCTCCGACGATGCGGACGCTGACGCGCACCCTCGACCGCACCGGGGTGCTCCAGGTCGACTCGGTCAACGTCCTCCAGCGGGCCCATTACATGCCGCTCTACTCCCGGATGGGTCCCTACGACGTCGATCTCGTGCGTCGCGCATCGGAGGGCAGGCCGCGGCGGATCGTGGAGTACTGGGCCCACGTCCAGGCGCTCATGCCGGTCGAGCTGTGGCCGGTGATGCGACACCGGATGGCCCGCTACCGCGACGGCCGGCACAAGTGGTGGGGCAGCGTCGTGACCGAGGAGCTGACCGCCAACCTCCTCGCCGAGATCCAGGACCGCGGCGCCTCGACCGCCCGCGACCTCGACGACGGCCTCCCTCGCACGAAGGAGAACTGGGGGTGGAACTGGTCGTCGACCCGCCGTGCCCTCGACTACATGTTCATGGTCGGCGACGTCGCGGTGGCCGGGCGCAACGGCCAGTTCGAGATCCGCTACGACCTGCCCGAGCGAGTGATCCCCCGGGAGTATCTCGAGGCTCCGACACCGCCCGAGGCCGAGGCCAACCGCGAGCTGGTCCGGCGTGCCGCCCGCTCCCATGGGGTCGCCACCGCGCGCGACCTGGCCGACTACTACCGGATGCGGCTCCAGCCCAAGGCCGGGCTCCACGCCGCCCAGGACGCCATCGACGTGCTGGTCGAGGAGGGCGAGCTCGAGCCGGTCCGGGTCGAGGGGCTCACGCGGAAGGCCTACCTGCACCGCGACGCCCGGCTGCCACGCCGGGTCCGGGCGCGGAGCCTGCTCAGCCCGTTCGACCCGGTGGTGTGGGAACGCGAGCGCACCGAGGCCCTGTTCGACTTCTACTACCGGATCGAGATCTACACACCGGTCGAGAAGCGCGTCCACGGCTACTACGTCCTGCCGTTCCTGCTCGGAGACCGGATCGTGGGCCGAGTGGATCTCAAGGCCGACCGGCGCACCGGGCTGCTGATGGTGAAGGCGGCGTACGCCGAGCCGGGCGCGCCGGCGGAGACGGCCGAGGAGCTGACGGTCGAGCTGGAGCGGCTGGCCGGCTGGCTGGGCCTGCACACGGTGGTGATCGAGCCGCGCGGCGACCTGGCCCCGGCGCTGATGAGCCTGGTGCCCGCAGAGCTGGGCTGACCCGCTGCGACGTCGCCCCGCGGAATCGGTCGGGGTTCGCCTCGCTAGGTAGAGTTGGCACGTTCATCCGACGTCTGAACCGGGGAGTTCACCCGTGCCTGCCATCATCGACAAGCTGCTCCGCATCGGCGAGGGCAAGATCCTGCGCCGGCTGGAGGCGGTCTCGCGTGCGGTCAACGCCATCGAGGACGACTTCGTCGCCATGAGCGACGACGAGCTGCGGGCCCAGACCGACGAGTTCAAGGAGCGGCTCGCGGCCGGCGAGACCCTCGACGACCTGATGCCCGAGGCCTTCGCCACGGTGCGCGAAGCGGCCAGGCGCGTGATCGGGCAGCGGCACTACGACGTACAGATCCAAGGTGGCGCGGCGCTCCACCTCGGCAACATCGCGGAGATGAAGACCGGCGAGGGCAAGACCCTGGTGGCCACCCTGCCGGCGTACCTGAACGCCCTCGAGGGCAAGGGCGTCCATATCGTCACCGTCAACGACTACCTCGCGAAGTACCACGCGGAGTGGATGGGCCGCATCCACCACTTCCTCGGCCTGACGACGGGGGTGATCCTGCCGTCGATGAAGCCGGATGAGCGGCGCGAGGCCTACGCCTGCGACGTGACCTACGGCACCAACAACGAGCTCGGCTTCGACTACCTGCGCGACAACATGGCCTCCTCCATCGAGGAGTGCGTGCAGCGCGGCCACAACTTCGCGATCGTGGACGAGGTGGACTCGATCCTGATCGACGAGGCCCGCACCCCCCTGATCATCAGCGGCCCGACCCAGGACGAGGTCCGCTGGTACGACGAGTTCGCCAAGGTCGCCCGCAAACTGACCAAGGACGTCGACTACGAGGTCGACGAGAAGAAGCGCACGATCTCGGTGCTCGAGCCCGGCATCACCAAGGTCGAGGACCACCTCGGCATCGAGAACCTCTACGAGTCGGCGAACACCCCCCTGATCTCGTTCCTCAACAACTCCATCAAGGCCAAGGAGCTGTTCCACAACGACAAGGAGTACGTCGTCATGGACGGCGAGGTGCTCATCGTCGACGAGCACACCGGTCGCATGCTGCAGGGACGTCGGTACAACGACGGCCTCCACCAGGCGATCGAGGCCAAGGAAGGCGTGCAGATCCGGGAGGAGTACCAGACCCTCGCCACGGTGACCCTGCAGAACTACTTCCGGCTCTACGACAAGCTCTCCGGGATGACCGGAACGGCGATGACCGAGGCCAGCGAGTTCGACAAGATCTACAAGCTCGGCGTCGTCCCGATCCAGACCAACCTCCCGATGATCCGGAAGGACCAGCCCGACCTGGTCTACCGCACGGAGGAGGCCAAGTACGACGCGGTGGTGGACGACATCGCCGAGCGCCACGCGAAGGGTCAGCCGATCCTGGTCGGCACGGTCTCGGTGGAGAAGTCCGAGCACCTGTCGAAGAAGATGCGCGCCCGGGGCATCCCGCACTCCGTGCTGAACGCCAAGGTGCACGCCGACGAGGCGAAGATCGTGGCGCTGGCCGGTCACAAGGGAGCGATCACCGTCGCGACCAACATGGCCGGTCGAGGCACCGACATCATGCTCGGCGGGTCGGTCGAGTTCCTGGCCGACGAGGAGCTGCGCAAGAAGGGTCTGGAGCCGACCGGCGAGACCGCCGAGGAGTACGAAGCCGCCTGGCCCGGCATGGTCGAGCAGATCAAGGCGCAGGTCGCGAACGAGCACGACGAGGTCAAGGAGCTCGGCGGGCTGTACGTCGTGGGCACCGAGCGGCACGAGTCGCGCCGGATCGACAACCAGCTCCGCGGCCGCTCCGGCCGCCAGGGCGACCCGGGTGAGTCGCGGTTCTACCTCTCGCTCGAGGACGAGCTGATGCGGCTGTTCAAGTCCGACTGGGTCGACCGGATCCTCCAGGTCCTCAAGATCCCGGACGACGTCCCCATCGAGAACAAGCGGGTCACCGGCGCGATCGCCAACGCCCAGGGCCAGATCGAGGCACAGAACTTCGACTCCCGGAAGAACGTCCTCAAGTACGACGACGTCATGGACCGGCAGCGTCACGTGATCTACGACGAGCGGCGCAAGGTGCTCGAGGGTGCCGACCTGCAGGAGCAGATCTCGACGTTCATCGACGACGTGGTCGAGGGCTTCGTCACCGGCGCCACCGAGGGCTTCGCGGAGGAGTGGGACATCGACGGGCTGACGGCCCAGCTGAAGCAGCTGTGGCCGGTGTCGGTGGATCTGCACCGGATGGCCGAGGAGGTAGGCGGCGTCGACGGACTCGACCGGGACGAGGTGATCGAGGCGCTCAAGGAGGACGCCCACGCGGCGTACGAGCGTCGTGAGGCCGAGGTCGGCTCCGAGGTGATGCGCGAGCTCGAACGCCGCGTCGTGCTGTCGGTGCTCGACCGGAAGTGGCGCGAGCACCTCTACGAGATGGACTACCTGCGCGAAGGCATCGGCCTGCGCGGCTACGCCCAGCGCGACCCGCTGGTGGAGTACCAGCGCGAGGGCTACGACATGTTCATGGCGATCATGGACGGGATCAAGGAGGAGTCCGTCGGCTTCCTCTTCAACCTCGACGTCCAGCTGGTCGACGAGGAGGAGCCCGTGGAGGACGTCGAGGAGCCCCTGCAGCGCGAGCTGGCGTCGCTCGAGCAGCCCGAGCTGGTGGGCGTCGACGGGTCGAACGCCCTGCACGAGCACCGGCCGCAGATCAGCGCCAAGGGCCTCGACACGAGCCGTTCGCCGCAGCACCTGTCCTACTCGGCGCCGTCCGAGGGCGACTCCGCGCTCGACGTGCCCGCGGCCTTCGGTGGCGGTGACGGCGGTCAGCAGCAGCAGCCGCGCCCCGGCACGACCGTGACCAATGCCGGCGACGAGTTCGCCGGGGTCGGTCGCAACGCGCTGTGCCCGTGCGGGTCGGGCAAGAAGTACAAGCGCTGCCACGGCGCCCCCGGCGGTCCCACCGGCCTGACGGCCCGGATCAACGGGTAACCGACTGCCCCGGCCCACGTGGCAGGCAAAGGCCGCCCCGGCTCACGTGGTTCCTGCCGGTGGTTGAGGAGGTCGCTCTGCGACCGTCTCGAAACCACCGTCAGGCAAACGGCCCCGGCTCACGTGGTCCCTGCCGGTGGTTGAGGAGGTCGCTCTGCGACCGTCTCGAAACCACCGTCAGGCAAACTCCAGCGCTGTCACCTGCCACCGTTCACGGACGAGCTCGAACCTCGCGGCGACGGCGCGGGAGCGGTCGCCGTACCGCACGTGCAGGCTGACCTCGGCACAGTCCTGGGAGACGAAGCTCGTGTGCATCGCCGCGAGGTGCGGTCGCACGGACTGGATCCCTCCGCTGCCGGGACGCCGGCCGACCGCGGAGGCGACCAGGTGGGCCCGGCGGGCGAGGTCCTGGTAGACCTCCGGGCTGGTCCAGCGCAGCACCTGCGAGACAGGGCGGTCGCCGCCGACGATCTCGACCAGTGCGGCGCCGATCCGGGCCGCGTGCTGCTCGAAGTGACGACGCCGAACCAGGTCGACCCTGACGACGTCGAGCCCGGGTGAATGACGGTGCCCGCCGGCCCCGAGCCTGCCGCGGGGCTCCGGTACGTCGAGCCGCGGGCCCAGGTCGAGGGCCAGGGTGCCCTGGACGCTGGCGACCGGCGTCGGCGGTGCGACCGGGAGCGGGATGACGCTGGATCCGTCGGATGTACCTGCCGGCGAAGGGTGCGGGTCGGACGTCATGGCAGGTCCTTTCGGGGGAGGCGGAGCCGCTGGCCTGGCTCGATGTGGTCGGGATCGGCGCCGACAACCGTGCGGTTGATGGCGTAGAGGGCGCGCCACCGGGTGGTGACCCTCGCGTCGGAGGAACCGGGCGGGAGGTGGTCCGCGGCGATCGACCACAGCGAGTCGCCCGGGTGGACCACGACCGTGCGGGGCGCCCGCGTATCGGGGACGACGGTGCGGTGAAGCGGGGCTATGGCCCGGTCGGGGAGCGGGAGCCCGGCGACACCGTGCACGGGCCCGGGGTGGCCGTGGGTGTCGGCGACGGCAGACGGGGACGCCGTCCCGACCAGCGCCACGCCGCAGGCGACCAGGACCAGTCGTCGTACCGACTCGGGTACCCGCCACGGTCCGCGACCCGGCGAGGCTGTCTCGCCTGCGGCACCGCGGGCGGCCTCGAGGACGACGACGCTGACCGCGAGCCAGGCCCACAGCAGGCAGCCGACGAGCGCCGTCGCGGCCAGCGAGACCAGCGCCTGGTCGAGAGGGAGTCGGTCGATGGCGCCGTCTCGGACGGCGGACCAGTCGGAGCCGGCCCGCGATGCGATCGGGCGCGCGATGAGCGCCGCTGTGGCCGTGGCCGCGGACCAGACGGTCACGCAGCGCGAGGCGCCGATGCTGTTCCCGAGCAACACCGCACGGAACCTTCCTTTGGATGTGTTTGCCTCAGTTAACGTCTGTGTGACCTTTTTTGCAATTACTCGATACCAGGCTGTGGACAACCGGGTCATGACAAGGTGACGCCGTGGACTGGGACGAGCGCTTGTTCGCCTTCCTCGACGACCTCGAGCAGCAGGCGGAGGCCTTGTACGACGCGGACCGGGCGGGCGAGCTGGCCGACCGGAGCCGGTCGGAGTACGCGGGAGTGGGGCTGGCCAGCCGGCTGATGGCCTCGGTGGATGCTCAGATCACCCTGGACCTGGTGGGGGTGGGTCCGGTCGGCGGAGTGCTCCAGCGGGTCGGGCCGGACTGGTGTCTCGTGCACGGTGCGACCCAGGACTGGGTGATCCGGCTGGCCGCGGTGGCATCCGTCGACGGCGCCTCGGCGCGAGCCGTCCCCGAGATCGCCTGGTCACCCGTCGCGCGGCTGGGGCTCGCGTCCGCCCTGCGCCGGCTGGCCGACACCGGCCGGCCGTGCCGCCTCCATGCGACCGACGGCACCGTCCGCGACGGCGTGCTCACCCGGGTCGGACGGGACTTCGTCGAGGTGGTCACCAGCGCCGACCGGGTCGTGCTGCTCGCGCTCGGGGTATTGGCAGCGGTGCAGAGGAGGTCTTAGCCGTCTGCGGGCCGGTTACGTCGCATCCTCGTCGAACGGCGGGCGCTCGTCGCTGGGGATCGGGGTGCTCTTGGCGAGGGCGTCCTCCCGGTCCGCCTCGTCCATCGCCTCCATGATGTGCTTCTTGACGATCGTGCGGGGGTCGAGGTCACGCAGGTCGAGGTCGGCGTACTCGGGGCCGAGCTCGTCGCGCAGCTCGTCGCGGGCCTGGTTGGCGAAGGTGCGCAGGCTCCTGGCCATCCGCCCGGCCTGGCGGGCGAACTCCGGCAGCTTGTCCGGGCCGAACACGAGGATGGCGACGAACGCGATCACCGCCAGCTCCGGCAGCCCGACTCCGAACACGGCTCAGAACCTCGCGGTCGGTGTCAGACCCAGCTGACGTCCAGCCAGACCTCGTCCGCGTGAGTCCAGGCGGTCCGCGATGGCGACGAGCACCTGCGCGGAGGCGGAACCGGGGTCGGAGTCGACCACCGGCTTCCCGGAGTCGCCGCCCTCGCGGAGGGTCTCCTCGATCGGGATCCGACCGAGGAGGGGTACGTCGTACCCGAACCGGTTCGACAGCGTGGCCGCGACCCGTTCGCCGCCGCCGTTGCCGAACAGCTCGAGCTTGTGGTCGGGGCCGCAGTGCGGGCAGACCAGGTAGCTCATGTTCTCGATGACACCGACGACACGCTGGTGGAGCATCGAGGCCATCGTCCCGGCCCGCTCGGCGACCTCTGCCGCCGCCTCCTGCGGCGTCGTGACCACGAGGACCTCGGCGCCCGGCAGGTGCTGACCGAGGGAGATCGCCATGTCGCCGGTGCCCGGAGGCAGGTCGAGGAGGAGCACGTCGAGGTCGCCCCAGAAGACGTCGGCGAGCATCTGCACGAGCGCCCGGTCGAGCATCGGGCCGCGCCAGGCGACCACCTGGTCACGCCGCGGCTTGAGCATGCCGATGGAGATCACCGATACGCCGGACGGCGTCGGGACCGGCATGATCATCGACTCGACCTGTGTCGGGCGATGGTCGGCGATCCCCAGCATTGCCGGGACCGAGTGACCGTAGATGTCGGCGTCGACGATCCCGACCGAGCGGCCGGCCTTCGCGAGCGCGAGCGCGAGGTTCACGGTCACCGACGACTTGCCGACGCCGCCCTTCCCGCTCGCGACCGCGAACACCTTGGTCAGCGAGCCGGGCTGGGAGAACGGGATCTCCTTGGGCGCCTGGCCTCCCCGCAGGTTGGTCTGGAGCTCTGCGCGCTGCTCGGCGGTCATCGCGCCGAGCGTGAGCTCCACGCCGGCGACGCCGTCCACGGCGCCGAGCGCACGGCGTACGTCGCGGTCGATGGTGTCCTTGAGCGGGCAGCCCGAGACCGTCAGCAGCACGGTCACCCGCACCAGGCCCGCGTCGTCCACCTCGAGGTGGTCGACCATGCCCAGCTCGGTGATCGGCCGCTTGATCTCGGGGTCGACGACCGTCGCCAAGGCGGTCATCAGCTGGTCGTTCGACGGGATGCTCATGATGACCCCAAGGGTAGTTCGGCCATACACGGCTTTCGGAGCCGGGACCGCGGCAGATGGCTACCAGGCTAAGGCCGGACGTTGTGGTTGTGCGCGAACAGGTTGCCGGCGTCGTACCGCCGCTTGACCGCCGCGAGCCGCTGGTAGGTCCGGGTCGGATAGATCGCGGCGACGTCGTCCTCGTCGGCAGAGGCGAGGAAGTTGGCGTACGCACCCCTGACGTGTGGCGCGAGTCTGCCCCAGATCGCGTCGAGAGCCGGACGACCGGCCTCGACCACCGGCTGAGGGCCCACCGTGGTCGTCAGGAACATCAGCTCCGCACCCCGATGTGCGTAGGCGGTGGCGTCGTCGGGGACTCGGGACACCGCACCGCCAACGCTGCGAACGGCGATGACCGGCGACCGCTCCGATGAGCCCATCTCGGCAAGCAGCCGGAGGACCTCGGGCACCGAGTCCCGGTAGACGAAGGCGCTCCGGGTCAAGATCTGGATGCCGGGCGGCGCGATCGCACCCTCCTCGAGGATGTCCGTGTACGGCGTTCGTGCGACATCGTCCTCGAGCACCGTGCCGAGCCGGCGGATCGGGTCGACGACCTCCGCGGCGCGCACCGGGTCGTCGCCGTCGAAGGCGACGCGGATCTCGACCGGCGCCGCGGGTCCGCCCGAGAACGGGTTCGCGACCTGCGCGGTGGAGGTGAGCTCCTCTGGGGCGGTGCGCAGGTAGTCCGCCCAGCCCTCCAGCACGGCGGACGCCTCCGATGCCGGGAAGGTGATCCTGCCGAAGAAGACGTCCGTCGTCGGGTGTGCCACGAACTCGAAGGCGGTCACCACTCCGAAGTTGCCGCCGCCACCGCGGATCGCCCAGAACAGGTCCGGGTTCTCCTCCGCACTGGCGCGCACGACCTCTCCGTCGGCGGTGACCACCTCTGCGGCGACCAGGCTGTCCAGGGCCAGACCGTACTTCCGGACCTTCCAGCCGATGCCTCCGCTCAAGGTCAGCCCGCCGACACCCACGCTCGTGGTGTCGCCCGAGGAGATCGCCAGGCGGTGCGGGGCCAAGGCCGTCGCCACCTGTCCCCACGTGGCGCCGCCGCCGATCCGTACGAGGTGGCGCCCGACGTCCACGATCTCGACGTCGTCGAGGAAGCCGAGGTCGATCACGATCCCGCCGTCGTTGGTGCCGAAGCCCGTGAAGCTGTGGCCGCCCCCTCGCACGGACAGCGTCAGGCCGGTGCCGGCAGCGAACCGCACGGCGGCCCGCACGCCGGCCACGGTCGCGGGCCGGAGCACACAGGCAGGGCTCCCGACCACCAGTACCGAGCGACTGGCCGTCTCGTACTCCCCCTCGCCCGGTTCGATGATGTCGCCGGCGAAGTCGCGGCGAAGTGTCTGCAGTGCTGATTCCATGGGGTTCCTTCCGCACAGGGGAGCCCGACTCGGACACTGCCGGAGAGCTGGAGCTCCCTGTCGCCGAGTCGGCGGACACCCCAACGACGAAAGGACTCGGGACGAGGGGACAGCCGAAAGACGCTTCCCGTCGATCACGCGGAGGTGGCGGCCTCGTCGCCTTCCGCCTCGACCAGGTCGTCGCGCAGCGACCGCAGCTCCGAGCGCAGGAAGTCGCGGGTGGCGACCTCGCCCACCGCCATCCGCAGGGAGGCGACCTCACGGGCCAGGAACTCCATGTCTGCGTGTCCGCGGGCGTTCGCCTGACGGTCCTGCTCGGTGACCAGCCTGTCGCGCGCCTCCTGGCGGTTCTGCGCGAGCAGGATCAGCGGCGCGGCGTACGACGCCTGCAGGCTGAGGATGAGGGTCAGGAAGATGAACGGGTACTCGTCGAACCGCAGGTGCCGCGGCGCGAGCGTGTTCCAGCCGACCCAGAAGGCGACGACGACGGTCATCCAGAACAGGAACCGCGCGGTGCCCATGTACCGTGCGAACTGCTCGGCGAAGATGCCGAACGCGTCGCGGTCGTACGACGGGGTGCGGATCAGCGGCCGGTGCTCCTGGGGGGTGTCGAGCCGGCCTCCACGGCGCTCAGCCATGACTCGCCTCCGCAGGGGGCGTGCCGAGCTTCTGGTCGCGCCAGTTCTCCGGGAGCAGGTGGTCGAGCAGGTCGTCGACCGTCACCGCGCCGAGCAGGTGTCCGGCGTCGTCGACGACGGGCGCGGCGACCAGGTTGTAGGTCGCGAGGTGGGCGGCGACGTCGTCGATGGTCGCCTCGGGATGCAGCGGGTCCATCGACTGGTCGAGTGCGGCCGCCACCAGGGTGGACGGCGGCTCGCGCAGGAGGCGCTGGAAGTGGGCGACGCCGAGCAGCCTCCCGGTCGGGGTCTCGAGCGGCTGCCGGCACACGTAGACCATCGCCGCCAGCGACACCGGCAGCTCGGCCTGCCGGATCTGGGCGAGCGCATCGGCGATCGTCGCGTCCGGGCCGAGGATCACCGGCTCGGGCGTCATCATCGCGCCCGCGGTCTCCTCGGCGTACGACATCAGCCGTCGAACGTCCTCGGCCTCGTGCGGCTCCATGAGGTCGAGCAGCTTCGCGGCTGTCTCGGGTGGCAGGTCCGCGATCAGGTCGGCGGCGTCGTCCGGGGACATCTCCTCCAGGACGTCCGCCGCGCGCTCGCTGTCGAGGTGCTCGAGGATCTCCACCTGGTCCTCGTCCGGGAGCTCCTCCAGCACGTCGGCGAGGCGCTCGTCGTCGAGCGCCGCCACCACCGCCGTACGACGCTCGGCCGGCAGGTCGTGGATCACGTTGGCCGCGTCGGCGGCCCGCATCTCGTTCAGCGCGGCGATCAGGTGCGTGGCACCCTGGGTCGGCTCGCGGCCCACCAGCCCCACCACGTCGCGCCACTCGACGACGTGCGTCTGGCCCCGACGCCGGAGGGCCTTGCTGGGCTCCTGCACGGCGACCCGGCTCAGCACCCAGTCCCGCGTGCGCACCTGCTCCATGCCGACGTCGTACACGGTGCCCTGCACGCCGGTGGACTCGATGGTCACTGTGCGGTCGAGCATCTGCCCGATCACGAGCGTCTCGGTGGGGCGTTGCTCGAAGCGGCGCATGTTGAGCAGACCGGTGGTGTAGACCTGCCCGCTGTCGATGTGCGTGACGCGGGTCATCGGGACGAAGATCCGGCGCCGCCCGAAGACCTCCGCCACCAGCCCGAGCACCCGCGGCTGGCTGGTCTCGGAGCGGATCGCCACCACCAGGTCGCGCACCTTGCCCACCTGGTCGCCCTGGGGGTCGAAAATAGGCAGACCCACGAGGCGGGCGACGTAGACGCGGGCGGGAGCGGTGCTCACGTCAGCACACGCTACCGGCGTGGAGGCCTCGTCGTACGCACCCCGCAACCGCGCCCGCCTTCGGCGTTCTCGACCGAATCCGCTGGGTGCAGACTTATACTCGGGCCATGGTCGTCACTCGGGCCCTGCGCACGCACCTGCCGGTGCTGGCCATGGCTGCCCTCGTGGTGACGGCCTGCGGCTCGCAGCAGTCCAGCGCGAACACGGCGAGCGGCGACGCGTCAGCCAGTCCTTCGTCGTCGCCGACCCACACCGGACCGACCGCGCCGCCCGGTACGCCGGACTGTTCGTCGGTCTGGACGGCCGGCGCGACCCTGCCTCGGTCCTACAAGGGGTGCGTCCAGGGCGCTTCGTACGTCAAACGAGACGCGATCGGATGCGAGTCCGGACAGGCCATCATCCGGTACGCTGACCGGTTCTACGCCGTGCCAGGGGGCACGATCCACCAGACAGCGAAGGCGCTCAAGGGCGACCGGAAGTACCTTGCCGCCGTCTACAGGTGCCGCGCTTGACGGTGTCGGCCCGCGCTG
>JAFMQY010000007.1:15819-42805 GCA_017354415.1 Nocardioides sp.
GCCGGCCGCCAGACGGCTTCACCACCACCACCGAGACGAGGGGATACCATCGCGTGGCCAGACTGCTCGCCCTGATCGTCGCGATCACTGCCTTCACGGTGCCGACCTTCGACACGGCCGCGAACGCGGCTCCGGATCACTACAACCCGCGGCCGGGCGTCACGTTCAACAGCCCACTCGGCAGCGAGGGGACGAAGCGGGCGATCTTCCACAAGATCATGCGGTCGATCAACTCCTCGCCCCGGGGGAGCGAGATCAAGATCTTCACGTGGAACTTCCTCACCCGTGACGGCACCGATGCGCTCCTGCGCGCTCAGCGTCGTGGCGTCGAGGTCCGGCTCATCATGGCCTCGAGCAACAACAGAGTGTTCGTGAACAGGCCGTTCCGGCGCCTGCGCCACGGTTTGCGTGTGGGCAACAGACACCGGCACCGCACCAGCTGGGCGCGCACCTGCCGCGGTTCGTGCCGGGGAAGCGGTGGCGTGGCCCACTCGAAGTTCTTCCTGTTCTCCCATGTGGGCCACGTGAGGCGCGTCGTGATCCAGGGCTCGGCGAACTTCACGTTGGCGTCGACCAACAACCAGTGGAATGACGCGGTCACCGAGACCCGGAACATCCATGTCTGGAGGTTCGCCAGCCACATCTTCCGACAGGCTTCTCACGACAAGCCGCTCCGGCATCCGTTCGCCTCACGGTCCTTCCGGAGGTACCGGCTGATGATGTTCCCGGAGGGACAGGCACGAGACCCTGTGAGACACCTCTTGAACAGAGTCAGGTGCCACGGCGCGACCAACACGCCCAGTCACCGTACTCGGATCCTGATCACGCCGGATGTCATTCGTCGCGGTCGCGGGATGGCCCTGGCGAGGAAGGTCCGTCGGCTGTGGAACCGCGGCTGCACCATCCGCATCGGGTATACGGTCGTGGGCATCGACATCGCTCATCTGCTCCGAAACCCGGCCGGACGCGGACCGGTCCCGATGAAGCACCTCGTCCAGGACTTCAACGGCGATGGCGAGTTCGACAACTACTTCCACCTCAAGGCGATGACCATCGTCGGGAACGTGGGCGGTAATCGCTCCGGGTACGTCGTCCTCAACGGTTCCGCGAACTGGTCGGGGTTGGCCGGGGCGAGCGACGAGAACCTCGGCATCTACTGGAAGAAGCACCTCACACTCCGGTACCAGCAGCACCTCGACTACTGGCTCACCCATTTCCCGGCGTCCAAGACCGTCCAGACCACCAGCGGTCGGGCGGTGGTCAACTCCGAACCCGGCCAACTGCTGTTCGGGACGGGCAAGCATGCCGTCTACGAGGACGGCACGCCGTACTCCACCACAGGGGTCAACCCGTACGCCCACGTCAGCATGGACTGACGTGGGCAGGTATCTCCGGGTCCGCGGCATCGACGACCACGGGCTCTGCCTGGTCGTGCTGGGCGACCGCCCGGTCGACGTGTGCGTCGACGGGAGACGGGTCTGGACCTTCTGGTCGCTACGGGACACCGTGGCCAGAGGTGGGCCCGCCGTCGGACGGTATCCGTTGCGCCGCGCGTCGTGGCCGAAGAAGCTGCGGCGGCACCTGAGCGGCCGAGGGCGGATCACCGTGCGCGACTCGGCCGCCGGGATCGTGTACTTCGACGACGAGGTCGTGCTCGGAGACGGCGAGGGTCCGATCCTGGTGCGGAACAGGCAGGGCGTCGACCTCGGCGTCGACAAGTCCGGGCGGCTCGTGCCGACCTTCGCCAACCGCTCTGAGGACAACATCGCCTCACTCCTCGACGCCACGGAGGCGGTGATCGCCGCGCTCGAGGACGCCGGTCTCGAGCCCTTCATCGCCTACGGCACCCTCCTCGGTGCGGTGCGGGAGGGCGCGGTGCTCGGACACGACTCGGACGCGGACATCGGCTACGTCAGTCGTCACACGAACCCCGTGGACGTGGCTCGCGAGTCCTTCGCCGTGCAGCGCCACCTCGCGGAGCGGGGGTGGCGGATCTCGCGCTACAGCGGCGCGTCGTTCAAGATCTACGTCAAAGAGGGTGAGGTGACGCGGGGCCTCGACGTGTTCGGTGGCTTCCTCGCGTCGGGACGCCTGTACCTGATGGGTGAGGTGGGCGTCGAGTTCGAGCCCGAGTGGATCCGTCCCCGCACCACGGCGACGCTCGAGGGCCGCCCGATGCCGGTTCCCGCTCGCCCCGACAAGTTCCTGGAGGCCATGTACGGCCCAGGATGGCGGATGCCCGATCCCGCGTTCCAGTTCACGACTCCCGATCGCACGATCCGGGCGTTCAACGACTGGTTCCGGGGCCTGCAACCCGGCATCCGGTACTGGCACCGCCATGCGCACCACGGCGCGAACAAGCCGCCGAAGAGGCGCCCGTCCGCACAGGCCAGAAGGGCTGCGAAAGTGGCTCGGCGACAGAACGCCGACGTGCTGGACGTCGGTGCCGGGCGCGGCGCCGACAGCCTCTGGTTGGCGCGGAAGGGGATCGGCGTGACCGCGTACGACTACGTGCCGCAAGCCCTTCGGAAGGCTTCCGAGTGTGCGGAGGAGGAGTCGCTGGACCTGAGCGTCCGCTACCTCAACCTCACGGAATGGAGATCGGTCTTTGCGGAGGGCGCCCGTCTCGCCCGGCTCCCTCGGCGGCGCGTCGTCCTGGCCAACCACGTCGTCGACGCGACCTCGAGCCCAGGGCGCGAGGCGCTCGCACGACTGTGCTCGATGGCGCTCCGAGAGAGGGGTGGGCGCCTGCTCGCCGAGTTCTACGTGCCCACCGAGGACATGCCCGGAGACGTCCCCGAGTGGATGGTCGGGAAGCCCGACGCCGACGTGTTCACTACGCTGCTCCGAGACGCCGGCGCCTCGCGCGTCAACGCGAAGGTGCTGCTACTGCAGGGCCGGCCGACCGTGCGCGTGGAGGGAGTGTGGAAGGCGTGCAGCTGAAGTCGGTGCTTCCCGGGTCCAGGGGAGCCATCGGACGGCTCGAGCAGCGGGTGGCCGATCTCGAGGCGGATCTGGCCGAGATGCGCCAGCACAACGTGCGGCTTGCGGAGATCGCCGACCTGCTGCAGGAGCTCCTCGTGCCCATGGCGTCACGCGACGATGCGGCCGTCCAGCGCGCCATCGAGCGCTTCCAGGAGTCGCTGTAGTGGTCGACCGGGTCTTCGTCCACATCGGACTGCCGAAGACCGCGACGTCATACCTGCAGACCATCGTCTGGTCCAACCGCGACCGGCTCCGCGCACGAGGCGTCATCGTGCCGGGCACGTCGCGGCCCGACCACCTGTGGGCCTCTCGCACGGTACGCGAGGAACGCCGCCAGGATCGGGCCCCCGAGCGCCATCGCACCGCCTGGGCCCGGATCCGGGAAGAGCTCGCGTCGACTCCCGGGACAGGCCTGGTGAGCCATGAGTTCTTCGCCGCGGCCAGCGCCCGCCAGGCCGAGGCCATGGTCGCGGCCCTGTCCCCGGCGGAGGTCCACCTCGTCGTCACGGCGCGCGAACCGCTCGGGCTCTTCACGGCGAGCTGGCAGGAGAGTCTGAAGAACGGGTCCACCACGCCCATGGCGGACTACGCACAGCGGGTGTCGAAGAGCCCGTCGGCGATCTGGAACTGGCGCACGCTGGACCTGAGGCTCGTGCTCGAGCGGTGGACCAAGGCGGTCCCTCCCGACCGGGTGCACGTGCTCGTCCTCGACCCCGGGGCACCCAGAGACGACGTGTGGCACCGCTTCGCTGACGTGCTGGGTGTCGCGACCGAGGGGATCGACCTGTCCGAGTCGTTCCCCAACACCTCGATGGGTGTGGCGGAGGCCGAGACGCTGCGACGGGTGAACGGCCGGTTGACGGGCTTCCGCAACGCCTTCGACCAGGGTGTGTACATCCGCACGTTCCTGGCCGACCAGCGGCTCGTTCCCCGCGGGGGAGACAGATTCTGGCCCGAGCCCTCGCAGATCGAGGACTGTCGGCGTCGCGGTGAGGAGGCCATCGAGCACCTGAGGTCGGCGCCGTACGACGTGGTCGGTGACCTCGAGCATCTGTGCGTCCCCGAGGAGCTGGAACCACGCCGGAGCACCGGGTCGGTCACCGACGACGAGGTCGCCGCGGTCGCCGTGGACCTGGTGGCGACGATGCTCGGAGACGTGCGTGGGCTTCGAGGTGAGCTGGCCGCCGGTCGTCGGGTCACGGCAGCCGGGTGGCGATCGCGAGTACGACGTCTCCTCGGTCGTGCCTGAGCGCTCGGCCGGCTGTCACCGGCCGTGCACACGTCGGCGGAGCCCCGACCACCGTCCCCGGGCCGGCTGTGCCGGCGGGTCGGGGACGAAGAAGCCGGCCTTGGGCGCGGCTCCGAGCTCGGCCACCCGGTCGGCGAGCTCGTCGGCCGCGGCCTCCGGGAGGGGGCGCGCGGTCGAGCGGTCGGTGTCGGGCCGCGCCTCGACCAGGAGCCCGAGCTCATGGAGCAGCTCCACGTCGTCACGGGTCGTCACCTCGTAGAGGCGACGCAGGTACTTGACCCGGATCTCGTCGGGCAGGTCACGCGCCAGCAGCGTGCGGATGGCTCGCGTGGACCCCGAGCGGCTCTGCCGGTAGCGCGCCGGTCCGGCCTGGGCGAGGGCGGTCCACTTGCGGACGAACTCCTCGCCGGACGGAGCGTCGTAGTGCAGGACGTGCAGCCGGGCGTCCTCGTGCCGAGGCTGGCGCCGTCCGTCCTGCGACACGGCCTCATGGAGGGTCAGACCGAGACCCGAGCGGGGGCGAACGCCAGACTTGCCCATCACGTGTCCGTGGAAGTAGACCTGGTTCGCCGGCTCGGGGATCGCCCCGAGGAGATGGAGGAGGTTCAGCTCGCCGTCGTCGAGCAACCGCTTGAACCGGGTGGGCCGACCCTCCGACGCCCACTCGCTCACGGCCTCCCACGTCGTCAGCCGAACCGCGTCGAGGTCCTCCGGGATCGACGCGATGGCCTCGCGGTCGAGGCACGCCACCTCGTCCCCGTCGATGTGGAAGAGCCACTCAGCCCACGAGAACGGCTCCAGCACGGCGCGGGCCCAGTTCGCATTGGTCCGCTGGCGGACGTTCAGGTTGGCCGGGCGGCCGTCCGACCACCATGCCCGCCGGGCCGTCGGGATGCAGGTCACATGAGGGTGCTCGCCGAGCCACGCGGCGACGTCCTGCTGGTCTGACTCTCCCGGAGCGTCCAGGAAGACGAACATGTGATCCACGCCGGAGGCGAGGTTGGCGCTCACGAAGAACCTCACGTTCTCGAGGGAGTCCTTGACCGTCGAGGCCGTGAAGAGCATGGCCGTCAGCGTAACGACGGCCGCGGCCTCGTCTGCCGCAACCCTCGTCAATCGCGGGACGCGTTCGTGCTACCGTTCCGCCGTGCGTCGCCACGCCCACCGCGCGCGTCGTCCGCGGGGGTCACGCGTCGCCTCCGTCGTCGTCGGTGCGGTCCTTGCCACCGCCCTGGCCGTCGTGTCCTTCGATCCGCAGGCTCTCCACCTGCACCGGTCGGACGCGCGGTCGGTCGCAGTCGACAAGTCGTCCTCGGTCCAGCGGCAGAGCTCCCGCCCGGCCCCGACGCTGACAGCCGGCGAGATCCGGCTCCGGGAGCGTGCCGCCGCGGCGATGCAGCAGCGCCTCGACCCTGTCTCGCGCTCCGCCGCGAGGACCCGGCACCGGCCTCATCCGAAGCCCGACGCGAAGAAGCAAGCGAAGAAGGACCCGGCCCAGAAGCCTCCGCAGGTGGACCAGCCCTTCGACGTCACGGTCGGCACCTTCAACCTGCTCGGCAGCCAGCACACGGTGCCGGGAGGCGATCGATCGGGGTTCCCGCCGGCGTCGGTGCGAACCCCGGCCGCGGCCGCGCTGATGGCCAAGCACGGGGTCGACATCGTCGGGACCCAAGAGGACCAGACCGACCAGCTGGCCGGCCTCCAGGCCCGCACCGGCTTCGCGGCGTACCCGGGTCTGGCGTGGGGCTCGGCGGAGACGGACAACTCGATCCTGTACAACCCCGACAAGTTCGAGTTCGTGAGCGGCAGCAAGTTCATCATCCCGTTCATGGGCAGGCCGCGACCACAGCCGATCCTGCGCCTGCGAGACCGGGCGACGGGTCGCGAGTTCTACGTCGTCAACACGCATCCCTCGGCCCACGACGGCCGTTACGAGGTGGAGCGTCGCCACGGCGAGGACGTGCTCGTCAGCGTGGTCAACCAGCTGAAGGCCACCGGGCTGCCGGTCCTGGTCACCGGCGACATGAACGACCGCGAGATCTTCTACTGCCGGGTGGCCCCCGCGGCTGGGCTGGTCTCGGCCTCCGGCGGGAGCTACGGCGACGGGTGTCATCCGCCGCCGCTGCCGGTCGCGGTCGACTGGGTGCTCGGAAGCGGGGTGACCTGGAGCGGCTACTGGCGCGACACGGCACCCGTGGAGAACAAGGTCAGCGACCACTTCTTCGTGAGCGGCACCGCGCAGATCGGCTGAGCCGAGGACCAGCCGCCGACCCGGCGGACAGCGCCGGAACGGCCATCATGTGGTCGCATCCGAGACGATCCGAATTACAGATTCGTAGTTCGGGCGAACGGCTTGCGGGTGACCTATGGGGCTGTTGTGATTCATGTGACACGCACTTCTTCTTCCCCGGGGGTCCGAATGGGTGCCAACGTCGGCCGCGACACCACCCGTACCCGGTGCCGAGTCCACGCCGCAGGCGTCGTGCTCGCCGCATGTGCCGTCGTGACCACGACGGTCGCCGTGGCGCCGGCCGTGGCGAGCATGCAGAGCGGCGCCACGGTCAGCGACGTGAAGATGGTCCAGGCCAACCTCATGCAGGGGATGCCGGTCCCGCAGTTCCAGGCCGATGTCAAGACGATCTTGTCGCAGCACCCCGACTTCATCACCTACAACGAGGTCAGCTTCCGGCACGACGCGGTGCTGGCGCCCGCGGGATACGGCATCTACCGCAGCATGCGCAACCGCTACACGTCCGAGACGCCGGTGGTCTGGCGCAGCGACCGGTGGAAGGCGATCGACGACGGCACGTTCCGCATCTCCAACTGGCGCGGGATCCCCCCTGGCAAGAAGACCCAGCTCGGGCGACGGTTCGCCAACTGGGTGACACTCAAGGGCACCGACGGTCGAGTCGTCTCAGTGGTGTCGGTGCACGTGGCGCCGCTCACCCGCGGGATGCCGGACCTGCTGCGCCACTCGGTCGAACGTCTCACCGTCCTGGTGGGGCGGCTCGCGCCCCGGGGGCCGGTGCTCGTCGGGGGCGACTTCAACGTGCACTACCGCGGCCACCGCTACCCCCGCCGCCTGCTGTCCGCTGCCCGGCTGGTGCCGACGTACGACACGCTGGGTGCGTACTTCCCGACGGGCGACCACCACGGCCTGACCATCGACTACATCTTCGACCGCGGGACCACCACGCTGCTGGCGAACAAGCAGTACCACGTGGAGCTGAACTCGGACCATGACGCTGTGGTCGCCGGCTTCGACTGGCAGGTGGATCTCGCGTCGCAGTCCCATGTGGTCAGGAACAACCCGGACGGCGACCTGGCGCGCCGGCGGGTCGTGGTCCGGGCCGTGCTGGGTGGCATCAGGTCCGCCAAGCCAGGGTCTGTCGTGAACCTGGCCACGACCCGACTCGTGCTTCCCCGCGTCGTGCGGGTGCTCGACCGGGCCCTCAACCGGGGCGTTCGGGTGCATGTGGTCCTCAGTGGCACCCGCGTCACCCGCGCCGAGCGGCGACTGTCCAGGCACATCGCCTCGTCCGGCGATGCGCACAACTGGCTGCGGCAGTGCCAGACGACGTGCCGGAGCGCCTACTTCGCGGCCGGGCTGACTCCGGGCTTCCTCATGGTCAGTAACCCGAGTCACGTGTGGCGAGTCAGGTACGACGCGAGCCGCAAGCTTTCCTACCGGCTCGTCCGGCGCAGCTCGTGGGTGCGGATCAGTACCGGTGAGGTCGCGCTCCGCACGGGTGCGCAGCTGTTCCGCGCGGTGGGGTGACCCCGAGTTGCGGGGCGCTTCGCGGATGGCATAGGAGTGAGCCCATGCCAGACGCGCCCCGGCTCTTCGTCCACGTCGGCCTCCAGAAGACGGGGACGTCGTACCTCCAGGCGGCCCTGCTCCGCAGCCGCGCGGACCTCGCCTCCCAGGGCCTGGACCTCGTCCCGCCGACCAAGCGCCAGTCCTTCGAGCTCATGGTGGTGATCCGCGACAAGTACGAGGCGCGGCGCGACCCGGTCTCGGACCGCCGGATCCTCGAGCGCTTCACCGCGCAGCTCGAGCGGGCTCCCGGGTCCCGCGCGGTCTTCAGCCAGGAGTCCCTGGCAGCCGCCGGTCCGGGTCAGATCACACGACTCCTGCGCGCCAGCGGCGGGCGGGAGGTGCACGTCGTCGCCACGGTCCGCGACCTCGCCCGGCAGCTGCCGTCATCCTGGCAGGAGCAGGTCAAGGCCGGCGGCACGACCGCCTTCCGCCCCTATCTCAGGCGGCTCCAGTCGCTGGAGCGCAGCCGGAGCGGGCGTCATCCCTGGATCCATCTCGACCCGCCGGCCGTGCTGAGCCGCTGGGCGGAGAGGGTCGGTCCCGACCGGGTCCACGTCGTGACCGTGCCTCCCTGGGACGGTCCGAGGACCCTCCTGCTCGAGCGCTTCGGCGCCGTGCTGGGGGTGGATCCCGCGCGGCTCGAACCAGAGGAACACTGGAGCAACGCCAGCCTCGGCTTCGCCCAGGCGGAGCTGCTACGTCGGATCAACCTCGAGCTCCCCGAGGAGGTGCACCGCCGCTACGTCTACAGCGACGTGGTGAAGCAGTCCTTCGGCGCCCAGGTGCTCGGCACCCAGGAACGGCGCCGGATCCGGGTGCCTGAGGAGTTCCGCGCGTGGTGCGAGGAGGTCACCGAGCGGCAGGTCGCCGAGCTGGAGTCCGCCGGCTACCAGGTCGTGGGGTCGCTGAAGGACCTGAAGTGTCCGGAGTCAGCCTTCGGCGCCGGTGACGGGGAGCCGACGGAGCACGAGGTCGCGACGGCATCCGTCTCGGCTCTCGCCACGATGCTCGGCGCCCGAGGCCGCGCCGTCGCGAGCCGTCGTACGGGGCGGATCGGTGTCGCCAGCCGCTGGCGGCGCATGATCCGCCGCCTGGTCTCCAGGAAGAGGCCCGACGTCCGGGCGACTGCTTCCGCACGTGGGCGACGTCACGGACCGTAGCCGCTGACCGGCGATGACCGCCGAGAACCCGGCCGATAGCATCACAGCCCGGCTTTCGTTCTCCCCCGGAAGGATCACCATGGGTCGTCTCTGCGAGACCAACGGTCTGACCGACGATCAGCAGGAGATCGTCAAGGCGGTCCGCCGGTTCGTCGACGAGCGGATCCTCCCCGTCGCCACGGAACTCGAGCACGCCGACGAGTATCCGCAGGACATCGTCGACGGGCTGAAGGAGCTCGGGATCTTCGGGCTGGTGATCCCCGAGGCGTACGACGGTCTGGGCGAGTCGCTGCTGACCTACGCGCTCTGCGTCGAGGAGATCGCGCGCGGCTGGATGAGCGTCTCCGGCGTGATCAACACCCACTTCATCGTCGCCTACATGCTGATGAGGCACGGCACCGAGGAGCAGAAGCGGAAGTACCTGCCCCGGATGGCGACCGGTGAGGTCCGCGGCTCGTTCTCGATGTCGGAGCCCTCCCTCGGCTCCGACGTGGCAGCGATCCGCACCCGGGCCGCGAAGACCGACGAGGGCTACGAGATCACCGGGCAGAAGATGTGGCTGACCAACGGCGCCACCTCGAACCTGATCGCGCTCCTGGTCAAGACCGACGAGGGTGCGGACTCGGTCTACCGCAACATGTCGACGTTCCTCGTCGAGAAGGAGCCGGGCTTCGGCGAGACCGCCCAGGGCGTCACGATCCCGGGCAAGCTGGACAAGATGGGTTACAAGGGTGTGGACACCACCGAAGCCATCTTCGAACGCCACCGGATCGCCGCCGACCAGATCCTCGGCGGGGCCCCCGGACGCGGCTTCTACCAGATGATGGACGGGGTCGAGGTCGGCCGGGTGAACGTCGCCGCGCGGGCGTGTGGCATCGCCCACCGCGCCTTCGAGCTCGCCATGGCCTACTCCCAGCAGCGCGAGACGTTCGGCAAGCCGATCAACCAGCACCAGGCGATCCTGTTCCGCCTCGCGGAGATGGCGACCAAGGTCGAGGCCTCGCACGCGATGATGGTCAGGGCGGCGCGACTGAAGGACAGCGGCGAGCGCAACGACGTCGAGGCCGGCATGGCCAAGATGCTGGCCTCCGAATACTGCAACGAGGTGGTCCAGGACTCCTTCCGCATCCATGGCGGCTACGGGTACTCCAAGGAGTACGAGATCGAGCGCCTCTACCGGGAGGCGGCCTTCATGCTCATCGGTGAGGGCACGTCCGACATCCAGAAGCTGATCATCGGGCGGAGCCTGCTCCGGGAGTACGGGACGGCGAGCTGATGTTCGGCCTCCGGCGTTGTAGACGGATGGATGCCCCGGCGCATGGCTGAGCGTGTCGTCCTCCACGTCGGCCTTCTCAAGACCGGCACGAGCTACCTGCAGAAACGCCTGATGGACGGTCGCAAGACCCTCGCGGCGAACGACGTTCTCTTCCCCGTGTGGCGACACCAGGTAGACGCCGTGATCGACGTTCTCGGCATCCGGCGCCAGCCCCGGCCCACCGCCATCGACGGCGCTTGGGAGCGGATGGTGGACCGGCTGTGCGGATGGCAGGGCACCTCCTTGATGTCCATGGAGTTCCTCGGACCAGCACGCGATCCCTACGTCGAGAAGGTGGTGCGATCGTTCGGGTCGACACCGGTCGAGGTGGTCATCACCGCACGCGACCTGAACCGCGTGATCCTGGCGATGTGGCAGGAGAGGGCGAAGAACTCCGCGACCGAGCCGTGGCCGACCTATCTGAAGGCCATCGAGGAGGACTCCGGGGTCGGGAGCCGCTTCTGGCGCCAGCAGCGACTCGCCGTCCTCGTCGAGCGCTGGGCAGCCCGTGTCGGCATCGAGAACGTCACCGTCGTCACGGTCCCTCCGCGCGGTGCGCCGACGGAGACCTTGTGGAACCGGTTCTGCGAGGCCGTGCGGATCGATCCGACGCTCTGCGCTGCCGTGACGCCGGCCAACGAGTCGCTGGGCGCGGCATCGGCCGAGGTGTTGCGGCGGGTCAACGAGGACCTCGCGGGCTGGGAGATCCCGTGGGAAAGCTACTCGAAGGTGGTGAAGTCCGGCTTCGCGAAGCACGTGCTGGGTGCTGCTCGCGAGGAGGAGCGGGCGTTGGGCATGGCCGTCCCGGACTGGGTCGTCAGCCGGGCCGCCAGCATGCGGAGGAACGTCGAGGCGACCGGCGTCCGGATCGTCGGCACGCTGGACGACCTGTCCCCGGTGGCGGTCGAAGGGGTCACACCTGACCAGGTCGCGGTCGAGGAGCAGCTGGACGCCGCCGTCCGAGCCCTCGGACGCCTGCTCCGACGCGAGCTCGAGCGCGACCTCGGCAACCCCCTCGAGCCGCGGGAGCCCGACATCGGGCCAGTAGAGTGACGGAGGTGAACAACCGCCTGCTCTTCGCGCACGTGGGGTGCAGCAAGACCGGCAGCTCGTCGCTCCAGGTCGGCCTGTGGAGCTCGGTCGCGAACATCGAGGCGGCAGGGATCGGGGTCCCGTTCGTGGGACGTCGCGCACACCGGCGGCGACTGCTGGACCCGTTCGGCTGGCACCCGGCGAAGGGGTTCGTCGGTGACTGGGACGACGCCGCACTCGAGGAGTCCTCCAGGCGGCTCCGAGGCGCTGCGGGTGAGCGGGTCCTGGTGAGCAACGAAGACCTGGTGGAGCTCGAGCCGGAGGCGATCGAGCGTTTCCTGGAGCTGACCACCGCGGCGGGGCTGGACCTCCACCTCGTGGTCACGATCCGGGACTGGGCCCAGCAGATCCCCTCCGAGTACCAGCAGTTCCTCCGGCACGGGATGTCCGAGCCCTACCTCGACTTCATCGGTCAGGTGAGAAACCGGACAGGTCGCTGGGGCGAACACTTCTGGCGCCGCCAGGACCCCGTCGACATCCTGACGCGCTGGAAGGTCGTCGATCCCTCGCGGATCAGTCTCGTCGTCGTGCCGTCGTACGCCGCCGACCCGGACGGTCTGTTCCGGTTCATGGGGGAGGCCATCGGACTCGACCCTGCGCTCATCGAGCGCCCGAAGCGGGCCGTCAACAGGTCCCACGGGATGATCGAGGCCGAGGTGTTCCGCCGGATCAACGAGGCGCTTCCGCCGACCTTCGACGACTACTCGTCGGCGTACAAGCACCTCATCCGGCTTCCCTTCAGCGGGGAGGTGCTGCCGACCGAGGCGAGCGCCCGCATCATGCTTCCCGAGACGGAGCTCGGGTGGGTACAGGCCCGGGCCCGGGAGGTCGTCTCCGAGATCGGCGGCAGCGGTTGTGTGGTGCTCGGAGACCTCGAGGCCCTCATTCCCTCGCGGACACGGACCTCCCGCTACACGCCCGTCGACGACGCGGACGTCGCCCGGGTGTCCGTGGAGACCTTCGCTCGCTTCGCCGAGATGACCCGCCGACTGGTTGCCGAGCGATTCGACGAGGACGACCCTGACGACGAGCCGGTGGCCGACGAGTTGGCCGTGGCAGGCGAGCCTCCGAGCCGGCGCGGGATGCTGCGCAGGTGACCGGCACGGTCGGCGTCCCCGAACGTCGAGTCGTCCTCCACGTCGGGACCATGAAGTCGGGGACCACGAGCATCCAGTCGCTCCTCTTCAGCCAGCAGAGTGTGCTCGCCGACCGGGGTGTCCTCGCCCTGGGGAACCGATGGTTCGCCCAGGTCAAGGGTGTCCGCGAGCTCATCGTTCATCCGGACGCCCCAGGGAGACCCTGGCAGAAGCTGGTCGATCAGGCGCGAGAGTGGGACGGGACCTCCGTGATCTCGATGGAGTTCCTGGGGCCGTTCATCCCCCGGCGAATCGAGGCCGCCGTGGCGAGCTTCGGCGACCTGCCCGTCCATGTGGTGCTGACGATGCGAGACCTGAACCGGACGATCCCCTCGCTGTGGCAGGAGGCGATCCAGAACGGTCGCTCATGGTCGTGGACCGACTACCGTTCCGGCACCCGGGATGCCCGGCCATGGCAAGCGGCACCCCCGGCGGAGGTGACCGAGCCCGGCAGGACGTTCTGGCGTCAGCAGGACGCCTACCGGATCGTCCGTCGTTGGGCTGCCGCCGTCGGTGGGGAGCGGGTCTCGCTGGTGACACTGCCGCCGCCTGGAGCGCCCCGGCACACCCTGATCGAGCGGTTCGGACACGCGGTCGGCTTCGCCGCCGACGACCTCGTCGTGACGGAGCCGAAGAACGCCGCGCTCGGAGCCGCGTCGGCCCAGATGCTCCAGCGGGTCAATGCCCGGCTCGCCGAGCTCGGTCTGGCCGACTCCGACGCCCCGAACGTGCGCAAGAGCCTGCTCGCCAAGCAGGTCCTCAGCGCGCGCCGGGCACAGGAGCAGGGAATCGGCCTCGAGGTGCACCCGTGGGTGGTGGAGACCGCCGACCAGATGGTGGAGCGCCTGAAGGCCTCGGGCGTGCACCTGGTGGGTGAGTGGACCGACCTCGCACCCGTGGCCGCGCGAGGCGTGGATCCGGAGGACACGCCGGGGTCGGAGCTGGTTGCCGCCGCGAAGGACGGCTTCGACGGCCTGCGGGAGCTCCTGGAGGGGCAGCACCGGACCGCGACGCTGCCGCAGTGGCCGGGCCCCAGCGACCCCAAGGGAGCCATCGAAGCGCTGGCCGCGCTCGTACGAGCCGGTGCGTCCCGGGAGGATGCGGCGTGAGGATGCTCTCCCGGAGGAGGACTCGAGCCCCTCGCATCGCCGCGCTCACGGTCGTCCGTGACGAGTCGTCGATGCTGCCGCGCTGGATCCGGTACTACGGGGACCAGCTCGGCGTCGAGAACCTGGTGGTCGTCGACGACGGCTCGACCGACGGCTCGACCAGCAACCTGCCGTGCCGGGTGATTCCGCACGAGGGCTTTCCGAAGGGGAGGTTCGAGCAGGCACGGATGGTCCTCGTCAGCCGCCTCGGCTCGGAGCTGCTTCGCGACCACGACGCGGTGATCTTCACCGACGCCGACGAGTTCCTGCTCGCCGACCCGGATCGCTACGAGGGCCTGCGCGACTTCGTGGCACGGCGACCAGATCTCCAGGTGGGCGCCGGCATGGGACTCAACGTCGTGCACCATCTCGACCACGAGGCAGCGCTGGTCCCCGAGCAGCCGGTCCTGGGGCAGCGACGGTTCGCGAAGTTCGTGAGCAAGATCTGCAAACCCTCTCTCAAACGTGTCGACGCGCCGTGGGTCAAGGCGTCGCACGGCATCAAGGCGCCGTACGTCCCGGACCGCGACCTGCTCATGGTCCACTTCAAGTTCGCCGACTTCGACCTGATGCGCCGGACGGCGGACCTCCGCCACGCGGTGCGAGTGGAGGCGGGGTTGACCGAGGCGAGCGCCTGGGCGCACAGCGGCGAGTCGATCGCCGGCGAGTTCCGCTCCTTCCTCAACGGAGGGCCGGAGGTGACCGAGTTCGACGCGAAGCTGGTGGATCCCGCGCAGCTCGTCCGAGAGGGTGATGGCATCTGGCAGGCGACGGGTTCGCGGCAGATGCGCGTGATGGTCGAGGGTCCGCTGCTGCGCGTGCCGGTCCGGTACCACGGCATGGTGTGACCACGCACAGATCGCGACGCCGGCCATTCGCGCATGACTAGAGTGTCCGCCATGCACGAGCCGGCCCCGCCGCTGCGTTGGGTTCCGGCGCGCCTCATCGGAACCATCTAGGAGAGACGTGTCGAGGATGAAGGCAGCCGTGCGGCGCCTCGAGGAGACGCGGGTGGGCGCACCCGCGGGCCGCGTGGCCAGGCGGGTACTCGGGCGCGAGCGCACGCCGTCGTTCCGCTACGTGTTCGTGGTCACCTACGGGCGGTCGGGGTCGACCTTGGTCCAAGGGCTTCTGAACACGCTTCCCCGCGTGCTGATGCGAGGCGAGAACGGCTTCTATCTGCTGCCACTGTTCCACGCCATGGCTTCGGTGGACGGCTTCCGGCACACCCACCTGCGCCACCACCCGCGTGCCCAGAACTCCGCGTTCTACGGGCTGCACGTGATCAAGCCCCGGAGCTTCGTCACGATGACCCGGACCATCGTCACCGGCCACCTGCTCGGGAGGGTGGATCCCCAGTCCGTGGACGTGCTCGGGTTCAAGGAGGTGCTCTGGTACCGCGTGCAACCGGCGGAGACCGGGCCGTTCTTCGACTTCCTCGATCGCGCCTTCCCAGGCTGCCTGTACGTCCTCAACGAGCGGGAGCACGCGCGCGTCGTCGGCTCCGGCTTCTGGCAGGCCAAGGACGAAGGGACGGTCCTCGAAGCGATCGAGCGGGTCGAGGACATCCAGGGATTCCTGCGCCGCACTCGGCCTGAGCGCACGCTGGACGTCCGTTACGAGCTGCTCACCAGTGACGACCCCGCGGTCTCAGAAGCGCAGCTCAAGTCGCTTGCGGAGTTCGTGCACGGGTCATGCGACGATCACCTGCTCGAGACGATGCGCGGGACCCTCGAGATCGGGCACGGGCCCTACCCGTTCGGGACGAGCCGCAACCGCCGCGAACGACGCCAGAGACACTCGGCGAACCACTAGCTGGCCGGCGTGCGTCACCTTCGAGTGACCCGAGTGAGGACGGGCAGGCACACGTTGCCGTGGCCGGCCGCCAGGCGATAGTTCGCACCCACAGCACGGTGGTCGGAGACGACGGGAGGGAGCACCTGGGCATGCAGCGGGTCGACGCTCACGCCTGATCCGCTGCGGTAGAACAGGTAGTCGATCCGCATCCGAGGGTTCTGCGCGGGGTGGGTCCACCCCGCGCCGGTGCCGACCGACGTCCAGGTGTCCCTGACCACCGATCGCGCGCCGACGACCACCCGCGAGGTGGGAGTCGCGTTCAGGTCGCCGCCGAAGATCTCCGGCCTGGGGTCGGCGGCGAGGATCGGGGCGATGGCCCGGATCTGCTTCAGGCGCGCGACCCGCGACGTGTTCTCGAGATGGGTGCCGTAGACGCTGACCAGGATGCCGTTGACGTCGATCGTCGCGTGCAGCAGTCCCCGCTGCTGGGTGCCGGGTGGTGCCGGCAGCAGCACGTTCCGAGAGTTCAGGATCGGGTACCGCGACAGGATCGCGGTGCCGTACTGGTTCGTGGCGGACCGCCGGACGTTGTCGCCGAACGTCGGGTTCATCCTCAGTCGGGCCCCCAGCAGCGACGGCATGTCGATCCGTCCCGTCCACAGACGCCCGCGGTCGACCTCCTGGAGCAGGACGACGTCCGGGTGCCACACGGCCAGGGCGCGGGCGATCTCCCCGAGATGGACGGACCCGTTCTGTGCTCGCGCGGAGTGGATGTTGAACGTGACGACGGACAGGTTCGTCTGCTGGTGACGTGCGACGCAGACGGAGGGGCTGTCGGTAGGCGACGTGGAGGACCTCCCGGACGACGTGGAGGACCCCGCGGACGAGGACGGCGAGGGGCTGGCGGACGACGACGGCGTGGGTGTGGCGGAGGCACCGCCGTGGGCCGCAGACGCGCCCCCGGGGGGCGGCGAGGTGGCCGCAGGCACCGCGACGATGTCTGGTGCCCGGCGGCCTTGTCCGAAGACGAGCACGGCGATGACGGCGCCGCCGACCAGGGCGACGATCGTGACCGTCGCCACGACGACGTCGCCCACCCTCTGTCGCACCACGTCCTCTCGTCCGGACCGGACGCCAGCGATTCTAGTGCGGGCTCTACTCTCGGACCGCCGATCGGGCGAGCTTCCCCGGCGGCCATGAAGCGTCGGAAGGAGCCCCTCGGGCATGACCCGCTCGCAGCCCGACCTCTTTCGGAGGCAGGCGCTTGCCTGTGACCACCTCGGCTCGCCGATGTACGCCGAGCTGCTCGCCCGGCTGGCCGACGACCTCGAGGCCGGGGGCCCGACCGCGCACGTCCTGCGCGGCCACGAGGACGACCCCGGCCCGTCCGGCCTGGCGCTCCGGCTGACGGGGAGCGTGCACCGGCTCGTGCTGGCTGGCGCGGCGCCCGAGCTCACGGCGTACTACCCGACGACGGGCCGCAGCTGGACCACCGGCGGTGTCGCCGCGGTCATCGACCTCCTCGACCGACGGGGGGACGAGGTCAGGCCGCTGCTCGACCACGCGCCACAGACCAACGAGGTCGGCCGCTCCTCCGCGCTGCTCGGTGGTCTGCTCCGGATCGTCGAACGGTGGCCGCTTCCGGTGAGGTTGTTCGAGATCGGCGCGAGCGGCGGGCTCAACCTGCTCGCCGACCGGTTCCGTTACCGCGACGACGAGGGCGGTGGGTGGGGTGACCCGGAGAGCCCGGTGGTGCTCGACCGGGCGTGGGAGGGCGCTCCGCTGCCGCTCGAGCGACCGATGACGGTCCTCGAGCGCGGCGGCTGCGACCTCCACCCGGTCGACGTCACCACCGAGGACGGCCGGCTGACCCTGACGTCGTACGTGTGGCCGGACATGTCCGCACGACACGCGCGTTTGGCGGGGGCGATCGAGCTGGCCCGCCGGGAACCGGTGCGTGTCGTCCATAACGACGCTGCGTCGTACGTCGAGGGCCTCGAGCTCCGGACCGGCCGGGTCACCGTGGTGTGGCACAGCGTGATGTGGCAGTACGTGCCCCGGGCGGAACAGGAGCGGGTCACCGCGCGGCTGGCCGACATGGGTTCCTCGGCGACCGACCTGGCGCCGCTGGTGCACCTGTTCGCCGAGCCCACGCGGCGTACGCCGGACGACCGGCACCGCTTCTGGGTGGTCGCCCAGACGTGGCCCGGTGCCGGCGAGCGCGAGTTCCTGGGGCAGATGGCCGCCCACGGTCTCCCGGTCGTCTGGGAATGAGGGCCACCCGGGGCCGGGCTTGTCCTGGCCCCTACGCTGGCCCTGCGCCCGCGCGATCCGGTGACCGACGGGCGAACGACGACCTGCACACGGCACTGGACGTGGACTGACGGCACTGGACTTGGACTGGAAGGGTAGGAGCCCCCGATGCTGGTGGTGACATCGAACGAGATCCCGGGGTGGGAGATCCGCCAGGTGTGCGGAGAGGTGTTCGGCCTGACCGTGCGCTCGCGCAACGCCTTCTCGCAGATGGGGGCCGGGTTCAAGTCGCTGGTCGGTGGCGAGCTCAAGGGGATGACGTCAAACCTGGTCAACAGCCGCAACGAGGTGATGGGCCGGATGATCGACGAGGCCCGCGGCCGCGGCGCCAACGCCGTGGTCGCGATGCGCTTCGACACCTCCGAGATGGGCGAGACCTGGACCGAGCTGTGTGCGTACGGCACGGCGGTCGTCGCCGTCCCGGTCACCGACGCCGCGCGGGAGACCGCCGCCCGCCTCGGGTACGGTCAGCCACCGCAGCAGGCGCCTCAGAACCATGCCCGCGAGGGGCAACCCGTCCCGATGCAGTAGCGCGGGCCCACAGGATCCCCCTCGACCCTGCCACCGCCCGGGTGGCAAGGTGGAGGCATGAGCCAGGAGAACCACGCGAACGACGACCTGAAGGCCAAGATGCGCGAGGCCCTGGACCGGAAGAACGCCAAGGCCAAGGGCGTCCACGAGGACGCGCCGGTCCGGGAGAAGGCCCACGGCTCCGAGGTGCATGGCGGCGCAGCCCCGAAGATGCACCGGCGCAAGGCCGGCGGCGGCGGCTCCTGAGCCGGTGCCATGGGTGACCTGACCCCGACCGCGCGCACCTACCCGGCCGGCGTGCCGTCCTGGATCGAGGTCGCGCAGCCCGACATCGACGCCGGCACCGCCTTCTACGGCGAGCTGTTCGGCTGGGAGTTCGCGGACGTGCTTCCGCCCGACGCGCCGTTCCGCCACGTCATCGCCACGCTGGACGGGCTCGACGTGGCCTCGCTGAGGGGACCGGCCGACGGTGACGCCGTGTGGTCGACGTACGTCGCGGTCGACGACGCCGACGCGGTGGCGCGCTCCATGGCCGAGCACGGCGCCGGCATCGTCTCCGAGCCTGAGGACGCCGGGCCCAGTGGTCGTGCGGCCACGCTCATCGACCCCCAGGGGGCCGAGGTGCGCCTCTGGCAGGCCCGCCGCCGGCTCGGCGCACAGGTCACCAACGTGCCCGGCGCGTGGAACTTCAGCGACCTCCACACGACAGACCCCGCGGCCGCGGGCGCGTTCTACGCCGACGTCCTCGGCTGGCGGCTGCTCGACCAGGGCTGGGCGACGGTGATCCAGGTGCCCGGGTACGGCGACCACCTCGCGGCCACCTCGGATCCCGACATCTACGAGCGGCAGGCGAAGGCCCCGGAGGGCTTCGCCGACGTGATCGGCGTCATCGGTCTCGCCGGCGAGGGCGAGCCGGCGCACTGGCAGGTGACGTTCACCGTGGCCGATCGGGACGCTGCCGCGGAGACCGTCGAGCGGCTCGGCGGCGAGGTCGAGCGGACGACCGAGGACGACTGGACCCGCAAGGCCGTGGTCCGCGACCCGCAGGGCGCCCGCTTCACGCTCAGCCAGTTCACGCCGCCCGACTGGTGACGGTCAACGGGCGGGCCAGCCGGCTCCCGGGACATCGACCGGGATGCGCACGACCTGGCCGTTCCACTCGGTGTGGGTCATCAGACCCTCGGCACCGGGCCACACCGCGGCCACGGCGTAGAGATGCGCCGGGTCGCCGTCGTCGAGCATGCACGCGAACCCGCCGCGGTCGAGTGTGACAGTGGCGAGCACGTCTCCGCCCTCGGCCACGCGGACGCACACCTCGTGGGGGACGTCGGCGTACCAGGCGGCGCCCTCGGCGTCGAGGCAGATGCCGTCCGGGTTGTGGTCGCCGAGGTCCGCCCACACGCGTCGGTCGGCCAGCCCGCCGTTCGGGCCGATGGTGAAGCCGACGAGGTGGTGTCGGTAGGAGTCGGCCACCACGAGCGTGCTCCCATCAGCGGTGATCGCCATCCCGTTGGGGAACGCGATGTCCTCGGCCACCACCCGGGCCGAGCCGTCAGGAGCCACGACACCGATCACCCCGGGCTGCACCTCACCCTCCGGTGGGCCGGCCGCGAAGTCGAAGTTCGGGCTGTTCACGTAGGCGTAGCCATGGCCGTCGACCACGATGTCGTTGCAGCCCAGGACCGAGACCGCGGACAGGTCGGCGTACCCCGTCAGCGTGCCGCCCGGCTCGAGCGTGAGCAACGCGCGCTCCTGGTTCGACACCAGGGCCAGCCGGCCGTCGGGCAGGAAGTCGAAGCACATCGGCAAGGAGCGGTGCTCGAGGATGACCTCGGTCGCGCCGGTGTCGTCGACGGCGACGATCTGCCCGCCGGTCCAGTCGCTGAACCACAGCCTTCCCTCGTGCCAACGCGGCGACTCCACGAGCCCGAACCCGGCGCACAGGACGTCCATGCCTCCATCATGAGATATCCCACGGACTACGGCGTCGAGGTGGCGGTCCGGGCTAGGGCAGGATGGCCGCCATGCAGTTCGGACGCAGCTACGAGGAGTTCGAGGTCGGTGCGACGTACCAGCACTGGCCCGGCAAGACGGTGACCGAGTACGACGACCACCTGTTCTGCCTGCTGACCATGAACCACCACCCGCTCCACCTCGACGCGCACTACGCCGAGGAGACCACGCAGTTCGGGAAGAACGTGGTGGTGGGCAACTACGTCTACTCGGTGGTCCTCGGGATGAGCGTGCCGGACATCTCCGGGAAGGCGATCGCCAACCTCGAGGTCGAGTCGCTGCGGCACGTCGCGCCGACGTTCCACGGTGACACGCTCTACGCCGAGACCACGGTGCTCGACAAGCGCGAGTCGACCAGCAAGGACGACCGCGGTGTCGTCCACGTGGAGACGATCGGCTACAACCAGAACGGCACGGTCGTGTGCATCTTCCGCCGCAAGGTGATGGTGCCCAAGCAGAGCTACCTGGACGCGCGCGGCGGCGAGCAGCCCGGCCGCCCGGTGCCGCACCCCGACAAGAACTGGCCCGGCTGAGCCGCGCGAGCACCGGCCCATCGAGCACGGGCGCTGCCGGACAGACGGGGCGGGGTCAGTCGTCGTCGGTCCGTGTCGGAGGCACCTGCCACCCCGTTCGTGTCCGACCGGGGGAGAACGCTCGGGCGAGGGGAAGGATCCCGAGCACAAGCACCATCGGCACGGCGAAGCCGATCCGGAGGTTGCCCGCCCCGACCAGGCCGATCATCACCGCGCCCAGCAGCGAGCCGACGTAGTTGAACTGGTTGAAGCGCCCGATCACGGCATCGACCCGCAGGTGCCGCAGCACGGGGTCGGTCTCGTCGGAGCCGGCGATCCGCGCGGCCGCGGAGAAGCTCAGGGGAGCCACGACCGCGACACCCCCGCCGGTGATCATGAAGCCGAGCACCGCCACCGGCCAGACCGGGGAGAACACGGTGACCGCGAGGCCGGCGCACGCGACCACCGTCCCGACCCGCAGCACGCGCACCGCGCCGTAGCTCGCCACCAGCGAGTCGCCGGCGAGACGGATCGAGCCGCTCGCCAGCAGATAGGGAAAGACCGCCAGCGCGACAAGGGCCGAGGGGGCGTCGAAGACCTTGTCGAGGTACTGCGGTCCCCAGGTGAAGGCAGCAGTGTCGACCATGTAGAAGAGCACCATCGCCAGGCCGACCAGGATGATCGGCCGCCACGGCACGTGCACCTCGGACGCGGCCTGGACCGACCGCTCGGCACGCCGGAGGAACGGCGCGAAGGCGATCACGAGCGGGAGTACGGCGACCACCGCGGTCGCCGAGATCGGTAGGTGGCCCATGGCCAGGGCCACGGCGGAGCCGATGAAGCCTCCCAGCGTCCAGGCGCCGTGGAACGACGGAAGGATGGGCCGTCCGTAGAGATGCTCGAGCGCGACCGCCTGCATGTTCGTGGTCGCGTCCACGGCGCCGAGAGACACGCCGTACACGGCCATGGAGCCGATGAACACCCCACGGTCCGGCGCGAAGGCGAACAGCGGGACGGCGACCGCGATGCCGAGCAGCGCGGCGCGCAGGATCACCGCGGAGTCGACCCGCTTGCATGCCGTCTCGGCGAGGACGCTGCCGAGACCCGCCAGGAGCACCATCATCAGCAGGAGCAGCGAGAGCGTGGTGTCGCTGTAGCCCCAGTGGTCCTGGACGGCGGGAAGCCGCGTGGTGAGGCTGATGAACACGAAGCCCTGGGTGAAGAACGCGGCCTGGGCGGCGAGCCGCGACCGGGCATGCAGCTCGGTCGCGAGGTCCGATGTCGTCGCCATGGTGCGCATGGTGGCACGCCGAGGCTGCGTCCGCGCACCGGGACGGTGATGATGGCCACCATGACGAGCGACAGGGAGATCGTGAGCGCGGCGACCGACATGTGGCTGGTCCGGCACGGCGAGACCGAGTGGAGCCGGGACGGCCGGCACACCTCGACCACCGACCTGCCGCTCACCGAGGAGGGGCGTCGTGTCGCCGAAGGCCTGCGGAGCCGGCTGGACGACGACCAGTTCGCCCTCGTCCTCACCTCGCCGCGGCAGCGGGCCCGCGACACCGCGATCCTCGCCGGCTATCCCGACGCGGAGGTCGACGAGGACCTCGTGGAGTGGGACTACGGCGACCTCGAGGGGCTCACGACCGAGCAGATCCGCGAGACCTACCCGGGCTGGACGATCTGGGAGGGTCCCGTGCCGGGCGGCGAGACACCCCAGCAGGTGTCCGCCCGCCTCGACCGGGTCGTGGCCCGATGCCGGGCCGCCGACGGCCGGGTGCTGGTCTTCGGACACGGCCACTGCCTGCGGGCACTCGCTGCGCGCTGGCTCGGCGCCCCTGTGGTCGACGGCAGGCTGCTGCGCCTCGAGACCGCGACCGTCTCGGTCATGTCGTGGGAGCGCGAGACACCCGTGGTCGAGCGCTGGAACGTCTGAGGATCCGGGCCCACGACCCTTGACCCACCGGTGAACACACCGGGACCGTGTACCCCATGTCGCTCCGCTCGGAGTGTCCACGCTGCTCCTCGAAGCTCGGGTCCACACCCGACGGTGGGTACCTCTGCCCTGAACACGGGTCGACGCCACCGCTACGGCGGCCGGACGAGGCGTCGTACGGCGGGTTCACGGAGGCGCTCGTCGCCGCGGGCGACTTCCCGACCTACCTGCCGTGGCCCATGAGTCCCGGCTGGTCGGTGAGCGACTTCGCGGTGGTGGGGGAGGACCCTGCGCGGGCGACCATGACCTGCAGCTCCGGCACCAGCCCGCTGGACGGCCCGGTCGACGTGTTCCTCGTCAGCGAGGAGTCCGGAGTCGGCCTGGGTGCCCGCTGCGCCGGTACGATCCACCTCGATCCCGGGCCCGAGATCGGGATCGGGCCGCCGCCGGTGCGCGTCCGGATCGGCAGTCAGTCGGTGCCCCTGTGGGCGGTGTCGACGTCGGGGTCGGACCGCGAGCTCGACCGCTCGGTGGTCGCCGGCGAGGCCGGGGGCTGCTGGCTGTGGGTCGTGCTCCGCCCGGCCTCGGCGATGCTGCTCCTGCGCGACGAGTGGATGCTGCGGGACGTGTCGGGGATCGGGCCACCGCTCGTCGAGATTCCGTTCGGCGGGCCGAGTCCCGTCTGGTGACGCCCCGGACCGGCGACCGGCACGGCGTACCCGCGACGTGCCCTAGCCTGCCGAGGTGGGCGAGATCCTCGACGCGACCGTGTTCACCAGTGCCTTCGTGACGCTGTTCGTGATCATGGACCCGATCGGCACCGTCCCGCTGTTCCTGTCACTGACCGGTGGCTTCCCGCCCGCCAAGGTCGCCCGCGCGGCTCGGCAGGCGGTCACGGTGTCGTTCATGGTGATCGTGGTGTTCGCCTTCTTCGGGCAGCGGATCCTCGCCTACCTGCACGTCTCGCTGCCCGCGCTCCAGTGCGCCGGAGGGCTGCTCCTGCTGTTGGTCGCCCTGGAGCTGCTCACCGGACGCGGTGACGACCCGGCGCCTCAGGGCGACACGAACGTCGCGCTGGTCCCGCTGGGTACGCCGCTCCTGGCCGGTCCCGGCGCGATCGTGGCCACGATGGTGTTCTCCAAACGGGTCCAGGACGTGGGCGACTTCACCGCCGTCGCGCTGGCCGTGATCGCGGTCCACGTGTGCATCTGGCTGGCGATGACGTTCTCGATCCCGATCCTGAGACTGCTGCGCGAGTCAGGGATCCTCCTCGTGACCCGGATCGCCGGCCTGCTGCTGAGCGCGATCGCCGTCCAGCTGGTCGCGGACGCCGTCCACTCGTTCATCGTGGCCTATCACTAGTCATGGCGACCGGCTACTTCCGGCCGAGCCCCTGGAAGCGCTGCAACAGCCGCGGCGGGGCATGACGGCTGACGGCCGCGATCACCTTGTACCGCTTGCTCGGGACCGACCTGGTCCTGCCGGCGTCGAAGTCGGCCAGCGCCTCGTCGACAACCCGCTCGGCGTCCAGCCACAGCGGGGCGGGAACGGCATCGCGTCCGACGTCCATCCGTTCGTGGAACTCGGTGCGGGTGAAGCCCGGCAGCACGGTCATGACCTGGACGCCCTGCGGCGCGTACTCGAGCGCCGCCCACTCACCGAACCGGTTCACGTAAGCCTTGGCGGCACTGTAGGAGCCTCGCGGCTGCAGGCCCGCGACGCTGGAGATGTTGATGATGCCGCCGGAGTGACGGCGGGTCATCGGCCCGAGCGCGGCGTGCGTCAGCCGCATCGGTGCCGTGACCAGGATGTCGAGGTGAGCCTGCTCCTGCTCGACGGTGTTGTTCAGGAACCTCCGCTTCAGCCCGAAGCCGGCATTGTTCACCAGCAGGTCCACCGGGTGCTCCTCGTCGCCGAGCCGGTCCTCGACCCGCTTCAGCTGGTCGCGGTCGACGAGGTCCGCGACGAGCACCTCGTTGTCGACGCCGTACGTCGTGGCGAGCTCGTCGGTGAGCGCCTTGAGGCGGGTCTCGTCGCGGGCGACGAGGACCAGGTCGTAGCCGCGTGCGGCCAGACGCTGTGCGAAGAGGCGCCCGAGACCGGACGTCGGACCGGTGACGAGGGCGACCGGGCGACCCCCGGTCGCAGGGGTGGGTGGGGTGGCCGAGGGCGCCGAAGACATGCGCACAGCAAACCCGCGTCTCCTCCAGATCGGCAAGTCGGTCGGGCATGATGGGGCACGATGACCATCACACTCGCGGTCGCCAACCAGAAGGGTGGCGTGGCCAAGACGACCTCGGTCGCCTCGGTCGGTACCGGGCTGGTCGAGCTCGGACAGTCGGTGCTGATGGTCGACCTCGACCCGCAGGCGTGCCTCACCTTCTCGGTGGGCGTCGACCCCGAGGACCTCGAGCTGTCGATCCACCACGTGCTGACCAAGGGGCTCGGTGCCGGCGAGGTGATCCTCGAGACCGACGACGGCGTCGACCTGCTTCCGGCCACGATCGAGCTGGCCCGCGCGGAGGCCGACCTGCTGATGCGGACCGGTCGCGAGCACGTCCTCAAGGGAGCACTCGACGACCTCGCGGCCGAGCCCGGTGCTCACACGTACGACTGGGTGCTGCTCGACTGCCCGCCCTCACTGGGAGTGCTCACGGTGGCCGCGCTGACGGCCGCCGACGGCGTACTCATCCCGTTGCAGTGCGAGACGCTCTCCCACCGCGGTGTGGGACAGCTGCTCGACACCGTGTACGACGTACGCCGCTACACCAACCGCGACCTGGAGATCTGGGGCGTGCTGCCGACGTTGTACGACGGGCGCACCAACCACGGCCGGATGGTGCTGGACACGATCGCCGACACCTACCACGTCGAGGTCCTCGAACCGCCGATCCCGAAGACGATCAGGTTCGCCGAGGCACCTGCCGCCGGCCGGTCCATCCTGGCCACGAGCCGGAGCAGCAAGGGCGCGCAGGCCTACCGCGAGGTCGCGAAGAACCTCCTGGAGCGGGCCACCCGACCTCCCCCGGACGACCGGTGAGCGCCCACCGCCGCGGGGTGCGTCCTCGCTACGGGCGCATCGCCGCGCTCGCCACGTCGCTGACCGTCTCGGCCGTGGCCGCCCTGGCCGGTCTCGGAGTGCTCGTGTCCGGACCGCCGTCTGCCGGCGCGTCGGCCCTCCCGGCGTCGTACACCCATCCTGCGAGCCCTCCTTCGGTCGCCCCCTCCGACGGCGTCGGCTCTCACGACGCCTCAACGACCCGCGCATCGTCCGAGAGTCCCGGCATGCAGTCCGCCAAGGGGATCTCGAGCACCACCGACCGGACCGCGGTCCCGTCCGACAGCGGCTCGGGCCGGCGGATCGTCTTCAGCCAGCACCTCCAGCGTGTCTGGCTGGTCGGAGCCGCGCACGACACCGTGAAGCGCACCTACCTGGTCTCGGGCAGCCTCACTCACAACCTGGTGCCCGGCACCTACTCGGTGTACTCGCGGCAGCGGTGGGCGGTCGGCATCGACGACTCGGGCGTGATGCAGTACTTCGTGCGGTTCACCCAGGGACCGACGGGCGCCGCGATCGGCTTCCACACGATCCCGACCAAGAACCACGTACCGCTGCAGACCAAGGCCCAGCTCGGTACCCCCCAGTCGCACGGCTGCATCCGCCAGGCGACGCCGGACGCGATCGCGCTGTGGAACTTCGCGCCGGTCGGCACGAAGGTCGTCGTCGTCGCCTGACGGCGGGGGGTGGCGGAATTCCCGGCTAACCGGGGATCCCGTCGCTTCTCAGCCGGTGCAACGGCCACGAAGCGACAGGAACCCGTCGACGATGAGGCGTGAGTGGCCCGTGGTACGTCGTCGCGTCGGCCGACTGGAACGGCGGCGACTTGCTAGGACTGGGTCGAGCTCGAGCCCGGGCTGCGGCGGCGTCGACGCCGGGTGCGGGTCCGCGTCTGCCCGGCGGGACGCTCCGAGCCGG
>JAFMQY010000289.1 GCA_017354415.1 Nocardioides sp.
CCGCGGGGGCGCCGGCGTGGTCGACGTCACGGCGGAGGAGATCGTGGTCGAGGCGGCGGGCGACCCGGGCGTGATCGAGGGGCTGCGCGCCACGCTGGCGGAGTACGGCATCGCCGAGCTGGCACGGTCGGGCCCGATCGCGATCCGCACCTGATCCCGCGGGGCAGGCCCCCGGCGCCGCGGCGAGAAGGGCAGGAAGGGGGCGCGCCGGCGGCGCACCCCCCTCTCGGGCGGAAACGGACGGTGGCCTCGAGCTAGCCGTCGGTCCCGCCGCTGCCGGCGGCCGCCTGCGTGGTCGTGCCGTGGACGGGCGCGGGCATGGTCGAGCGGGCTCCCTTGATGCTCTTCCAGATCGCTTCGTTGAGCAGCTGGGAGTCGAGCTGATCCGCGATCAACGGGTTCTGCTGGGCCGAGAAGGCGGACATCGGCGCGGAGGTCGTCTGCAGCGTGCTGCCCGTGGCGGACGGCCTGACCGCGGTGTAGGCCGTGAAGTTCGGCTTGTTCGTGAAGGAGCCGCTCATCGGGGTCGCGTACTCGTCGAACTGCGTGAGCGGCTGGATCCCGACGATGTCCTCGATCGTCCGCAGCATGGAAACGGTCGAGTAGAAGGTGGAGTCGACGCTGCCGGTCTGGGTGTAGGGGCTGATCACCTCGGAGGTCGTGCGGTGGGCGTCGACGTGGTCGGGCCCGTTCTGCGCGTCGTCCTCGGTGACGAAGATCGCGGTGCTGTTCCAGTACTGCGAGTGGGAGACGGCCTGGACCAGCATGCCCAGCGCGAGGTCGTTGTCGGCGACGTACTCCTTGGCCGACGGTGCCCCGGGTGCCGTCCCGGCGGTGTGGTCGTTGGGCAGCCGGAGGAACTCCACCGCCGGCAGGTTCCCGTTCGTGACGTACGACTGGAACTCCTTCATCCACTCGCTGATGCGCGGCAGGCCGCAGTTGGCGCTGAGCGGCGAGAACGTGCCGGGCGCGTCGGGGCAGGTGAGGTCGAACCCGCGGTAGGCGTGATCCGTCTGGGCGTTGAGGGCCGGGTCGGCCGCCGTCTCCTGGTTTGCGGAGTTGGGCGACACGTAGAAGCCGTAGTTGCGGAACGAGATGCCGGAGGCCGCCAGCCGGTCCCAGATGTAGGACGAGCTCTGGGTCACGTTGGGAGCGATCGCGGGGTCGCCGCTCTCCGACGGATAGGGCCCGTTGCGCGGCGAGTAGTTGGCCGGGAACAGGTCCTCGGAGTAGGGGTCGGAGTTCGCCGCCACGTCCCAGTTCCAGCCCTGGGCGCTCACCTCGGCGTCCGCATAGAAGTTGTCGAGGGTGACGAAGCTCCGCTCCAGCGCCCGGGAGTTGGGCGCCGAGTCGTCGCCGAAGAGGTTGAGCTGGGGGTCGCCATTGCCCTTGCCCAGCGACCCGAACTCCTGGTCGTAGGTCCGGTTCTCGCGCACGACGTAGATCACGTGCTTGATCGGCTGGGTGATCGCGGGGTCGGCGTGCGACTGGTGGAAGCCGTCGTTGGCCGCGACCTTTGCGGTGTCCTGCGCCAGCGTGTTGGCGGTCACCGGGATCCCGATCGTGGAGAGCGTGCCAACGATCATCGAGGCGTCGTACTCGGCGGGGTTGATGCCGCCGGTGCCGTCCACCGACGGGTTCGGGAACCCGGGCCCGTCGTTGGGTCCCGCGCCGAGCCCCTTGGCGTTGGCGACGAACAGGTGGGAGCCGTCGGACGCCACCGCGCTCGGGTACCAGCCCACCGGGATCGAGCCGACGACGCGGCCTCCGCTCAGGTCGACGACGTCGACGTCGTTGTTGCCCGAATCGGCGACGTACAGGGTCTGCCGGTCACCGGAAAGCGCCAGGCCGGTGGGGTTGGTCCCCACGTTGGCGTGGGAGTAGGGAGACAGCGAGATGGTGGCCGTGACCAGGTCGGTCGTGGTGTCGACGACGCTCACCTGGTCACTGTCGCCATCCGCCACGTAGAGCCGGTGGTCCGTCGCGTCGAGCAGCTCGGCGTTGGGATGGGTGCCCACGGTCAGGGTGGCGCGCACGGCGGGGCCGGACCCGCTGAGGTCCAGCACCGAGACCGTGTCCGCGCCCTGGTTGCTCACGAAAGCCGTCGAGCCGTCGGGGGTCACCGCCACGCCGTAGGGGTCGTGGCCGACCGCCACCGTGCTCACGTGCTTGCTCGCCAGGTCGACCACGCTCGCGGAATCGGCGAGGTGGTCCGCCACCACCAGCCGCCGGCCGTCCTGCGTCGGCGCGAGACCAGCCGGGAACATGTTCGCTCCGGCGCTCGAAGCCGGGATCGAGATCGGCGCCTGCTCAGCGAGCTGGTTGCCGCTCACGCCGTAGACATGGATCTCCTCGTCGCCGCCCCCGCTCGCGTAGGCCGTCTTCCCGTCGGGGCTGAACGCCAGGCCGACGAAGACCGAGGCCGGCGCCGGGTAGGGGATGGTCTGCACCACCTGCGAGGTCTGCGGATCCACCACCTGGAGCGACTGCGTGCCCTGGCCGTCGTTGCTCGCCAGGAGCAGATGGCCGTCGGGCGACAGCTGCAGCGCGAGCGGCAGGTCTCCCAGGTTGGTCTGCGTGCCGGCCGGCGTCACCCGGTACCCGACCGGCGTGATCGAGGTTCCGTCCCCCTGCGGCCCGGCTTGCTCCGTGAGCGCGCTGCCCACGGTGGCACTGAAGAGCAGGGCAGCACCTGCCAAAGCGGTTGCGGGTAGAAGGACCCGCCGCCATCTACCGATTCCCACCACGTACCCCCTTGAGTCGGTGATCCAGCCCCGCCGGCCATCCACCCGCACCTGGCCTGAGCGCGGAGCCGCAAGCAGGGCGGAGGCTAGGGCGGCGCAGATTACCGCCTCCGCGGGAGCAGGAGAAGCTTGTGTTAAGGAACCGGCCCGCTCCGCGACGTCGCGCGTAGGATCGCCGGTCGGTCCCGAACGCCCGGCCCAGAGGAGCACGCAACCCCATGCCAGAAGCCGTCATCGTCGCCGCCGGCCGCTCGCCGATCGGGCGGGCCTTCAAGGGTTCGCTGGTCGACTGGCGCGCCGACGATCTCGCGGCCCACGTCACCACCGAGGTCCTGAAACAGGTGCCGCAGCTGGCGCCGGCGCAGATCGAGGATCTGCTCTGTGGCTGCGGGCTGCCGGGTGGTGAGCAGGGCTTCAACCTGGGCCGCGTGGTCTCCGTCCTGGCCCGCCTCGACACCCCCGGGTGCACCGTCACCCGCTACTGCTCCTCCTCGCTCCAGACCACCCGGATGGCGGCGCACGCGATCCGGGCCGGCGAGGGCGACACCTTCCTCTCGGTGGGTGTGGAGTGCGTCTCCCGGTTCGGGAACGGGACCTCCGACATCCCCACCAACCAGAACCCGCGCCTGGAGCCG
>JAFMQY010000169.1 GCA_017354415.1 Nocardioides sp.
GCGCAGAGGAGACGCGAGTGCGTCCAACGCCGAGGCTGCAGCTCCCAGATGCCGGAGTCCGGTTCGTCGTACCGCTGCGTGATGCCCTCGACCGCCGCCTCGGCCGCCTTCCAGCCGTCGGCGTCCAGGACGTGGAGGTCGTCGGCGGCCGCGAACAGCAGCAGGGCCTCACCGAAGGCGTCGAGCTGGAACTGACGTCGTACCCGGTTGCCTGCATAGACCCGCGGCGCCCCGGGGTAGCCGGGCAGGTCCAGGGTGCGCAGGTCCGGCACCGGGTCGCCGTCCACGGTGTACGCCGGGACCACATGCGGCCCGTCGTCGAGCAGCCGGTCACCCACGAACGCCACGGCACTCTCGAGGAGATCGCCGCCTCCGGCAGCGGCCACCGCCTGCCCGGTGAAGCACTGGTCCCGGATCCACGCGTAGCGGTAGTCGTAGTCGCGCCCCGCCTCCGAGCGCTCCGGCAGCGACGTGGTGGCCGCGGCCACCATCCCGCCGCCCTGGCTGGTGAGCCCTCGAAGCACCGCCCAGGAGTGCTGCACGTCCCGCGGCGCGATCGAGTCGCGTCCCTTCGGGACGGCCGACGCCCAGGCCTCCTCGGTCAGCTGCCACATCCGTGCGGGATCGGGCAGGTCCCGGTCGAGGTCGCGGTCCGAGATCTCGAGGACGAGGTCCCGGTGGGCACCTTCGCCGAGCGTCAGCTCCAGGTACGCCGCGCCGTCGCGGCCGACCTCCACCTGCGCGTCGTCCGGGACACCGGTCCAGCGCAGATGGAGCGGACCGGTGCGCCCCTCCCAGATCCCCTGTTCGGCCCGCCGCAGCCGCATCCGGTCCGCGCCGAAGCCCGCTCTGGCATCGAGCAGGACACTCACCCGCGCATCCCCACGATGTGCCTCGACACGGCGCAGCAAGACGACCCGGTGCGGATCGCCCGGGTACGCCAATGCCTCACGGGACTCGAGCACGTCCGGGCCGATGACCCAGTGGCTGCGCCAGATCAGCGTGCCCGGTTCGTAGCTGCCTCCCCAGACGAAGCGGTCGCTCGCCGGCATGACGATGTAGGTGCCACGCCCGCCGAGCAGGTCGGAGAACACCGCGTCGTCGTGCCAGCGTGGCGCAGGCAGGAACGCGACGTCCCCGCGGGGACCGACCAGCGCACCACGTTCTCCGTCCGCGAGCAGTGCGTACTGCCGCAGTGGCTCCGGTGGCGCCGGTGGGACGAGGTCACTCACGGGTGCCGAGCCACCGCCTGTGCACGTCGCGCTTCACCTCGGGTTCGGAGCGCTTGGACGTCGCGTCCGGGAACTCGAAGGTCGCGTTCTCCTTGACGTCCTCGAACTGGGCGCTCGGCGACGCACCGCCCTGCACGTCGTAGAAGAACCCGCCGTAGAGGCCGCAGACACCACCGACCGCCAGCAGGATGAGTCCGGCCACGGCCCAGGTCCACGTGGTCGCGATGATGGCGATGCCGAGGAGGATCAGCCCGGCCGCCATCGCGGCCAGGCCGATCCAGACCCACCGGGGACGGACCGTGTGCGTGTCGGCGGTGGGTGGTGACATGCGATGCGACATGGATGCTCCTCGGTCGTAGGTCAGGCCACACGAAGTGGCGCGAGGTCGGTCGCACGGACGATGACTCCGTGTCCGGGCGCGTCACCCGGGGTGAGGGTTCCGTCATCGGGGCTGGAGAAGCCGTCGAGATAACGCCTCTCGATCCGCACGTGGTCCTCGAACCACTCCAGGTGCCGGAGGTTCGGCGTCGCCCGGGCGACCGGCGCGTGGAGTGCCGGTGCGCAGTGGCCCGACACCTCGAGACCATGTGCCGCGGCCAGGGCGGCGATCCGGAACCACTCGGTGTACCCGCCGCACCGCGTGACGTCGATCTGGACGCAGTCGACGGCCTCGTCGGCCAGCAGATGGCCGAAGTAGGCCAGGCTGTCGCCGTACTCCCCCGCGGTGACGTCGGCGGACGAGTGCTCGCGCACTCTGCGCAGCCCGGAGTGGTCGTCGGAGCTCACCGGCTCCTCGAACCAGCTGACGCCGAGCTCGTCGAGCCGGCGCGCCATGCGCACGGCTTGCTGAGGGTCGTACGCCCCGTTGGCGTCGACGTACAGCTCGACGTCGGGACCGATCACCTGTCGGGCGAGGACCACTCGCTCGATGTCACGTCGGGACCGCTTGCCCCACGACTCCCCGATCTTGATCTTCACCCGCGGGATCCGGTGTCCCTCGACCCACCCGAGCAGCTGTGCGCGCAAGTAGGACTCAGGGTCGGTGGTGAAGCCGCCGCTGCCGTAGACCGGGACGCTCTCCCGTACGGCGCCGAACAGGCGGTCGAGCGGGAGGTCGAGCAGGCGCGCCTTGAGGTCCCACAGGGCCGTGTCCACCGCTGAGATCGCCATCCCCACGAGGCCCGGGCGGCCGGCGTTGCGGACAGCGCGGACCATCGCCTCCCAGGCGGCGCCCACGTCGAGTGGGTTGTGGCCGCACACGGCCGGGGCGAGGAGGTCGTCCACGACACGTACGGCGGCCGCCGGCGCGTACGTCCACCCCACACCCAAGGGCAGGCTGGGATCATCCGTCCCGACCCGCACCAGCACCCACGTCGTGGAGGTCCACTCGAGGGTGCCGTCCGCCTCGGGTCGGTCGGTCCGGATCGTGTACGCCGCCGCCTCGACCGACGTGACCTGGACGTCGAGCCGCGGGCCGACGCGGTCGAGAGCCTCAGCGGTTGTCATGGCTGTGTGGGAGGAACTCCTGGGCCTTGGTCTTGAAGCCCTCCTTGATCACGCCCCAGCGTGAGGTGTCGCCCTTGATCAGGGCCGCGGCCATGTCGGTCATCTGCTCCAACGTCGCGTGCGGCGGGATCGGGGGCACGTCCGGGTCGCACGTGATGTCGAGCAGGAACGGGCGATCGGCCGACAGCGCCTGGCGCCACGCGTCGCCGAGGTGCTCAGGGTCGTCGATCATCAGCGCGTCCAGCCCGATCGAGTCGGCGAAGTCGGCGTACGACGTGTCCGGCAGCGCCTGCGACTCGACGAACGCCGGAGTGCCACCCATCGCCCGCAGCTCCCAGGTCACCTGGTTGAGGTCGTTGTTGTGCAACACAGCGACGACCAGCCGCGGGTCGCTCCACTCGCGGTAGTACCGCCTGATCGTGAGCAGCTCGGCCAGCCCGTTCATCTGCATGGCCCCGTCGCCCTCGAAGGCGATCGCGGGCCGGTCCGGATGGGCGAACTTCGCCCCGATCGCATAGGGGACCGCGGGGCCCATCGTCGCCAGCGTCCCGGAGAGGGAGCCGCGCATCGAGCCGCGCATCCGGACCTGCCGGGCGTACCAGTTCGCCGCGGATCCGCTGTCGGCCGCGACCATGCAGTCCTCCGGAGCCTGCTGGGAGAACTCGCTGAAGATCCGCATCGGGTTGATCGGCTTGGCGGCCACCAGCGCCTCGGCGTCCATCACCTCCCACCACCGGCCGACCTTGGCCTTGATCCCGTCCTGCCAGGCCGTGTCCCTGCGGGGCTCCAACAAGGGGATCAGTGCCTGCAGGGTGCGGCGGGCATCGCCGACGAGGTTCACCTCGTAGGGGTAGCGCATCCCGATCATGGAGGCGTCGACGTCGATCTGCACGGCGCGCGCCTGGCCCAGGTCCGGCATGAACTGCGTGTAGGGGAAGCTCGAGCCGACCGTGAGCAGGGTGTCGCAGTCCAGCATCATCTCGTAGCTCGGGCGCGTGCCCAGCAGCCCGATCGAGCCGGTCACGAACGGCAGCTCGTCGGAGAGGACGTCCTTGCCGAGCAGCGCCTTGGCCACGCCGGCGCCCAGGAGGTCCGCCACCTGCTCGACCTCCGCCCGCGCACTGCGGGCACCCTGGCCGACCAGCATCGCGACCTTTCTGCCGGCGTTGAGCACGTCGGCGGCCGCCCGGATGGCGGCGTCGTCGGCGGCGACGGTCGGCCGGCTCACGCCGAGGCTCGACGGCACCATCTTGAACTCATGCGTCGGCGGCTCGTACGGGAGCTCCTGCACGTCGTTCGGGATGATCAGCGCGGTGGGAGCGCCTCGACTCATCGCGACGCGGATCGCACGGTCGAGCACGTTGGGGATCTGCTCGGGGACGGTGACCATCTGGACGTAGTCGCTGGCGACGTCCTTGAACAGGCTCAGCAGGTCGACCTCCTGCTGGTAGCTCCCGCCCATGGCGGTGCGGTTGGTCTGCCCGACGATCGCCACGACCGGCACGTGGTCGAGCTTGGCGTCGTACAGCCCGTTGAGCAGATGGATGGCCCCCGGCCCGGAGGTCGCCATGCAGACTCCCGGTCGATCGCCGAACTTGGCGAAGCCGACTGCCTCGAACGCCGCCATCTCCTCATGGCGGGCCTGGATGAAGCGCGGCTGGTCGTCGGCGCGGGAGAAGGCGCCGAGGATCCCGTTGATGCCGTCGCCGGGGTAGCCGAAGACCTGCTCGACCCCCCACTCGCGAAGGCGCTCCAGCAGGCGGTCGGCAACGGTGGTGCTCATCGTGTTCCTCCTCGGGATAGCGATGTCTGAGATGTCTGAGACGGGTCCTCAGCGCGCAGCAGGTCGGCGAGGAGCTCGGCGAGGTGCACGCCCTCGCGGCCGCCGCTGTCCAGATCGTGGATCTGGGTGCGGCAGGAGAAGCCGTCGGCGAGGACGACGGTGTCGTCGTCGGCCGCGCGGATCCGCGGGAGCAAGTTCTGCTCGGCCAGGGCCCGGCTGACCTCGCCATGGCCCGCGGTGAAGCCGAAGTTCCCGGCCAGCCCGCAGCAGCCCGAGTCCAGCTGCTCGACCTCGACGCCGACCTTCTCCAGCACCTTCCGGTCGGCGTCCCACCGCATGATCGCGTGCTGGTGGCAGTGGACCTGGGCGAGCGCCTGCACGTCGTACGACGTGCGTGGCGGCTCCCAGCCGTCGGTGTGCTCGGTCAGCAGCTCGGCGAGCGTCACGGTGTGGTCGCGGAGCCGGTTGGCGTCCTGGTCGTCGGGGAAGAGCTCGTGCATGTCCGAGCGGAACACCGCGGTGCAGCTCGGCTCGAGCCCGAGCACCAGGCCGCCGGACCGGACGTGGGGCGCGAGAGTGCGCACGGTCCGTCGAAGCACGCGCTGCGCCACGTTCAGCTGCCCGGTCGAGATCCAGGTCAGGCCGCAGCAGAGCGGCTCCGTCGGGATGCTCACCTGCCAGCCGGCTGCCTCGAGCACCTCGACGGCCGCGCGGCCGATCTGCGGGTGGAAGGTGTTGGTGAACGTGTCCGGCCAGAGCAGCACGGATCCCCGGCCCGCAGGTCGGAACGCGTCAGCCGCCCGCGGCGAACGGCGCCTCCACCACTGCTGGAGGGTCTGTGCGGCGAACGGCGGGATGGGGCGGTCCTCCAGACCGGCTGCCCTCGTCGCGAGCCGCGCCACTGGACGCCGCTGGGTGAGCGCGTTGACGGCCTTGGCCGCGCCGGAGCGAGTCACGAGGGCCGCGGCCGCCGGCAGCCACCCTGTGGCGTAGTCCGCTCGCGGGCGCAGGCGGTGCCGGTAGTGCTGAGCCAGGAACTCCGCCTTGTACGTCGCCATGTCGACGTTGGCCGGGCAGTCGGTCTTGCAGCCCTTGCAGGCCAGGCAGAGGTCGAGCGCGTCCTTGACGGCCTCGGAGCGCCAGCCGTCCTTGATCGGCCCGTCTCCGTGCCCGTCGAGCATCTCGAAGAGGAGTCGCGCGCGACCGCGGGTGGAGTGCTCCTCCTCCCGGGTCACCTGGTACGACGGGCACATCACCGTGCCTCCGTCGTTCTCGTGCTTGCGACACTTGCCGACGCCGACGCACCTGTTGGCCGCCTGGCGGAAGGAGTGCCCGTCCTCCGGATAGCCGAAGAACAGCGGGTGCATGTCCTTCGGCGCCCAGCCGCCGCCGAGGCGGAGGTGTGCGTCCAGGGGCGCGGGATGGACCACCTTGCCGGGGTTCATCCGGTCCTGCGGGTCGAACAGCGCCTTGACCTTCTCGAACAGCTCGACGACCTCGTCGCCGAACATCCGGGGCAGCAGTTCGCCGCGGGTCTGCCCGTCGCCGTGCTCGCCCGAGAGCGAGCCGCCGTACGACGCGACGAGGTCCGCCGCGCGTTCCAGGAACCGCCGGTAGGTGGCGACGCCTTCGATCGAGTAGAGGTCGAACGGGATCCGGGTATGGACGCAGCCCTGACCGAAGTGCCCGTAGAGGCTGGGCCCGACGTCGGAGGCGTAGCCGAACTCCTGGTACAGCCGCCTGAGGTCGCGGAGGTAGTCGCCCAGCCTGTCGACCGGTACGGCGGAGTCCTCCCAGCCTTCCCAGGTGTCGGGCCGGTCCGGCACATGGGCCGTCGCTCCCAGGCCCGCCTCGCGCACCTGCCAGAGCTCGTCCTCGCGGGCGGGGTCGTCCACGAAGGCGACCTGGGGATCGTGCTCGGTCTCTCCGAGCGCGTCGAGCATGCCCTGTGCCCGGCGATCGGCCTCCTCCACGGTGTCGCCCCCGAACTGCACCATCAGGAACCCGGTCCCCTTGGGCAGTTCGTCGAGTGCCTGCGCGTTCATCCCCTTGATCTGCTCGTCGCGGATCAGGTAGTGGTCGACGCCCTCGAGGGCGATCGGATCGTGCTTCACGATCGCCGGCACGGCGTCCCCGGCCTTCGCGATGTTCTCGAAGCCGAGCACGACGAGCGAGCGTTCCTTCACCACCGGGACCAGCTCGAGCTCGGCCCCGAGCACCGTGACCAGGGTCGACTCGCTGCCCACGAGCAGGCCGGCGATGTCGAAGCCGTGCTCGGGGAGGAGGGAGTCGAGGTTGTAGCCCGACACCCGGCAGGGGATGTCGGGGTAGCGCTTGCGGATCAGCTCCGCGTGCTCGTCCCGGAGGTGTCGGAGCGAGCGGTAGATCTGCGAACGCCGGTCGCCCATCCGCTCGATCACGCCGTACTCACCGTCGTCGGTGCGACGAGCGGTGAACCGGGTGCCGTCGTACAGCAGCACGTCGAGCGCGGCGACGTTGTCGACCACCTTGCCCGTGCGTTGCGCGGTCGCTCCGCACGAGTTGTTGCCGATCATCCCGCCGATCGTGCAGTTCTGATGGGTGGCGGGCTCGGGGCCGAAGCGCAGCCCGGTCGGCTCCAGCTGCCGGTTCAGGACGTCGAGCACGATGCCCGGCTCGACGACGCAGCGCCGTTGCTCCTCGTCGACCGAGACCACCCGGTTGCAGTGCTTGGTGAAGTCGATGACCACCGCCTCGTTGGTGCACTGCCCGGCCAGGCTGGTGCCGCCGCCACGGTTGACGATGGGTAGGTCGTACTCCCGGCAGACCGCGATCGCCTCGGCAACGTCGTCGACCGTGCGTGGCACGACGACCCCGATCGGCACCTGCCGGAAGTTGGAGGCATCCGTGGAGTACGCCGCTAGCGACCCCTCGTCGAAGCGCACCTCCCCGTCGACGCGCTCACGTAACGCCGCTATCGCCGCCGGCAGTCCGGCACGGCGCGTGTCGATGACGGCCTGGGTCGTCGGTCCTCCTGCGAGGTCGGTCTCCCACACACGCGCGTCGTACCCGAACGTCCCGGCCACATGCCCCCGCGCAGGGGCTGCTGGAGATCCCGATGACCTGCGTCGCGTGCGGGTACGGCGAGGGGATGACTCGCGACAAGCTGAAGGAGTACCGGCGCAAGCGGGACACGGGGCGGTCCGGTGAGCCGAGCGGTTCCGGCCGGGAACGCGGAGGACGGGGCGGTGCGCGGTTCGTCGTGCAGCGCCACGACGCCAGCAGCCTGCACTTCGACGTCCGCCTCGAGGTCGACGGCGTCCTGGTCTCCTGGGCGGTGCCGAAAGGCCCGTCGTTGGACCCCTCCGACAAGCGCCTCGCGCATCGGACCGAGGACCATCCGCTCGACTACGCCGACTTCGAGGGCCGCATCGACGAGGGGTACGGGGCTGGAACCGTGATCGTCTGGGACACCGGGACCTACGACAACCTCACTGAGGACGACGGGGTCGACGTGCCGATCACCGAGGCGCTGGAGCAGGGCCATCTGAAGGTGGAGCTGCACGGAGAGAAGCTCACCGGCGCGTTCGCCTTCACCCACACCAGGATGGGAGGCGACGACACGAACTGGATGATGGTGAAGGTCGACGACGCGGGAGCGGACCGGCGCCGCCGGCCCACGTCCACCCAGAACGAGTCGGTGCTGACCGGGAGGACCAACCAAGATTTGGAATCTCAGTAGTCACACGGATCCCAGGGCCCAGGCAGTCTTGTCGCTTCCCGGGCGTTGCAACCCCTGACAAGCGACAGAATCCCCGGTTCGCCGGGTATCCCCCCAGATCCCCTCATCCCATCCGACCCACCCGCTCCCGCGGCCGCTTGAGCGACTGGCCCCGCGGCAGGTCGGCCCACCGGTCGCCGCCGCGGGACAGGCGTCGAGCCACGGCCCCCACGGTGTACTGGTCGGGCTCGACCCGAAACAGCTCGTCCCAGGTGATCGGCATCGACACGGGAGCGCCCGGGCGGGCACGCACGGCGTACGGCGGTACGGCGGTCTGGCCGTAGCCGTTGCGCTGCACGTCGACGAGGACGCGGTCACCGCGCTTGCCCTTGCGCGCCTCGAGCGTGAGC
>JAFMQY010000170.1:0-316 GCA_017354415.1 Nocardioides sp.
GGTTCGTCGCCGGGATCGCATTCACGTTCGGGATCAGACCCGAGGCCAGGATCACGTTCTTGTACGGGTAGGCCCACGACAGCGCCTCACGCACCTTCTTGCTGGTGATCTTCCGGTTGTCCGGCGCCCAGTAGTAGGTGCACGGTGAGCCGCCCAGGGTCAGCCGGTCCGGCGACTGCTGCTTCATCTTCTGGAAGTCCGGAGCGAGCAGGTCGTCGTAGGTCAGCGTGGTCTGGCCGGTACCGGAGTCGGCAAGAAGGATCTGGTCGATCTTCTCCGACTGGGTCTGGAGCTTGAAGTCATACCCGTCGGGGTA
>JAFMQY010000170.1:326-8557 GCA_017354415.1 Nocardioides sp.
CTCCAGCACCAGCTCCTTGGCCGGGCTGTAGGACTTGATCATGTACGGACCGGTCGACCACGGGTGGTTCTTGTAGGTCTTCGGGTTCGACACGCTGCCCGACGGCACCGGGCCGTTGGCCGGGAAGGCGCCCCAGTACGGCATGTCCGGGAACGGCTTGGCCATGGTGATGGTGATCTTGTTTCCGTTGACCTTGATGGCGTTGAACTTGGCCTGGGGGGTGGTGTACATGCCCTTGTAGGCCGAGCCGCCCTTGTAGAACACGTTCGAGTAGTACTGGCAGGCGCCGGTCGGGAACGTCGCGGGGTCCATGCACCGCTGCATGCCGAAGGCGACGTCCTTGGCGGTGACCGGCTTGCCGTTCTCGCCCCACTTCACGCCGGGACGGATCGTGAACGTCCACTTCGTGTAGTCGTCGTTGTGGGTACCCAGGTCGGTCGCGAGGTCCGGCACCAGCACCATGTTCTTGGTGGTGGGGTCGTACTTGTACTGGGTCAGGGACCGCCCGATCAGACTGCTGAAGATCGAGTCCGTGTCGGTGTAGTAGATCTCGCTCGGGTCGAGCGTGGTGGTCAGACCGGTCAGGGTGAGCACCGTGACGGTGCCGCCCTTCTGGGCACCCGCGATCGTGACCGGGCCCTTCGCCGTCGGGTCCTGGCCGTTGCCGGTGTTACCGAGCTGCTTGTTGTTCTGTGATTGATCTGCCGCGTTGCCGCTGGATGACCCGGAGCCGCCACAGGCGCTCAGAGCCAGCACGCCGACCGCGGAGATGGCGATCAACGGTGATTTGAACCGCATAGCCCACCCTTTCCGTGGATCTTGCATTTCTCCCGGTGAACCGATCACCGGCGAGTTCGGGGGTCGAAGGCGTCTCGGATCGAGTCGCCGAGGAGGTTGAGCGCCAGGACCAGCACGGTGATCGTGATGACCGGGGCCCACAGGTAGAGCGGGTAGATGTCCCACCACTGCTGGGCGTCGTTGATCGTCTGACCCAGGGAGGGGATGCCGACGATGCCGATACCCAGGTAGGACAGGCCGGCCTCGGCGGTGACGAAAGCCGGCAGGGACAGGGAGGTCGCGACCACGATCGGGGCGACCAGGTTGGGCAGCAGCTCCTTGAACAGGATCCTGCGGGTCGGCACGCCCATCACCTGGGCGGCCTGGATGAACTCGCGCTCACGCAGAGACAGCACCTGGCCGCGGATCAGACGGGTCAGCCCCATCCAGGTGAAGAAGACCAGGATCCCGATGAGCGCGAAGAGGTTGACGACGTAGAGGGTGTGCAGCTGGCTGCCCTTCGGGAAGTGGGACACGATGATGGGGGCCATCGCCAGCGCGCCGAGGATGAACGGGAACGACAGGAACAGGTCGGTGACGAACATGATGATCCGGTCGAGCCAGCCGCGGGAGAAGCCGGCGACCAGGCCCAGCACCACACCGATCAGGGTGCTGAACACCGTGGCCATGGTGGCCACGAACAACGACGTGCGCAGGCCGTAGAGGAGCCGCGCGAGGTTGTCGACTCCCGTCTGCGGAGCCAGGCCGAGCGGGTGGGCGGGCCAGAACCCGTGGTTCGGCGGCCCGTTCTTCGGCAGGCCGGTGTCGAAGGCCAGCACCTTGCTCGGGTCGTAGGGGATCGTCTCCGCTGTCGGGTAGATGCCGAGGATCCTGCAGATCAGCGGGGCGAAGATGCCCGCGAGGACCAACAGCACCACGATGACCAGACAGGTCATGGCGAGCTTGTCCTTGCGGAGGCGATCCAGTGCGATGCGAGTCGGAGATCGGCCGGCGAGCTTCTTACCTTCAGGTGCTTCTTCTGCGCCTACCGGGGCTTCGGCAAGTTCAGTCGCACTGATGCCCATGGCTCACCTTTCTCGCGCCGTGAAGATCGTCCGTGGCTGCTGCTGCCCGGAACCCTGACGAGGCCGGGTGAGGCAGGTCACGGCTCCTGGACCGGGATGGACTCTAAACGACGGTCAAGCGATTTCCAGACTCGGCGAGGTAACGATTCAGTCTCGGGGCTTGGACCGATCCAAGGGCGCGTCGACCCCCGCTTCCCGGCGCTGATCGGCGGTGATCGGCGCCGGGGCTCCGGTGAGCGGGTCGTAGCCGCCGCCGGACTTGGGAAAGGCGATCACATCGCGGATCGACTCGGACCTCGAGAGCAGGGCGACGATCCGGTCCCAGCCGAAGGCGATACCCCCGTGTGGGGGCGCGCCGTACTGGAAGGCGTCGAGCAGGAAGCCGAACTTCTCCTGGGCCTCCTCCTCGTCGAGTCCCATCACCGCGAAGACCCGCCGCTGGATGTCGCCGCGATGGATACGGATCGAGCCGCCGCCGATCTCGTTGCCGTTGCAGACGATGTCGTAGGCCCAGGCGAGGGCGTTTCCGGGGTCCTGGTCGAAGGTGGCGAGGTCCTGGGGCGAGGTGAACGCGTGGTGCACCGCCGTCCACTGCCCGCTGCCGACCGTGACCTCGCCGGCGGCGGTCGCCTCGTCGGCGGGCTCGAACAGCGGGGCGTCGACGATCCAGAGGAAGCTCCAGGCGTCCTCCTCGATCAGGCCGCAGCGCCGACCGATCTCGAGTCGTGCGGCCCCGAGGAGCGCCCGGCTGGACTTCGCCGGACCGGCCGCGAAGAAGACGCAGTCGCCCGGCTCGGCGCTCGTGTGAGCCGCGAGCCCCGCTCGCTCACCGTCGCTGAGGTTCTTGGCGACCGGGCCGCCCAGCTCGCCGTCCTCGCCGATCGTGACGTACGCCAGGCCGCGGGCGCCGCGCTGTTTGGCCCACTCCTGCCACGCGTCGAACTGGCGTCGCGGCTGGTCGGCGCCGCCCGGCATCACCACGGCCCCGACGTAGGGCGACTGGAACACCCGGAACTCCGTGTCCGCGAAGTACGACGTGCAGTCGACCAGCTCCTGGCCCATCCGCAGGTCGGGCTTGTCCGTGCCGAACCGGGCCATCGCCTCGGCATACGTCATCCGGGGCAGCGGTGTCGGCACGTCGTACCCGATCAGCTTCCAGAGCGCGACCAGCACGTCCTCGGCGACCGCGATCACGTCGTCCTGGTCGACGAAGCTCATCTCGATGTCGAGCTGGGTGAACTCCGGCTGCCGGTCGGCGCGGAAGTCCTCGTCGCGGTAGCAGCGGGCGATCTGGTAGTAGCGCTCCATGCCGGCCACCATCAGGAGCTGCTTGAACAGCTGCGGGCTCTGCGGCAGGGCGTACCAGCTGCCCGGTTGGAGCCGGGCCGGCACCAGGAAGTCGCGGGCGCCCTCAGGCGTGGACCGGGTCAGTGTCGGCGTCTCGATCTCGACGAAGCCGTGGTCGTCGAGGATGTCGCGCGCGGCCTTGTTCACCCTGCTGCGCAGCCGGATCGCAGCCGCCGGGCCGGAGCGACGCAGGTCGAGGTAGCGGTGGCGGAGCCGCGCCTCCTCCCCCACGTCCACGTGCTCGTCGATCGGGAAGGGCAGGACGGCGCTGGGACTGAGCACCTCCACCTCTTCGGCGATCACCTCGATCTCGCCGGACGGGAGGTTCGGGTTGGCGTTGCCCTCCGGGCGCTTCCGGACCGTGCCCGTGACCTTCAGGCAGTACTCGCTGCGCAGGCTGTGCGCGACCTCCTCGTCGCGGATCACCACCTGGGCCACCCCGCTCGCCTCGCGGAGGTCGATGAACGCCACGCCGCCGTGGTCACGCCGCCGCGCCACCCAGCCGGCGAGGGTCACCTGCGTCCCTTCGTCGGCGGCGGTCAGGGTCCCGGCGTCGTGGGTGCGGATCACTCGGTCTTCTCCTCGGAAACAGGGGGGTCCGTGCGGCTCCGGGTCACGATGGTCTGGCGGAGGTCCGCCTCGGGCGGCGTCCAGCTCGCGGTGTCCGCATCGACCTGGTCCCCGGAGCGGATGTCCTTGACCTGGTCGGACCGGTCCGGCCCGGTGGCGGGGAACCAGACGAACGGGATGCCGCGGCGCTCGGCGTACCGGATCTGCCTGCCGTACTTCTGTGGGGCCGCGGCCACCTCGCAGGCGATCCCTCGGCGGCGGAGCGCGTCGGCGATCCGGTCGCTGGCCGGCCGGCTCTCCTCGTTGGCGAGTGCGACCAGCACGGCGCTGGGCACCGGCCGGCTCCCGGCCAGCACGCCCTCGGTCAGCAGCGGAAGCAGGGTGCGGGAGAGGCCGAACGAGATCCCGACCCCGGGATACGTCGTGCGCCCGTCGTCGGCGAGCGCGTCGTACCGGCCACCGCCACCGACCGACTTGAGCCGCTCGTAACCCTCCATGAAGATCTCGACCACGGTCCCGGTGTAGTAGTCGAGCCCGCGGGCGATCCGCAGGTTGGCTTCGAGTGTGACGTGTCCCTCGGACACCAGGTCGGCACAGCCCTCGAGCACCGTCGCCACCTCGGCCAGGCCACGGCTCAGCAGGTCGTCATCGACCCCCAACGCCTGTACGCGCTGGACGAGCGAGTGGTCCGACGCCCGGATGGTGGCCAGCTCCAGGCAGCGCTCGGCCTGCTCCCGGGTCGCGCCGGCCTGCTCTTCGAGCAGCTCGATCACCGCCTCGGGCGGCATCTTGTCGAGTCTGTCGATCGCCCGGATCGCCGCGGTCACGTCGGGGATCCCGAGCCCGCGGTAGAACCCCTGGATCAGCTTGCGGTTGTTGATCTGGAAGGACAGGGGCGGCAGCGGCAGCCCGCCGACCGCCTGGATCATCACCCGCATCACCTCGACGTCGTGGTGGAACGGCAGCTCGTCCTTGCCCACGACGTCGATGTCGGCCTGGGTGAACTGGCGGTAGCGACCCTCCTGGGGTCGCTCGCCACGCCAGGCGGGCTGGATCTGGTACCGCCGGAACGGGAACTCCAGGTGGCCGGCGTTCTCCAGCACGTAGCGGGCGAACGGGACCGTGAGGTCGAAGTGCATCCCCAGACCGGTGTCGTCGGCGGTCTCGTCCGCCTGCAGCCGGCGCAGGACGTAGATCTCCTTGTCGATCTCGCCACCCTTGGCCAGCCGGTCGAGCGGCTCGACGACGCGGGTCTCGATGTTCGCGAACCCGTGCAGCTCGAAGGTGCGCGACAGGGTGGCGATCACCTCACGTTCGACCGCGCGGTCGGCGGGCAGCAGCTCGGGGAAGCCGCTCAGCGGCGTGGGTCGGCTCATCCGTCAGAGTCCTCGGGTGACACGGCCCGGTTGCTCACCGGCGCTGCCGGTGAGCTCGAGCAGGAACGGGTTGGTGGCGCGCTCGCGGCCGATGGAGGTCTGCTCCCCGTGGCCGGGAAGCACCGCGACGTCGTCGGGCAGCGTCAGCACCTTGTCCCGCAGCGTCGACAGCATCGTCGCGTGGTCGCCGCCGGGCAGGTCGGTCCGGCCGATGGATCCCGCGAACAGCACGTCACCGGAGAACATCACCTCCGAGATCTCGTCGCGCCGGTACGGCGTGCGGAAGGTCACCGAGCCCTGGGTGTGGCCGGGGGTGTGGTCGACGACCACCCGCAGGCCCGCGAGCTCGAGGACCTGCCCGTCCGCGAGCTCGGCGACGTCATCGGGCTCGACGAACTCGTGGCGGCCGCCGAGCAGCATCGCCGCGGTCTCGCGGGAGATCCCGGCCAACGGGTCGGCCAGGAGGTGCCGGTCGGCCGGATGGATCCACGCGGTGGCGTCGTAGGTCCCGGCGACCGGCGTGACCGACCACATGTGGTCGAGGTGGCCGTGTGTGAGCAGGACCGCGATCGGCTTCAGCCGGTGCTCCCGGACGATCTCGGCGATGCCGGGCGCGGAGTCCTGGCCGGGGTCGACGACCACGCACTCGGTACCCGGGCCGGTGGCCACGACGTAGCAGTTCGCGGCCCACGAGCCTGCGGGGAAGCCGGCGATCAGCACCCCGGCAGACTATCCACCGTCGCGGAGCGTGATGGAATCGGTGCAGGGAGCCGTGCCTGCGGGGTCGTACAGCCCCCCTCGTTAGCATGGGGCGTTGGCCGCACCGCGGCAGAGCACCGGCTGCGCAGCCGACCATGACATCACAAGGGACCGAGAGGGACCCGAGAGGGACACAGTGACGACGAGCGAGTGGGGACGCGTCGCCGACGACGGAACGGTCTACGTGCGGACCCCGGACGGGGAGCGTGCCGTCGGGCAGTACCCGGAGGGCACGGCCGAGGAGGCGCTCGCCTTCTACGCCAAGCGGTACGACGAGCTGGAGGGCAGCGTCCACCTGCTCGAGCAGCGGGTGAACGCCGGGGTCATCTCGCCCGACGAGGCCACCGAGACCGTGCGGACGCTGCGCACCCAGGTGGCCGAGGCGAACGCCGTGGGCGACCTGACCGCCCTCGTGGGCCGGCTCGACGCGCTCGGACCGGTGATCTCCCAGCAGCGCCAGGCCCGACGGGCCGAGCGCGCGGAGCGGGCTGCGGCTGCCAAGGGGGAGAAGGAGCGCCTGGTCAGCGAGGCGGAACGGCTCGCGGGGAGCAACGACTGGCGCAACGGCGCCAACCGGCTCCGGCAGCTGCTCGACGAGTGGAAGGCCCTCCCGCGGATCGACCGCGCCTCCGACGACGCTCTGTGGCGCCGGTTCTCGACCGCCCGTACGTCGTACACCCGGCGCCGCAAGGCGCACTTCGCCGAGCAGAACGAGAAGCGCGAGGCCGCCAGGCTGGTCAAGCAGCGGCTGGTCACCGAGGCCGAGAAGCTGTCGGGCTCGCGCGAGTGGGGTCCCACCTCGGGCGCCTACCGCGACCTGATGCGGCAGTGGAAGGCCGCCGGTCCGGCGCCGCGGGACGTCGAGGACGAGCTCTGGACCCGGTTCCGGGGAGCCCAGGACACCTTCTTCGGAGCCCGCGACGCCGCGATGGCCGCTCAGGACTCCGAGTTCGCGGCGAACGCCGAGGCCAAGGAGAAGCTCCTGGACGAGGCCGAGGCGCTGCTCCCGGTCACCGACGTCGGCGCCGCGAAGCAGGCCATCCGCGAGCTGGCCGAGCGCTGGGACGCGATCGGCAAGGTGCCGCGCGAGAAGATCCGTCCCCTCGAGGACCGGATGCGTGCGGTGGAGCAGGCGATCCGGGGCGTCGAGGAGGAGAAGTGGCGGCGTACCGACCCCGAGAAGTCCGCGCGGGCCGACGACATGGTCGCCAAGCTCCAGGAGGCGATCGGGAAGGTCGAGGCGGACCTCGATCGCGCTCGTGCCGCTGGTGACGCCACGAGGGTCGCGGAGCTCGAGAACGACCTCGCCTCTCGCCGGGCCTTCCTGGAGATGGCCGAGCGGGCCTCCGCCGACTATTCGTGAAGCGAGCAGCCGAGCCCGAGGGACGAGGGCACGGCGTGGGCGAGCCCAGCTTGAGCAAGCGCGCGAGCGAGCCTGCGAGCTCGCGACCGGGCGTCGAAACCCGGTCACGGTGCCTGGGGCCGTGGCCGGGAACTGCTCGGTCAGTCCACTCGGTAGGGACCCGGTCCGGGCACCCAGGCGACGCCGGTCTCGGCCTGGTAGGCCTCGACGGCTGCGCGCACGGTCGGGTAGTAGCGCCCCGGGTCGACGGCGTCGACCAGCTCGTAACCCTCGATCCTCGCGCGCACCGCGTCCTTGAGCTCGGCGAACACCAGCCGGGTGCCCCCTTCGGTCAGCTCGTGCTCGAGGTCGGTCAGCATGTCGGCGGCGGTGGTGTCCACGTCCGTGATCGGCTCGGCTGCGAGCACCAGCCACCGTGGCCGCGCGACGCCGACCAGCCGGCGTACCTCCTCGCGGAAGGAGCGGGCGTTGACGAAGAGCAGCGGCGCGTCGAACCGGTAGAGGAGGAGCCCCGGCAGATGCTCGGTCTCCTCGCGGAACTCGACGTCGTGGAACCCGTAGACCTCGTGGGTGCGGCCCAGGACCGCCTGGTAGGGCCACCATGCGCGGCGGAAGACGTTCAGGATCGACAGCGCCACCGCGATGCCGATGCCGGGCAGCACCCCGAACACGGCGACGCCGAGAAACGCGGCGAGCGCGAGGACGAACTCCGAGGTCCGCAGCCTGCGCAGCCGGGCCAGTCCCGGCAGGTCTGCCAGGGACAGCGACGCAGCGATCACGACGGCGGCGAGTGCGGGCTGGGGCAGGTTCTTCAGCAGGCCCGGGGCGAAGAGCAGCATCGCGACCACGCCGGCCGCGCCGACCAGGGAGGCGAGCGGGCTCCGGGCGCCGTTCTGCACGGCAACCGCCGTCCGGGAGCCGCTGGTGGAGACCGGGAACCCCTGGAACAGGCCG